>DATNGN010000065.1:0-13616 GCA_035605875.1 Casimicrobiaceae bacterium
CCGCTGATCCTCGCGACGGGCCGTCCCGACGTTCTGCCCGCTATCGCCGACCGGGGTGCCGTGGCGCTGATCAAGCCTTACACGCTCGACCGATTGGCTGCCGTCTTCGTCGAGAAGCTGCGGCTGCCGTCGCCGATCTGATGATCGTGCAGGTACAGTCGGTCGCAGAATCGTCGCGGGATCCACGAGCCGAAGCTCAAGGTCGGAAGCGCGAACGTGGTGCCCGGGACCGGACTCGAACCGGTATGGCCTCGCGGCCGAGGCATTTTAAGTGCCTTGTGTCTACCTGTTTCACCACCCGGGCGAACCTCGGATTGTAGCCGTCGACGTGCGCCGCGGGGTGTACACTGGCCGCTCGCCCCTGCACTGGAATAGGGCAGGCCGGGCGTGTGTTTGTCCCGATCGGGTTTGCCGTACCCATTGTCCCGGAGCCGTCGCCGGTGTACCCGCGCCGACGCACGCTTCGGCTTTCATCCAACCAGGAAGGGTCTACGATGAACGCGTTTGTCAAATCGAAAAGAGTCGCGCGGATCGCGGGCTGGTCGCTTGCCGCGGCCTTGGCAGTCACGTCGGCTGCCGCGCTCGCCGAAACCATGGACGTGAAGCTGACCGGGGCGCAGGAGGTGCCGCCGGTGCAAGGCAGCTCGTCCGGTAGCGGAACGGTCACGATCAACAACGACGGCAGCGTGAGCGCCAGCATCAGCGCAAGCGGATTCACGCCTACCGCAGCCCACATTCACGAGGGGAAAGCGGGCACGAACGGCAAGGTGATCGTCCCGTTCACGAAGGAGGGCGACAAGTTCGTCGCGCCCGCCGGCGCGAAGCTCACGCCGGACCAGATGAAGGCGTTCAAGGACGGCGACCTGTACGTGAACATCCACAGCGCCGCGCATCCGGGCGGCGAGGTTCGCGCGCAACTGAAGCCGTAGCGTCGATCGTCCCCGCGACGGCCGCGCCGCATCGCCGGGCGCGGCCGTTTTCATTCAGTCACGCGCGCGACTGATGCGCGCCGTCGGGAGGCAGGGCGGCACAGTCCTCGATCCGCCTCAGTGGATCAGCACGACCGGTATGTGGACGAGGTGCAGCACGCGCGTCGCCACCGACCCCATCGCCATGTTCGCGAGCGCCGACATGCCCCGCGTTCCCATGTAGATCATGTCGGCCCCCGATTGCCGCGCGCGCTCGACGATCGACTCGGCGATCGGACCGACGAGTCGGTGCACGGTGTAGGAAACGCCCGCCGCATCGAGCACGTCGCGGCTCGGCTTCAGCATCGCGTCACTTTCGTCGGCGTAGTACTTCTGCACGGTTTCCTTGCTGACGAACGTGCCCATGTTCGGCACGCTCGGCAACGGAAGATGCACGGTGCAAAGCTCGATCGCAGGCGCGTCGCGGTACCAGGGAAGCGTCTCGACGAGCTTCCGGGTCGCATTCACGGCGCTCACCGAGCCGTCGACGGGCAACAGCACCTTCAGCATCGTCTTCTCCTCGCGCGTGACGACTATTGTCGCAGATCGGGTGGGAGGCGGCCGGCGCAATCGAGTCCGCACGCCCGCTCGTCCGGTGGGCGCGCGAATCGAACTCCGACCGCTTCCCGCTGACTGATTCGATGCTGCCCGTGCGAGCGATCCTCGGCCGGTCGGCACGAAAGTCGACGCTGATGCCTCCCGCAACTCCCGATCTCGACGCCCTGTTCGATGCGGCGCCGCACACCGCTACGACGTTCGATCCGGCAGACGTCGCGCACCTCCCGCCGCCCGCGCAACGCTATCTCGCGCATGCGATCGCGCCGAAGACGCCGCTTGCATCGGCCGTGCGGCTGCGGATGCACGGCTCGATCAGGCTCAAGCGCTGGCATCCGTTCACCGCCGAACAGGTGATCCTTCGCGATCGCGGCATGATCTGGCGCGCGAAGGTGAGGGTGGCCGGTGCAACGATGCGCGGATTCGACTGCTTCCTGGACGGTGCGGGCACGATGCAGTGGAAGCTCTGCGGGCTCCTGCCGCTCGTCCGCGCATCGGGTCCCGACATCACGCGTTCCTCCGCGGGCCGGTTCGCCGCCGAATCGGTATGGCTGCCGTCGCTGTTGTGCAGCGATCGCGTTGCGTGGGAGCCGGGCGACGCGAGCACTGCGCGTGCGCACTTCGCCGTCAACGCGCACGACGAGGATCTCGCGCTGACGCTCTCGGGCGGCGCGCTGCAGTCGGTGGCGCTGGCGCGTTGGGGCAATCCCGACGGCGGCGATTTTCGCGAGGTCGAATTCGGTGCCGCGATCGACCAGGAGGCGACGTTCGGCGGCTACACGATCCCGGTACGGCTTCGCGTCGGCTGGTACTTCGGGACCGGCCGCTTCGAGGACGAAGGCAAATTCTTCCAGGCGACGATCGACGACGCCGTGTATCGCTGAACCGCTATGCGCGCAGCACGACCTTGTGATAGAGGTCGCCCAGCGCGCCGTGCGGATCGTAGCGCGCCTTCAGCGCTGAATATGCCGGCCGGTCGTAGATCGACCAGAACTCGTCCTCGGTGAAATAGACATCGGAGTAGAGCGACTTGATGCCGCCGACTTCGGCGACCTTGCGCTCGATCTTCCGATTGACGAAACCGGCCCGTCGCGCTTCGCGCGTTGCAACGGTGTCCCAGAAGCCGAAATTCACCGACAGCGTCGCGCGCGGCAGCGGATAGAGCGTCGCGTCGTTCGCCGGGTCGGGCGCACGGATCGGGCAGATCCAGATCGGCAGAATGCCGACCTCGTCGTGCAGGAATGCGAGGAATTGGCTGCAGTGCGCGAGCGGAATGTCGACGTCCTGGATCACCGACTCGGAATGGATGCCGCGCATTCGATTGAGCGCGGCCACCGCGCCGACGCGCGTGTTCAAGCGCATGATCTTCTGATACGTGATCGAGTTGAGGTGCGCGCGCCCGTAGAGACGGCGCAGCAGCGGATTCTGCGCGCCGACATTCTTCGAGCACCAGAACCAGTCGGTGTCCCAGCGCCACAGATAGTCGCGCGTCGTCAGGTAGTCGACCGCCTTTTCGCGCAACGACCGGTAGTAGATCCGTTCGTACGTGTAGTCGCTTGTCCACGGCGCAATGTCGACGAAGCGCGCGCGCGACAGCACGAGCTCGCCACGATCGAAAGCGACGCCGTCGACGAAAGCGACCTGGTCGTCGGTGCACGCGTCTGCGAGATCGGCGAAGAAGCGGTCGGCATTGTCATGCCGCGTGTGGTCGACGCGGACGTGCCGTTCGACCGGCAGCGTTCGCGCCGTAAGCTTCAGTGCGTAACCGAGCGTTCCATACGAGTTCGGAAAGCCGTGGAAGAGATCGCGATGCTCGTTGTCCGGCGTGCACGTGACGATGCGTCCGTCACCGGTCAGGATGTCGATGGCGACGATCGTGTCGTGCACGAGGCCGTGGCGAAACGAGGTTGCCTCGATGCCGACGCCGGCAACGGCGCCGCCCAGCGTGATCGACTTCAATTGCGGCACGACGGCCGGCATCATGCCGTGCGCGAGCGTCGCGTCGACGAGGTCGACGAACGTCGTCATGCCCTCCGCTTCGACGAGGCCGCGCTCGCGATCGACCGCGACGACCGCGTCGAAATGGCTGAGATCGATCCGTGGCCGGCGTCGTGCTCGGTCGCGGAAGAGGTTCGACGTTCGCTTCGCGAGCCCGATTGCGCCATCGTGCGAGGGCGCGGCCGCGATCGCGGCCACGAGGCGCTCCGTCTTCCGACCGTAAGCGTCCGGTCCTGCCGCGCTCACGCAGCAGGCTGGTACAGGAACGCGCGGCTCATCGGGTAGTGGGTCACGTTGCCCTTGCTCACCGTCACCTGGAAGAGATGCGTGCGCGACGTGCGCGAGCGAAACATCTCGGCGCACGACCACAGGTAGGTGCGCCAGATGCGCCGCTGCCGCTCGTCGAAGCGCGCCGGGTCGAGCGCGTGGATCGCATCCCAGTTCTCGTCGAAGCGCGTCGCCCAGCAGTCGAGCGTGAGCGCGTAATGACGGCGCAGGTTCTCGACGTCGAGAACCTCGAGGCCGCATGCGTCCATCGCGTCGATCGCCTCGTGCAGGCTCGGTATCCAGCCGCCCGGAAAGATGTACTTGCGGATGTAGAACTCGGTGTCGAACGATCCGACGTGGCCGATGAAGTGGATGACGCCGAGTGCGCCGGGCTTCATCGCCTCGGCGTGCGCACGGACGACGTCACGCAGGCAATCGGGACCGGCGTGCTCGAGCGTGCCGATCGACAGGAGCTTGTCGTATTGGCCCGGCATCTCGCGGAAATCGCATTCGACGACGCGGAGCTTGTCGGTCAGGCCGCGGCGGCGGATGTCCTCGCCGAGTTCGCGCACCTGCTCGGTCGTCGTGTTGATGCCGGTGCCGAGCGCGCCGTAGTTCTCCCACGCGTGGAACATCAGGCCGCCCCAGCCGCAGCCGACGTCGACGAATGTCTCGCCGGCCGCGAGCCGCACCTTGCGGCAGACGTGGTCCATCTTGTTGCGCTGCGCGTCCTCGAGCGTCTTCGTACCTTCCTTCCAGTACGCGCACGTGTACATCATGCCGATCCGGTCGAGCCATGGCTCGTAGAACGCCTTGCCGAGACCATAGTGGAAGCGCGCGTTCGCCTTGGCCTGCGCGCTCGACCGATTCGAATATCGCTTCTCGTGCCAACGGTTGCGCAGCCTGACGAGCGCGTTCGGTCGCTGGCTGAACTGATGCTCGAGCGCGACCCGGAACGCGAGCGCGAAGTCGCCCTCGACGTCGACGTCGCCTTCGAAATAGGCCTCGAGGATGCCGACATGCCCGTAACGCAGCAACTTGAGCTCGCCGGCCCGGCGCCTGAAGACGATCGTGAACTGCGGCGGCGCTTCGCTGTTGCGATATTCGACGCCGCTCGAGAAGACGATGCGGCAGGGAATGGTCGCACCCGACAGCATCGTGTCGAGCAGTTGCGCAATGCTGCCGGATGCGCGACGTCCGCCGATGTCGGCGCGTCCGGCTTGATGGGTCGGCAACGGGTTCATGTTGTTGTGTTGCTGACTGACGAAGTTGAGGACGGCGGCCGCGTCGACGGCGGCACGGACGAATGATAATTCAATGACGCCGGGGCGCACGCGGGAGTTCGTGCAAACGGTCCTGCGGACCTTGAAGCGGTCGACGTCGCGGATGCGGGCGTGAAGGCATAATGTCGACGCAGCGAGGGTGAGGGCTGCATCGCGCGTGGCCATGCTGCACGCACGCGGAATCGACTACAAAAGACCGTCCGGGGAGGATCGCGGTTTGCCGAATGCGAAGGACCGATTGCCGGCGCTGCCGCCCGAAGCGCTTTCGCGGCTGTCGCGCGGAATCGAGAAGGAAAGCCTGCGCGTGCGCCCCGACGGCACGCTCGATACGCGTCCTCATCCCGCGGAGATCGGCTCCGCGCTCACGCATCCTCACATCACGACCGATTTCAGCGAGTCGCAGCTCGAGCTCATCACCGGCGTGCAGCCGAGCGTCGCCGCGTGCTGGCGCGAGCTCACCGAGATTCATCAGTTCGTCTATCGGCACATCGACGGCGACGCGCTGTGGTCGAGCAGCATGCCGTGCCGATTGCCGCCCGATGACGACATTCCGATCGGCCGTTACGGCGAGTCGAACGTCGGACGCCTGAAGACGATCTATCGCAAGGGACTGTCGCATCGATACGGGCGCCGGATGCAGACGATCTCCGGCGTTCATTACAACTTTTCGCTGCCCGACGATGCGATGGCCGCGCTGCAGGCGGCCGACGGCGACGCGGGATCGCCCAGCGACTATCGTACGCGGCGCTACTTCGCGACGATACGCAACTTCCGGCGCAATTCGTGGCTGCCGCTGTATCTGTTCGGCGCATCGCCCGCCGTCTGCCGCTCGTTCGTCGACGGCCGTCCTCACCGTCTCGACGCGCTGTCCGCCGACACGCTGTACCTGCCGCATGCGACGTCGTTGCGCATGGGGCCGCTCGGCTATCAGAGCGACGCCCAAAGCAGGCTCGCAGTGAGCTTCAATTGCCTCGAAAGCTATGCGGCATCGCTGCATCACGGGCTGACCGAGTCGTATCCGCCCTACGAATCGATCGGCGTGCGCGACGCCGACGGCCGCTACCGGCAGCTCGCGACGACCCTTCTGCAGATCGAGAACGAGTTCTACGGCATGATCCGTCCGAAGCGACGCATTCGCCGCGGCGAGCGTCCGCTGCACGCACTGACCGAGCGCGGCGTCGAGTACATCGAGGTACGAAGCCTCGACGTCGAGCCGTTCGCGACCGTCGGCGTCGATCCGGTGACGATGCGCTTCCTCGACGTGTTCCTGCTGCATTGCGTGCTCGCCGACAGTCCGCCCGATACGCCCGAGGAGATCCGCACGATCGCGAAGAACCAGTTCCGCGTCGCCGAGCGCGGCCGCGAGCCCGGCTTGCGGCTTTCGCGCGGGGATCGCGAGGTCGCGCTCGTCGACTGGGGCCTCGACGTGCTGCGCGATTGCGCGCCGATCGTCGATGCGCTCGACGCGGCAAACGGCGGCAGCGACCACCGCGACGCCCTCGCCGTCGCCGGCGAGCGGCTGCGCGACCCGACGCGCACGCCATCGGCACGCGTCCTGCGCGAAATGCGCGAGCGTTACGACGATTCGTACATCGATTTCGCGTTGGCGTACTCGCTTGCGCATCGCGACGAGCTTCTGGCGCTGCCTTTCGCGCCCGAGGCGGCTTCGCGGTTCGCGCAACTCGCCGCGCGCTCGCGCGACGCGCAGCGCAAGCTCGAGGAAGCCGACGACACGCCGTTCGAGACCTATCGTCAGCAATACCTGGCGCTCGACCTGATGAGCGGAATGCCGACCTGAGCCGGCGCCGGCGTCCGCTCGCTCCACGGAACCTGCGGCCCCCTCGGCCTGACCAAAGTCGGGGAGGATGCACATGGCGCTGACGAAGAAGGAACTGGCCGAACTCGGCCGCCGGCTCGACGAGCGTGAGAAGACGCTGTCGACCGACGTGCACGACGAGCTCGCCGAGCCTGGGCATCGCGAATACGGCACGCTCACGGGCGCGCTGCCCGGCGACAGCGGCGATCAGTCGATCGCGAGCGCCGAGGCCGATCTCAATTTCAGGATGACGCACCGCCACGCCGAGGAGCTGCAGGCGATCGAGGCGGCGAGGGCGCGCATGCGCGACGGCACCTACGGCTTCTGCATCGATTGCGGGACCGAAATCGGCTTCGAGCGGCTTCGCGCCTATCCGACGGCCGAGCGCTGCATCCAGGATCAGGAGCGCGTCGAAAAGACGTACGCGCACGAGAACAAGCCGACCCTCTGACTCATCGCGCGACGAGCCCGCGCACGGCGGCGTGCAGTGCGTCGAGCGTCGGCCACGCGCTTCGCTGCCATCGCGCATCGCGCCCGCATCGGGAAGCCTGGCCGATGGCTGACGGGCAACGCGGCGATGTCATCGCTACTGATGCGAACAACAATCGCGCGTTCCGCCACGCGAATGCGATGTACGAATCTGCCTGACGCCTCGCTCGTGCAAGGCATCGTCAGTTGTAACGATTGCAACGACGAAACGATGCCGCATGTGGGGAGGCGCGGAAACGGCGTGTGGACGCGCTTTGCGCGTGCATCGCCGCACGCGCTGCGCGGCACGTCACTTGCACCTGTATCACGGTGCAAGCGCGAAGGCGCGCATTGCGACACAGGCGCGGTGCGGCATGTCGTCGACCGCAAACGAGATGGAAAGGATGTTCAAATGAGACTTCACAAGATCGCAGTAGCAGTCGCTGCGTTGTCGTTCGCCGGCGTCGCGGCGGCGGCCGGCAATACGACGGCCGGCAGTACGACGAATCCGTCGTCGAACGACCAGATGACGACGCGGCAGACGTCGCCGCAATCGACGCAGAAGAGCGAGCAGTCGACGAATCAGGCCGGCGCGTCGCAAATGGGCAATTCGTCGAGTATGTCGCAGGGCGGGTCGAGCGAACAGGGCAATCCGACCGAGGTTCGCTCGGCGCAACAGGCGCTGAAGGACAAGGGCTTCGACGTGGGCACTGTCGACGGCCAGATGGGACCGAACACCGAGAACGCGCTGCGCCAGTTCCAGCAGAAGCAGGGATTGCCGCAGACCGGCAACCTCGACGAACAGACGCTGTCGGCGCTCGGTGTCGAGCAGAATCAGGGCGCGGCGTCGAGCCAGAGCTCGTCGTCGAATCCGAGTTCGACGTCAGGCCAGAGCGCGCAGGGCCAGGGGTCGATGTCGAGTCAGGGCTCGCAAAGCAGCTCGAGCCACGGCGCTTCCGCTCAGTCCAGCAACACCTACAAGTAATCCGGATCGCCGCGACGCCGCAGCGTCTGCTGCGGCGTCGGGCGCTCGACCCTCACTTCGATCGCGTCCGCTTGCGGCTCTTCCTGGGCGTATCGCCCAGGCGTGATCGCGCTTCTCGCTTGCCGATGCTGCGCAGGCGTGCGATGGCCTGCACTTGCGCTGGCCGCGGGCTCGCGTGTCCGTGCTCCCAGTTGTAGATCGACTGCGCACTCACGCCGACGAGCTTCGCGAACTCACCTGCCGAAAGACCGAGTCGCGCGCGTTGCGACTTGAGACCCTTCGCGACAAAACGGAACTTGCGCGTCTGGTCGGTCGCCGGCGCTGCCGCGGATCCGTTGGCGACGCGGCGCGACAGCAGCGCAACCTGACGCTCGAGCGTCGCGACCTGGCGGCGGAGCGCCGCAATGTGGCGCCGGTATTGCGCCGACGCCTTCCGGGTCGCTTCGACCTCGCCGCGGATCTCGCGTCGCGAGAGGCGGGCAATCTCCTGTTTCAGCACTGCGCCGATGTTGGGCATGGCACTCCTTGGGGTCGTGAGTCGGCAAGGATAACGGAATCGCCGGCTGCCGGCCGGCTGGCGTGCACGCCCGGCGCCGCCAAGCGGCCGCGCGGCGTTTACTGCATAATCGTCCGCGCATCATGAGCGCGACCACCGCCGTCTATGGAATCCGTCCGGGCGAAGCTCCGTGGTTCTCGACGGTCAGAGTGCTCGAGCGGCATCTGGGCGCGCTCGTCGCGATCGTGTTCGTGCCGCTCGACAGGTCGCTCTTCGCGCTCGCGCTCGCGAGCTTTTGCATCCGGATGTTCGCGATCGAGGGCATCAATCATCGATACTTCTCGCACCGATCGTACAAGGCGAGCCGGATCGTGCAGTTGCTGCTGGCGCTGCTTGCCGCGCAGGCGGGACAGCGGGGCAGCCTCTGGTGGGGCAGCAAGCACCGCGAGCATCACCGGCACGTCGAGACCCGGCTCGATCCGCATTCGCCGGTGAGCCACTCGTTCTTCGAGTCCTACGTCGGCTGGTTTCGGCGTCCGCAACACGCCGCGTGCGACCTCGATGCGATCGCCGACTTTGCCAGGTATCCGGAGCTGCGCTGGCTCGACCGGCATTACTGGTTTCCGTTCTATGCGGGTGCACTGCTGCTGTTTGTCATCTGTCATTACGGGCTTCTGGGCGCAGGGGTCGACGGTGCAACGGGCCTCCTGTGGGGCTTCTACGTGCCGTGCTTTCTCGTGCTGCACGCGACGTCGTTGATCAACACGTTCGCGCATCTGCCGCGACTTCCGGGCGGTTATCGCCGCTACGACGTGGCCGATCGCTCCGTCAACCGGCCGGCGCTCGCGCTGCTGACGCTCGGCGCCGGATTCCACAACAACCATCACCGCTTCGCCGCCGCCGCGCGCGCGGGATTCGCCTGGTACGAGATCGACATCACGTACGCGATCCTGCGCGCGATGCAGGGCGTCGGCCTCATCAGGGACGTGAAGGGGACGATTCCCGACGAAATCCTCGTCGAGGGCGGACTGCGGCCGCCAACGACGCGTTAGAACCGACATTGCGCCGCGTCTTGCCGCACACGCATCAAGCGCTCCGAACGGCCGCCAGCGCGCGCGCAGTCTTGATCGGCGGACGCGACGTCGCGTCCGTGGCGCCTGCGCCAGTGATTCTCCTGAACGAGACGCGCACGAACGTGCCGACGCCGCTCGACGGCACCGCGATCGCGACGGTCGCGTCGTGGCGCTCCGCGGCCTCCTTCACGATCGCAAGGCCCAGGCCGCAACCGTCGCCGGTCGCGCCGGCGCCGCGGTAGAAGCGCTCGAAGACCTTCGTCCGCTCGGCTTCGGCGATGCCGATTCCGTTGTCTTCGACACCGAAGAACGCGCCCCGATCGTCGACGCCGCAGCGTACCGTCACCGCGCCTCCCGGCGGCGTGTAGCGAAGCGCGTTATCGATCAGGTTGTCGAGCATCTCGGTGAGGAGCGCGTCGTCGCCGTCGACGCGCGCGGGCGCAAGATCGAAGCCGAAGTCGATGTTCCGATGGATTGCCGGGCCGATCCACTGCGCCCCGACACGCTCCGCCATCACGCTCAGGTCGACGACGCCGAATTGTCGCGCGTCGGGCAGCGCCTGCTCGGCGCGCGCGAGCGCGAGAAGCCGATTCGTGAGTCGCCCGGTGCGCAGGACCGCGTCGCGCATCTTCGCGAGCGTTCCACGCAACGATTCGGATTCCGATGCGCGAAGCTCGAGCTCGAGTTGCATCTGCAGGCCGGCGAGCGGCGTTCGCAATTGGTGCGCGGCGTCGGCCAGGAACCGCCGCTGCGATTCGCTCGTTTCGCGAATGCGCTGAAACAGCCGGTTGAGCGCGACGATCGCCGGCCGCACTTCGGACGGCGCCTGCGCGACGTCGACTGCACGCAGGTCGTTCGGCGATCGCTGCGAAAGCTCGTTGCGCAGCTTGCGCAGCGGTGAAAGACCATGGCTCACGCCGAACCATACGAGCCCGACCGCGGCGGCGATCACGACGAGCGCCGGCAGGAGTCCGGTGAGGATCACTTCCCAGACGAGCCGGTCGCGCTTGTTCGTCGTCTCGGCGACGTACACTTCGAAGCCATCGTCGGTCATCATCGACGCGATGCGCACGGCGCTGTCGGCGACGCTCGCGTTGTAGAACTGCGGAACGCGGGGAACCAGCCGCTCGGGTGGCCTCGGCAGATCGCGCGCGCCGCCCGCGAACCAGCGCCCCTGACGGTCGCGCACCTGGAAGAAGACGCGGTCCGATCCGTCGAACAGCAGCGCCTCCTGCTCGCGCGGCGACAGCGTGAGCGTCGGGCCTTCGGATCCCTGCCGCACGTTCTGCACGATGTCCATCACCGGATCGAGCAGCGCGTGATCGTAGGCATCGTTCGCGACGCGCGAGGCGACGAACCACGTGACGAATCCGCAGAGGATCAACAATCCTGAAAGCGACAGCATCAACGCGCGAAGCAGCCGCGCCTGGATGCTGCCGACGTCAGCGTCGCTGTGCATGATCGGGTTGCTCCCAAAGGTAGCCAAAGCCGCGCACGGTGCGGATGACGATGCCGGCGGGCTCGAGCTTTGCGCGAAGCCGCGACACATAGACTTCGACGGTGTTCGGCGTGATGGACGATGCGCCATCGGAGACGGTGTGGGCGATCGTGAGCTTCGACAGCGCCTGGCCGGGCCGCGCGAGGAAGAGGTCGAGCAGCGCCCACTCGCGGGCGGTGAGATCGACGGGCTGGCCGCCGATCCGGGCCCGGCGCGCGGCGGGATCGACGGTGAGGCCGCCGACGACGATGCGCGACGCGAGCGTCGGCTTGGCGCGGCGAAGAAGCGCGCGCACGCGCGCCTCGAGTTCGGACAGCGAGAACGGCTTGGTCAGGTAATCGTCGGCGCCGAGGTCGAGGCCGTGCACGCGCTCGTCGACCTCCTCGCGCGCCGTCACCACGAGCACCGGCATTGCGTCGCCACGTGCGCGCAGGCGCCGCAGCACCTCGAAGCCGTCGACGTCGGGCAGGCCGATGTCGAGCAGCAGCAGGTCGTAACGATGCGCGCGAAGCAGCGCGTCGGCATCGTTCCCGCGCCGCGCATGTCCGACGCCATAGCCCTGCTGCTGCAGTGCGCGGATCAGGCTTTCGGCAAGCAGCGGATCGTCTTCGACGACGAGAATTCGCAAACGGCGTCCTCTCCAACGCGCATCGCGAGCACCAGGGGCCGCCGCGGCGGCGACGGAATTTCACCGCCGCCGCCACACGTGCCCACAACCACCGCGCACCCCCGGGGGAGGTCAGGCGCGCGGCGAGGAGAGCCGGAACGTCGAACGAGTCGCGACGCGGGTCGGGCGCAGTATAGCGGCGCTACGCACAACGTCGCACCCGTCGAGCGCGAAAACGGACCATTGGACGGCGATCGGCATCAGAACCGGTAATCGACGCCGGCGGACACGCCTTGTACGCGTCCACCCGAGAAGCAATGCGGTCCGGTGTTCACGATGTTGCCCGACGTCAAGTCGAGCGCCGTGGTCGGCGTCGAAT
Organism: Casimicrobiaceae bacterium; assembly: GCA_035605875.1. Lineage (GTDB taxonomy): Bacteria > Pseudomonadota > Gammaproteobacteria > Burkholderiales > Casimicrobiaceae > VBCG01. The sequence goes on from DATNGN010000065.1 coordinate 12,394, forward strand.
CGTGACAATCGACGGTGACGCCGTGCCCGCCGGCGCCCAGATCATAGTGGGCATCGGCGTGATTCACCGTCATCGCCCAATCCGCGTAGACGGAAAGGTGCTTGTCGATGATGTGCCGCCAGTTGATCGTGTACATGTTGGCCGCGTTGTCGCCGGTGAGCTGGTCGTCGGGCGTGTTGTGCACGCCGAGGAAGCCCTTGGACTTGTTGGCGTGCGCCCAGCCGAAGCTCACGTTGTCCTTCTCGGAGAGAACTTGCGTAAACGCAAGCCACCACGCGTTCGGACGCTCACGCTCGTTCTGGAACTCGAGGTCCGACGGAAGCGAGCGCATCGTCTTTTCCCAGACGATGTTGACGGTGGTGCGCGTCGGGAACTTGTATTGCGCACCGACCTTGAACGCGCTCTCGTCGGCGATGTCGCGCGGGTCCTGGTTGTCGAGATCGCTCGTGCGGTTCACGTTCTTGTGCCGCTCGTAGGCGATCGTCGCGTACAGCGGACCCTTCGCGTAGATCCCGCTGAAGCTCCAGACGTCGCCGAACGACCCATCGTTACAGGTCGGCGGCGTCGCGCCGCTGCCCGGGATGTTGCCGCCGGAGCAATCGGGCTCGGCAGCCGGCACGATGCTGCTCGTGTCGTCGCGATTCTGCCCCGGTGCGTACATCGCGTTGAACGAGAAGCCGCTCCAGTTCGGCGACTCGTACCAGATCGCGTGCGACGCGCGCAGACCGAATTCGACGCGGTTGTCGCCGCCGGTGTTACCCATGATCACCCGATAATCCCCGAGCTCGCCCGAGAACGGGTTCAGCCGGTCCGTCGATGTCTTGTACGGCGTCTCGTTCTTGCCGATCTTCGCCGCGCCCCACTCAGGGCCGGTGAAGCCGAGGAAGCTGTTGCGCGAGAAGAGCGCACCGTTGACGGCGAAGCTCTCGTTCGACGTCGATTCCTTGATCCCTGGCGTCGCCGAGATGTCGATGCCGGCTTCCAGTTGCCAGATGAACGCGAGATCAGGCCGGATTGGATGATGGCCCTTGACGCCCACGTTCGACAGATTCGACGAGATCGCGGGTTCCCAGCCTACCTTGCCGACGGGCATGCCGCCGTTGACGCCGTAGTCGCTCTTGAGGCCCTTGGTTGCGTAGTCGAACGACACGTCGAAGTGTCCGTAGAGCTGCACTTCGCCGCCGCCGGGAACGAGGAACGTTGCGCCCGAGTTGGGCTTGAGC
>DATNGN010000066.1:0-23836 GCA_035605875.1 Casimicrobiaceae bacterium
CATCACCTCGCGTACGGTCGCGAGCGCGGCGTCATCGTTGACGGCGATGGCTGCGCCATTCGTCTCGCGAAGGATGCGCAGCGCCAGGAAATCGGCAATCGGCTTGGATGCGCGAAGGCCCCCTGGCAACGTCGAGATTCCGCCCCATGGCACGCAGCGCGTGCGCTTCGACGCGAACGCCTCGACGATCGGCGCGCAGCCGTCGTATTGCGTGACGACGAAGCGCGGCATCGTGCCTTGCACCCAGCCAAGCTCGAGCAGTTCGGCGAAGCCCTTCCAGATCCCGATCAGGCCGACGCCGCCGCCCATTGGATAGACGACCACGTCGGGCATCCGCCAGCCGAGCTGCTCGGCGATCTCGAGGCCCATCGTCTTCTTGCCCTCGAGGCGATACGGCTCCTGAAACGTATTGGCGCAGAACGCGTCGCGGGAGGCGGCGAAGGCGTTCGCGAGGCGGCCGCCGCGCGAATTGTGGCCGCCGAACGTGTGCACGCGCTGTCCGGACAACGCGGCTTCGACGAGCGTCGTTGCCGGCGCGTCATCGGGAAGAAAGATCGTCGCGTCGATGCCGGCGCGGCGGCAGTAGGCCGCCCACGCGTCGCCTGCGTTGCCTGAGCTCGACACGACGACGCGCCGCACGCCGAGTTCGCGCAGGCGGGTGACGCCGACCGCGGCGCCGCGCGCCTTGAAGGTGCCGGTCGGATTGCGTCCCTCGTCCTTCACGCGCAGCGCACGCATGCCGTGGCGTGCGCCCCACTGCAGGGGCAGAAGCGGCGTGAATCCTTCGCCGAGCGTGACCGCCTGCGCAACGTCCTGCACCGGCAGGAGCTCGCGATAGCGCCACAGCGTGGCCTCACGTCCGCGGAGGTCCTCGCGTCGCACGTTGTGCCGCAGTGCGTCGAGATCGTAGCGACAGAGAAGCGGTGCTCCGCACGTGCAGAGGCCGTGCAGCGCGTGCGGAGAGTGCGTGCTGCCGCACTGCGCGCATTCGAGGATCGACAGATACGACGCCGAACCCGGGACCGGCGGCGGCTCGTTGCCGGCCGCGTGGGCGGCGCGAAGAGGCGGCGACTTCATGGCGGAGGATCGCTGTCGCGATCACTATCCCCGCGCGGACCGTTAAAATCAATCCAGCCGAAACCGCGAATCATCAAGGTCCTGCTTGTCTTTCCTGCCGGCGCAACTCCGCGCATTCCTCGCCGTGGTCGATCACGGCTCGCTCCGCTCGGCCGCCGACGTGCTCGGCGTGACGCCCGCAGCGGTTTCGTCGTCGCTCACCTCGCTGCAGCATGCCGTCGGGGCGCGGCTTTTCATGCGCGACGGTCGCGGCGTGAAGCTCACCGCCGCCGGAGCGTCGTTCGCAAGCGATGCGCGCCGCCTGGTCGCACTGTCGGCCGGCGCGATCGCGTCGGCGAAAGCGGCGATGCAGGCAGTCGGGCCGCCGCTGCGCATTGCGGCGGTGGCCGCGGCGTGCGACGCGTTTCTCGGCGACCTGCTCGCGCGATTCATGGTTCACGCCGTGGATGCGCCGGTCGAGCTCGAGGTGGTGCGACGCGACGCGCTGTGGGCGCTGATCGAGGAGCGCAAGGCCGACATCGCGTTCGCCGAAGTGCCGCCCAAGCGCGCGACGCTGCAGCTTCTCGCGATCCGCCGCAACGAATACGTCGTCGCCGCGGCAGCGTCGCGTCGCTACGACAAGGCGGCGCTCGCGAAATCGCTCTGGCTCATACGCGAGCCGGGCTCCGGGACGCGGACCGCCACCGAGGAATTCCTCGCCGAGTATGCGATTTCGCCGCCGACACGAACGATTGCATCGGCGGCAGCCATCGTGCGCTGCGTCGCCAAGGGCGTCGGCGTATCGCTGTTGCCGCGCGACGCCATCGAGGCTGTCGTGCGCGCGGGTGCCATGCAGATCGTGCGCACGCCCTTCACGCCGCGTCCGCGTCCGTGGTGCTTCATCACCGCGGCCGATCGCGACCTGTCGCCGCTCGCGACCGCGTTTCTCGACGTGGCGCTCAAGAGCCGCGCGTTCGTCGCGGCCGGATAGTTGGCGTTCGCCAAGTTCTTCTACGCGGCGCGTCCCGGCTCGCGCAACAACTGCCCGAGCATTTCCGGATTGACCGGTTTGACGAGATGCAGGTCGAAGCCGGCGATCGCGGATTTGCGCCGGTCCTCGTCCTGTCCCCAACCGGTGATCGCGATCACGCGCATCTGCTTGCCCCATGTCGCGTCCCGAATGCGACGACACGCTTCGTACCCGTTGATGCCCGGCATGCCGAGGTCGAGGAAGATCGTGTGCGGCCGGAATTCCTCGGCGAGCTGGACCGCCCTTTCACCGTCGTTCGCGACGCGCACGTCGTGGCCCATCAGTTGCAGGAACATCGCGAGGCTGGCCGTCACGTCGCGGTTGTCGTCGACGATCAATACCTTGGACTTCGCCTCGATGATCGGCTCGTTGGCGACCGTGGGCGGGTCGTCCGCCCGGCTCGGTCCCGCGGGCAGCCGCACGTGGAAATCGCTGCCGCGGCCCGGTCCTTCGCTGCGCGCCTCGATGGTGCCGCGGTGCAGTGCGACGAGCCCCTTCGCGAGCGAGAGACCGATGCCAAGCCCGCCGCCCGACTTGGCGACAGGGCTGTCGAGCTGCGTGAACATGTCGAATATGGATTCCAGCCGCTCGCGCGGGATGCCATAGCCGTTGTCGCTGACGCACAGCTCGACGTCGTCGCCGATCCGTTCGGCCTTCAACGCGATGCGGCCGCCCTCGGGCGTGTACTTGGCTGCATTGTTGAGGAGGTTGGACAGCACCTGCGCCAGCCGGACCGGATCCCCGTCGACCCACAGCGGTTCACCCGGCAGCGAGACGGTGAGGTCGTGACGCTCCTCCCTGATCGCCGGACGGCTCGCTTCGACGGCGGCCTGCGCCACATGGCGAAGATCGACGCGTTCCACGCGCAGCGTGACCTTGCCTTGCGTGATGCGACTCACGTCGAGCAGATCGTCGAGCAGGCGCGTGAGGTGCTGCACCTGGCGCTCCATCATCGGAAGCACCGATTGCGCGTGCGAGTCGGCGCGCGTCCGGCGCAGGATATGGATCCCCATCCGGATCGGCGCGAGCGGATTGCGCAGCTCGTGCGCAAGCGTTGCCAGAAACTCGTCCTTGCGGCGATCGGCTTCCTTGAGCCGCTTCACACGTGTGCCGAGGAACAGGAACCAAGGCAATGCCAGGGCCGTCACGCAAAGCTGCAGCAGGTCGATGCGCAGCATTTCCGTATCGCCTGTGTCGGCATAGCGGACGAGTGCGACGATCGCAAACGATCCGAGCGAGACGACGCCGAGAATCGTGAGCTGCGTCGCGCTCGAGCGCAGCATCCCGAACATCAGGGCGACGAACAGGAACGTCGCGAACACGAGCCGCGTTTCCGGCGCGCGGTAGACGACGAACAGCATCGTGAACACGGCCGCGAGGACCTGGAACGCGGTGAGGCTCGGGTCGGCGAAGCGCAAGTTGAAACCGAGCCGGAAAATGCCGAAGAACGTGACAATGAATATCGCGACGATCGTCCAGGCCTCGGCGAGCGTCGCCGTGTCGACCTTGCCCTGCAGGCTGAAGAGGGCCAGCACGAGCAGGTAGACGACGGAAAAAGCGCTGGCAAGCAGGAAGCGGTTCAGGCGAAGCCGCTGCCTCGCTTCCTCGCGGCTCGACGGAGCGGCCTTGCGGACGAGCGCGGGCGACGAGCCGCCCGAAGGCGTGGCGCCGTTGCTCGAAGCATGCGAGCGATGACGGTTGACGATGCCCATTGCGCCGACGTCCCGCTGATGTCCGGTTGGGGCGATCTTGCGCGGGGGCGCCGATTTTACGCCGCCTCGCTGCGTCGCGGTGTTCGGCGTGGTCCGGCAGGCGGCCGATCCGCTTCACAAACGAAAACTATCCACGATCCCAAGAACAACTCGTTATCCGGCGCGACGCGTCGTCCGTAAGCAGGAACGCCTGCGATCAGAGACACCCGGGTCGCGCTTCGAGCGGGCCGTGAAACAAACGAAACGAAATACCGGCGGCGACGTCTCGTTCGTCACGGGGGCTTCGCCAGGAGCCGGCTTCACGGCTCGTTGATGCAGGTCAATGCACGCCGCGTGCTTGCGTGTTCAAATGAGAACCTGCGGCGAAGAACATCCCGCGTCGCCGCTTTCGATTCCCGAGGACCGTGATGTTCAAGCGCATTCTCGTCGCACTCGACGGCAGTCCCGCGTCCAACGCGGGTTTCGCGTCGGCGCTTCAGCTCGCGAAGGATCAGCATGCGAGCCTCGTTGCCTTGCACGTAATCGACGATGTCGCAATGACGATCAACCTCGACCCCGGCTATTTGCCACCGAGTTACGTCGACACGCTGTACGATTCGTTGCGCAAGAACGGCGAGGAGATCCTTGCAAAGGCGCAGTCAGCCGCCCGCGCCGTCGACGTACCGATCGTCAGCAATGCCGAAGCGGTGCTGCGCGATGCAACTGTTCCCGTGCTTCTGGTGCGAATGCCCGCGAGCCGCAAACTCACGCAGAGGCGAAAGCGCACCCCCGCGGCCACGACCGGAGCCAAAGGCGCCGCAGGTCGGCGTCGGGAGCCGGGATCCGCGTCCCGAGCATGAGCATGCGGCCTGCTTTCCGGCCTTGACGACGCCGGACGATCGTGGACTGGGGAATCGTCGCGCGCGGCCTGCACGTCGTTGCCGTCGTCGTATGGATCGGGGGCGTCTGGTTCGTCACGACTGTTCTGCTGCCGCGGTTGCAGCACGAACGGCCGGATACCTGGATCGAAGAGTTTCGTGCGATCGAACGGCGCTTCGGTGCCCAGGCGCGTGCCTGCGTCGCGGTCGTCCTGCTGAGCGGCCTGTACATGCTCTACGCGTATCGAATGTGGAATCGGTTCACGCAGGCCGCGTTCTGGTGGATGCACGTGATGATCGGCGTGTGGCTGTTGTTCGCGGTGCTGCTGTTCGCGGTCGAGCCGATCGCGTCGCACCGCCAGATCGGGCAGCGGGCCGCAGGTAATCCACGCAGGGCGCTCGGCCGAGTATTGGCCTTGCACCGACTTCTATTGGCGTTGTCGATCGTCGCCGTGTTCGTTTCCATCTGCGGCGCGCACGGCTTGTTTTATTGATCCGCGAGCGCGGCGAGCGGGCTGGAGGGAATCGTGCGCGCCGCAATTCTTCTGCATCGCGTGTAGTGAACCGCGGAGACTGGCGACATTTTCCTAACGGGTTGCGAAGACCCGGATCTCCGCGGGAGCGCCCGCCTGGCTCGGCACCGCCACGAACAGCGCATCGCGCGCCGGCACGAAGAGCCCGGTGCGTGCACCCCGCATCGTATGGATCTCCGCCGCGCGCTCGTAATGGTCGGCGTCTTTCTGCTCGACGACGTCGACGACGCCTGCGCCGCATATCACGTAGAGACGCTTGCGCTTGGCGTCGTAGAAGAGATCGTCAGCGTCACCGCCGATCGGGAGATCGGCCTTCCGCGCCCCGCTTTGCGCATCGAACACCAGCAGCGACGCCGGCTTGCGCGTTGCGACGAAGAGGCGACCATTGACTTCGTCGAGCGCCATCGGAAAGTTCGCCTGCTTGTCCCCGATCTTCCATGTTCCGACAACCGCCTTGTTCGACCGATCGACGACGGCAATCTGCGAGGCCGTCGGCACGTTGACAAAAATCCGTGTCCCTGCTGATTCGAGTTGGAAGGACTCGGGATGTCCTGCGAGGCGGATGGTTTCGAGCAGTTTTCCGGTTGCGAGGTCGATCGCCGCCAAGGCGTGGCCGTAGCCGACGTAGGCGTTTCCCGTTGCGGTTTCGAGGCGGACGTTGTCCGCGTCGTCCAGTCCTTCGATTTGCGACACATGCCGCAGCGTCGACGCTTCGAACAGGTCCACGCCGCCACCGGCGTTGGCAACGAGAAGCCGGTTCGCGCCTGCCACGTACCCAATCCCCTGCGGCTCGCGCAGACCGGTGATTCGAGCGATGCCGATTCCCGCATGCAGATCGACCACTTCGACGCTATCGTTACCGAGCGCAGCGACGAAAAGGCGCTCGCCCTCGTTATCGACGGCGAGGTGGTCGATGCGCCCACGAACGTCGGCAAGGCGGATCGTTTGCACGAGCTCGAGCGGTGCGGCTCTCTGCACGTCGGCAGCGTGAAGAGGCGTTCCAGACATGGCCACGGCCACTCCCAAGGTGAAAAGCCAGACGGTTTCACGAATCATCGGAACGCTCATCGGTGCAGTACAGAAAACGCGAGCAATCCAATCACCGCAGCCACAGCGACGATGACGGGTTCCGGCACCTTCTTGAATCGCCAGACGACACCGACAGTAACCAATGCGATCAAAGCGGTGACGACATCGACGATCGAGCGCTCGGCAAGAACGATCACGGCACCCGTGATCGCGCCAATCGCCGCCGCGGTCACCCCATCGACGAAGGCTACGAGCGCGGGTCGCTTGCCGTACTTCTTGAAATAGGGTGCCGGCAGGATCGTGAAGAGATAACACGGCAGGAAGGTGCCGAGCGCAGCCACGCATGCGCCCGGCAGGCCGGCGACCAGGTACCCGATGAAGCCGACCGTGATGACGACGGGCCCCGGAGTCAGCATTGCGACCGCGACGGCATCGACGAATTGCCGTTCGGTCAGCCAAGGATGATCGTGGACCACACCGGCGTAGAGGAACGGCACGATGGCGAGGCCGCTTCCGAATACGAACGCACCGGCTTTGGCAAAGAAGACGCCAATCTGCGCGAGGAGCGACCAGTCGACATTGCCGAGCATCGACGCTGCCGGACCTCCATGCAAATCGACGGCGGCGAGCGCCGGGGCGATGCTCTTCCCGAACCACCGCTTGGGAGGTGCTCGAATCAACGAGACCAATACACCACCACCCAGGAAGAGCCAAATGCTCTCGGACTGCGTCCAGACGGTGAATCCCGCCGTCAACAGGAAGATCAACCAGAGCAGGCGATCGCGGCCGACGTTCCTGGTCGTGAGCTTGCAGGCGCTGATCGCGATAATGCCGATGACAGCGGCACCGACGCCGTAAAAGACTGCCTGCATCCAGGGCAGGCCGCCGAAGCGTACGTATGCAAAGCCGATCGCGACGACCATGACGAACGACGGCAGCACGAATGCGCCACCGACGACCGTCGCCCCAGGAACTCGATAGTGCACGTAACCGAGATACATCGCGAGCTGCGCGGCGAGCGGCCCCGGCATGAGTTGCGCCAACGTCAGCCCTTCCTTGTAATCCTCCTCGCTGATCCAGCGGCGTGATTCGACCAGATCGCGATACATGTATCCGACCAGTGCAACCGGGCCACCGAAACCGATGGTGCCGAGCTTCAGGAAATAGCGCGCCATTGCCGCCAACGAGTAGCCGGCGTCAGTCATCGTGGTTCTCCGAGGGCAGCGTGACTTCCTCGTTACGGGCGAGGCGATATGCGGCGGCCGCGGCAGCGACGTCCTCGAGACCGGTTCCCGTGGAGTCGAAGACGATAATCTGTTCCTCATCGGTTCGGGCCGGTTTCTTTCCCGACACGATTTCACCCAGCTCCGCGTGAATCGCGTCACGCGACATGTAGTGACCCTCGATGGCATGGCGTGAGTCGCCGATCGCGCACGCCTGCTCGGTGATGTCCGTGACGACCATCGAATTCGCGAGCAGGGATGGATCTATTTCTTGCTTGTGCTCGTTATCGGCTCCGACGGCAGCGATGAATGTTCCCGGACGCACCATCTCACGGGCGATGAAGAACTTATCTGCGGTCGTGCAGGTGATCACGACATCGCATTCGGCGACGGCGCGGGCCAACTCGCTGACGGGAATGATCGGTATAGCGAGTTCGGCACCGTAGCCTCGTGCAAACTCGTCGGCACGGCGGTGAACCTTGTCGAAGACATACAAGCGCTCGATGTTGCGTACACCAACGATGGCGCGCGCCTGTGCTGCAGCTTGCGCGCCACAACCGCAGATCAGCGTCGACCGGGCGTTCTCACGGGCAAGGTACTTCGCCGCGATCGCGGTCGCGGCGGCGGTGCGCAACGCGGTTATCGAGATCGAGTCGAGGATTGCCAAAGGCATGCCATTGGCGCCATCGAGCAAGATCACGAGGCCCTGAATGGTCGGTAGTCCGAACTGCTCGCCGTTGTGCGGGAAGTTCGCGTTGACCTTCGCTGCGAAATAGGTCCGCTCCCCCATGAGCAGGGCCGCCTTGACGTGAAACGAGCCGTCAGCTCCATGCAACCCAACCACGCGTTCGACGGCCTGCCCTGATGCATATTGACGAAATGCCGATTCGACGGCCGCAATGCATACATCGGGCTTGAGCAGCCGCTCCACGTCGTGTCGCGACAAGAAAAGGGGCTTGCGCTCCATCGCCTGCGCCTTCGCAGGCTTACCGGTTCAAGCGCACCGGTGCGCCGACGGCCTTCCAGCCCGAGTGACCGACCTTCATGTAACGCGCGTCGAAGCCCGCATCGCGCAAGGCGATCGCAGTGCGGCAGCCGATGTGGAAACCATAGGCGCAGTACACCACCACCGGCTGCTCTTTGGAAAGTTCGCTCATCCACTCGCCGACGCGCTCGGGATCGCGCCATATCACGCCTTCCGCGATGTCCTGCTGGCGCGAGACGAAGTGCTTGGGACGCGTGTCGATGAGCTGAAGCGGCTTGCCTTCCGCCAGCATGGCTCTCACGTCCTCGACGTCAACGCCCGGCACGTCGGCGAACTCCTGCTGCACGAGCGGCCGCGGCGGCGCGACCTTGCTCGCGTCCTCGTAGCGACCTTCCACCGCCTTCCAGTCGATATTGCGCAGAAAGGTATCGACGTAGGCCGACGCGTTCGCGCCGAAGTCGATGTGGTAGGCATGCTCGTACATATCGAGCGCAAGCACGGGAACGGCGCCTGCGATCGCCTGGCCGTGCTCGCTCGCATACTGGTTGATGAGGCGGCCGTCCCTGGGCACCCACGTCAGCAACACCCAGCCCGACCCGCCACCCAGCGCATAACCCATTGCGGAAAACTGAGTACGCCAACGCTGCACCGACCCGAAGTCGCGCATCAGCGCCTGGGACATCGCGTCGGTCACCCTGCCTTCGCCACCCATGCTCGCGAAATACAGCTCGTGCAGCAGGGTCGAGTTGAGCGCCGTGAGCTCCTCCCGTTTCAGGCTGTTGATGACATAGGGCGGCGTTGTCGCGAAGTCCAGCGTTTCAAGCTGCTCGGTGATGGCATTCAGTCGTCGCAGCGCGCCGCCGTAGTTGTTCTCGTAATGGCTTTCGATAAGCTTCAGCGACAGTCCGCTGAGTGTCCAGGGACGGCAATAGATCTGCTTCAGTTGATAACGCATGACGAACCCCAAGCACGAAGTCGCGTTGCGCCTGGACGAACGAAGTACACGATGGGTGCCCGCATCCGTCACACGACGCTCGCAGGATTGGACGGGGCACCGTCTTGGAGGGATGAAACCCGGGGGTCCTGCTACCCCCGCATGAACATTACTTGCCGGGTGCGACAAAGTCAAATGCGCCGCATGCAGCTACGGCAGGAAACGGTGGCATGCTGCAATCGGGTCGACTGCGCGTCGTTGCGCCAGGCACCGCCGCCACGGCGGGCGAACATTACGAACAGCAGAAGTAGGCCGTGCTGGATTCGAACCAGCGACCAACGGATTAAAAGTCCGCTGCTCTACCAGGCTGAGCTAACGGCCCGAAGAAGGCGGGCCCGCGCGACGCAAACGTCTCCGGCCCTTTTGGCGCCCGAATTATAGCGGCTGGCACTGCGGCGCCCGCTCGTCGCGAGTCGCTGGAATGCGCGACGGCGTCTTTATTCGTGCATCGATCGGACGCAACGGCACGAGCGCCAGATAGACGAGCAACGCGAGCGCGGCAACGCCGATGGTCGACAGGAAAGCCATCCACAGGGGTGCGAGGTCACCGCCGAGCGTCTGGACCACGAGCCAGCCGTTGCACGCGATGACGAGCGCCGATGCGATCCAGGCAGCGATCGTCACGATGCGTGCATTCGCGTACGCGCCCATCAGCGCATGCGATGCCGTGAAGCGGACGAGCGGCACCAGCGCGAACGGAAGCTGCAGGCTCAGCACGACCTGCGTCCCGACCAGCAGCGTCGCGGTGGCGGAATCGCCGACGATAGTCAGCAGCACGACCGCTGGAAACACGGCGAGCCCTCGCGTCACCAATCGCACGAGCATCGGCGATCCTGGCAAGCGCAGGAATCCCTGCATCACCACCTGGCCGGCCAGCGTGCCGGTGATCGTCGAGCTCTGGCCGGCTGCCAGCAGCGCGACCGCGAAGAGCAACCCGGCGAGCGCGGTACCGAGCAACGGGCTCAGCAGTCGCTGCGCCTCACGCAGATCGGTGACGACAATGCCTTGCGCATGGAACACGTCGGCCGCGAGCACGAGAATCGACGCATTGACAACGAATGCGACGTTCAGCGCGACGAGCGTGTCGATGAAGTTGTAGCGCAGCGCGCGCCGGCGCGCCTTCGATGTCGAAGGCGGCGCACGCGTCTGCACGAGCGACGAATGCAGGTAGAGATTGTGCGGCATCACCGTCGCGCCGAGGATTGCTACCGCAACGTAGACGCTCGCTGCATCGAGCTTCGGCGACAATGCATCGCCGAGCGAGTGCCAGGTCGGTCCGGCGAGCCAGCACTCGACCGCGAGGCAACCGCCGACGGTCAGCACGAGCACGATGATCAGCGCTTCGAGCCCGCGCATGCCGGCACGCTGCAGCGCGAGCAGCGCGACCACGTCCAGCGCCGTCACGAGCGCGCCGACGACGAGCGGTATCCGAAACAGCAGATTGAGCGCGACCGCGCTGCCGAGCACTTCTGCGAGGTCGCACGCGATGATCGCGATTTCGCACAGAACGAAGAGCACGAAAGCGACTCGACGCGGATAACAGAGCCGGCATGCTTGCGCGAGGTCGAGCCGCGCGATGACACCGAGGCGCGCGGCGAGCGTCTGCATCAGGAGCGCGATGCCGTTCGCAACGACGAGCACCCACAGCAACCGATGACCGAAGCGCGCCCCGCCTTCGAGCGCGCTCGCCCAGTTTCCGGGATCCATGTAGCCGACGCTGACGAGCGTCGCCGGTCCGAGGTAGATCAGGAAGCGCCGCAGCTCGCCGCGCGCCTGCTCGGGCGCGACCGTGCCGGCGAGCTGATGCGGGGACATCGAGGACGACCGCCGTCAGTGGCGCCGGAGCGCCCCGCGCTGCCGACATGCGCGCAGCAAACGCGGGGAACGTTCCACCTAGCGCCGCGTGCGTGTCGTGCGCGAAGACGAGCGCTGCTGGCTGCTGCGTCGTGCACCCACAGGATTCTCGGGCAGCTCGTCGTCGCTCTCCGCCGATTCGCCGGTGATCGCGCCCGCGCCGGGTCCGGCACCAAGATCGGCACCCGTCGTCGGATCGGACTCGAGATCCGACGCGAGCCGCTGCTTCGCCTTTTCGTCGAGCTGCTGCTGATCGGGCGTCATCTGCACGGAGAAGCTGCCGTCGCCACCCGGATCGGCATTCGTGAGCGACTGCTCGCCGTCGACGAATTCCCATTGCTCGCCCTGGTTCCACGGTCCGCGCACGTCGCCTTCGCCGACGGACATGTTGAAATACTTGTTGCGGAATTCGGGCACACCCGGCAGCTTGCCCGGCGGGAAATTGGGTTCGATCGAATAGAGCGCCTTCTCGAACGCCTTCTGATGCGCGACCTCGCGCGTCATCAGGAAGCCCAGCGCCTCGGCGACGCCGCTGTCGTCGGTCACGTTGATGAGCCGCTCGTAGATCATCTTCGCCCGCGCTTCGGCGGCAATGTTCGAGCGCAGATCGGCGGTCGGTTCGCCGATCGTGTCGATGTACGCCGCGCTCCACGGCACGCCGCCCGAGTTCGTGAGCGCCGCGCCGCCTCCGTAGAGCAGCGACGTCACGTGACTGTCGCCGCCCTGGTTCATCCGGCGAAACAGCTCGCCCTGCTCGGTGAGTCCTTCCGCGACCGCGCCCTTGATGCCCTTGTTCAACATGCAGACGATCGTGCCGATGATTTCGAGATGCGAAAGCTCTTCGGTCGCGATGTCGAACAGCATGTCACGACGACCCGGATCATCCTCGGCGATCGCCTGTGTGAAGTAGCGCATGGCCGCGGCGAGCTCGCCCTGCGGGCCGCCGAACTGCTCGAGCATCAGATTGGCGAGCACCGGATTGGTCTGTGCGACGCGCACCGTATATTGCAATCGCTTGTTGTGTGCAAACATAAATGAACTCCTGTTCCGAATTGCCGATGAGTACAAGGGAAATGCCACGGAAGGCGTTCCGTACCGGGCAATATGTGACAGCAAGCTCCGTTCCGCATCGCAGACCTTCCATGGGCGATGTCTGCAATTGCGCGGCGACGCATGCGTTTCACGCCGTGCGATGCGCGACGAGCGAGATCCGCCGCCGCGCGCGGCGGGTCGCGCTTTCAATCGAACCGGTAAAGATGGCCGACCGCGGAGGGTCGGAAGACGCGAGACTCAGTGCGTGTCGTTCGTGAGGAACGGCGGCAACGACGCGAACTCGATGCCTTCCTCGGTCAGCGCCTGCGCTTCGTCGCGCGATGCCTGTCCGCGAATCGCGCGCGGTGGCGTTTCGCGGTAATGGATCTTGCGCGCTTCCTCGGGGAAGCGGCGGCCCACGTTCTCGGTGTTGCGCACGATCTCGCGCAGCTTCGCGACCGCTTCGGCCGGCAGGCCGAGCGCCGCGTTCTCGGTCGTGTTGCGCTCTTCGGTCGATTCCGCAGGCGGCGCGTTGTCGCGCGCAGCGCCTTTCGGCACGCTGACCCGCGCCGACGGCAGGCGCTCGATGTGCGCGTCGTCGCAGATCGGGCACGTGACGAGCGAGCGTTCCTGCTGGCGCGCGAATTCCTCGCCCGAGGCAAACCAGCCCTCGAAGCGATGGCCGTGCGCGCAGCTGAGTTCGAAAATGATCATGACGCTGAAACCGCGCCGCTCATGCTACCGGCGACGGATGACGGCCGGGAACGCCGCCCGTCGCCTGGGCCTTGCGCGTGGTCGCCGCTTCGCCGCGCTCGATGCGCCACATCTGGTAGCGGAGCGCAACCACACAACCGACGACGATCGATGCGAACGCGATGAACGAGCCGACGGCGAGCGTCGAAACGCCCGTCAATCCCTGGCCTATCGTGCAGCCGAGCGCGGTCACGCCACCGAAGCCCATCAGGACGCCACCGAGGACATGGTTCGACAAATCCTCGACGGATGCGAATCCTTCCCAGCGAAACGTCCGCGTCGCGAGCGCCATCGAGGCAGCGCCGATCAGCATGCCGAGAACGCCCGCGATGCCGAACGTGACGATCCGCGATTGATCGGTCCACAGCAGCAGTAACTCGAGCAGATACGCGGTCGGTGCGACGAAGCTGTACGACTCGAGCCGCCCCGAATTGGTCGCGACGAATTTCTCCTCGAGCGTTTGCGGATCCTCGGCGAGATAACCCAGATGACCGGAGACGTACCAGCCGGCGACGATCACCGCGCCGACGACCAGACCGCCGATGACGAGCGAAGGCGACGTGCGGAATTCACGGTTCGCGAAGACGAACACGGCGAGCGCGACCGTCACGAGCAGCGGCAGCCAGACCCGAACCGCGTTGCCGAGGCCGGCCGCCACGGCGAGCGCCGGCAGATCCGACGTCTTCGCGCCGACGTCGAAGCGCAGCGTGTCGAGCGCATTCACGCGCAGCGGGGCGAACGCGCCTTTGAGCGTCATGTACGCAGCCGCGGCGAGGAAGACGAGCACGATCAGTGATTTGAGATTGCCGGCGCCCGCGCGGATCAACGTCTTGCTGCCGCAGCCGGACGCGAGCGTCATGCCGAAGCCGAACAGGAAACCGCCGACGATGTGCGAAAGCCATGGGACATGCGCCGACGTATAGATCGACTTGCTCGTGTCGATCATGCCGAAGGCCTGCAACGCCGCCGTGCCCGCGACCGCGACTGCGATGGCAAGGATCCACATGCGCATCCGCTGCCAGTCGCCGAAGTTCACGATATCGGAGATCGCGCCCATCGTGCAGAAGCTGACGCGCTGCGCGACCGCGCCGAAGACGAACGCGAGCGCGAATGCGCATCCGGCGACGAGTGCCGCCAAGTGTGCCGTGTCGTTCATGGCGGAAATTATGTCACGCGTACCCGGTGCGACGTTTACGGCCCTGTCGGCAGACCCGCGGTCGCGCGCCGAACGGTTTAACCCCGTTTCGCGCGGCACGCCGTTCATGGCATCGACGACGTCCCTTTCCACTGGCAGAGGACCGCGATGAGCGATGAACATCGATCGACGAGCATCAAGCAGCGAAACGGGGCGTCACGTGTCGGCGCCCTCCTTGCGGCGCTGGCCGCCTGGGCCTCGCTGTTCCCGTTGCTCGCGGGCGCCCATTCGTCGACAGCACCACTGGTCGGCGTCGAGGTCTTCGATCGGACGATCGGCACGAACCTCGACGTCTACGCGCAGGACGGCCAGCGTTTCGTGATCGGAACGCCGGGTCACGAGTATGCGATCCGGATTCGCAATCGATCCGCCGGGCGCATCCTGGCCGTGACGAGCGTCGACGGCGTGAACGTCGTCACCGGCGAGACCGCGTCGTCCGATCAGTCGGGCTACGTCATCCCCGGAGGTGAAACTTTCGAGATTGCCGGCTGGCGCCGCAGCCTGGAACGCACGGCGGCGTTCTACTTCACGGATCTCGGAAAGAGCTACGCAGCGCGAACCGGCCGCCCGGCGGACGTCGGCGTCGTGGGTGTCGCCGTGTTCCGCGAGCGCGTGCCTTCCGTCGTCTGGCCGCAGGGTGCCGCGGTGACAAAGACGCCTCGCTCCGCCGCGGCCGAGCCCGCCGCGGCGCCGTCGACGGCTCAATCGGACCGATCGGGCGCTCGCGACGAACGAACGGCGGAGATGGCTGCCAATGCGGCGCCGGCACCGCGACTCGGCACCGGATTCGGCCGTACCGAAACGTCTTTCGTCTATCGCGTGCGCTTCGACCGCGACAGCGACACGCCGGCGGAGACGATTGCGATCCGCTACGACCGTCGCGAAAACCTGGCCGCGATGGGCGTGCTGCCGCAGCCGCGTTATGCCGATCGCGCGCCCGACCCGTTTCCCGCGATGCGGTTCGTGCCGGAGCCGCCACGCTGAACCGGCCATGCGCTTCGTTCGCGCCGCACGCATTGCCGTGCGGCGTGGGCGCTTGCATACTCGGCGCGCCATGAACGCTGCAGAGCCGCCTCGAAGCGCGAATTCCGCCCCCTCAGGGGGCAGCGAAGCGCGTGAGCCCGAAGGGCCGCCCCGAGGACGAACAGGCGAGAGCGAAGCTCGAGCGTTGTTCAGCATGCCGCGAGCGTGGGGGGAACCTACAGGCGCTGCAAAGGCGCACGGAAGTGTCGACGCCGACACCGATGAAGCGCTGATGCTCGCGTACGCGGCCGGCAACGCTTCAGCCTTCGATCGCCTGTACGCGCGACACAAGGGTGCACTTTATCGTTACGTTCTGCGCCACTGCGCAAACGCGGGCGTTGCGGACGAACTGTTCCAGGACATCTGGATGAACGTGATCCGCGTGCGCGCGAGCTACGTGCCCACCGCGCGCTTCGGAAGCTGGCTCTTCACGCTCGCGCATCATCGGATCGTCGATCACTGGCGCGCGAGCGGACAGGCGACAATGGTGATGCTGGACGACGACGACGATGCGATCACGTCGAACGCACTCGTGTCGCCGTCGCACGACCAGCCCGACGCGCGCGCGGCCGCGAGCGAGGCGTCGGCACGCGTGCGTGCGGCGCTCGCGGCGCTGCCGCCGCTGCAGCGCGATGCGTTCCTGCTGCATCAGGAAGGCGGACTCACGCTCGCCGAGATCGGTCAAATGACCGGCGTCGGCGTGGAGACGGTGAAAAGCCGCGTCCGTTATGCAATGGCTCGGCTCCGCGCAGCCTTTCCCGAACTTGGCGAACACGTATGAATGCTGCACGCGACCGCGAATCGAGCCATGAGCGCGCAGCGCGGAGGCTTGTTCCATGACGCCGGATCGCGAATCAGCCGATCCCGCCCTCGACGCGATGCTGCGCGACGGCGCAACGGAAACACCGCCGGCACACATCGACGCGGCGATTCTCGCCGCGGCGCACCGCGCCGTCGCGAGCGCGTCCCGCACCCATGCGCGAAGCCCGTGGCGCGTGTGGCTGCCGCTTGCCGCGGCGGCGACCGTGGCTGCGGTGGTGATCGGCTTGCATCCTGTCGAACATCAAACGCCCGAAGCCGTACCCGCACGCGATACACCGCCCGCGGCCGCACCCGAGTCCGGGCAAGGTGCCGCGACGTCCGCGCCGTCGAATACCGCAACGCCCGCGGCGGCGAAACCGCAGCCGGCGCGCGCGCGCATCTCTTCGCCGCACGCCGAGTCGCCGGCCTTCCCCGCGACGGCGCCGCGAGACGAAGCGTCGGCAGCGGCTGCAGCGCCACCTGCCCGGACGGAATCGACGGCAGCGAGTGCAGCACCGCGTGCACGGACCGATGCGCCTGCAGCGCCGCGTGCCGCTACAGAAGCGGCCGCAACCGCGCGCGAGGCACCGCGCGCCGCACCGGCGCAGCGATTGGACGAAGCGCGTGTGTCCAGCACGCAGGTTCCTCGGGATGCGCGCATCGCGGAAGCGATCGAGCGCATGCGGGCGCTGCGACGTGGCGGTCGCGACGCCGAGGCCGCAGCGGAGCTCGAGCGATTGCGACAGGCGGTGAGCGACGCCGATGCGCGCTTGCCGCCCGACTTGCGCGACTGGGCGCTCAGCGTGCGACGCTGACGCCTACGCCGCTGCCTCCGCCTTGACGTCGAGCGAACGGATCAGGCGGCGAATCGGCGAAGGCAGCCCGGCGTCGATCGCCGCGTCTGCCGTCAGCCACTCGAGCGCCCCCGGTTGCATCGCGTGCAACGGCGCATCGAGTACGACGCGCACCGGGTGCATCGTCAGCGCGAAATGCGTGAACGCGTGCATCAACGAGGAAAGCCGCTCGCAGGGTCCGTTCGCGATGCCGAAACGACCGCGGATGGCGGCGCGTACGGTCGCGTCGATGTCGGCGCTCACCGCGTCGCGGTCGACACCGACCTCGGGCAGCGACCACAGCCCGCCCCAGATGCCGACCGCGGGCCGACGCTCGAACAGGAACGCATGGTCGCGCTCGAGCAGCAGCAGGATCACGGCGCGTTGCGGCAATGCTTTGCGCGGGCGCGGCGAGGGCAGCGCGTCGACGCGCGATTCGCGATGCGCCACGCAATCGTCAGCGACCGGACACGCGTCGCAGCGGGGTCTCGCACGGATGCAAATCGTCGCGCCGAGATCCATCATCCCTTGCGTGTAGTCGCTCACGACCGCACGGTCGCGCACGCAGTCGTCCGCGCCCGGCAGCAGCGCCTCGGCATTGCGCCACAGCCGCGCGCTCACCTGCGGCTGCCCGGACCAGCCGTCGATGCCGCGATGCCGCGCGAGCACGCGCTTCACGTTGCCGTCGAGGATCGCGCCGCGCTCGCCGCTTGCGAACGCGGCGATCGCGGCCGCCGTCGAGCGGCCGATGCCGGGAAGGGTGGCGAGGCTCGCCGCATCGCCTGGAAAGCGCCCGCCATGGCGCTCGACGACGATGCGCGCCGCCGCGTGCAGATGATGGGCGCGACGGTAGTAGCCGAGGCCGCTCCACAGCGCGAGCACGCGCGACAGCGGCGCGGTCGCGAGCGCATCGACCGTCGGAAATTCGCCGACGAAGCGCGCGAAATACGGCAGCACCGTGGCGACCTGCGTCTGCTGCAGCATCACCTCCGAGAGCCAGACGCGATACGCGTCGCGGCCTGCCTGCCACGGAAGATCGTGGCGGCCGTGCGCGCGCTGCCACGCGACGATGCGCGCGGCGAAGGACATCGCCGCCGTCGTCAGCGCACGCCGAGCCGCTGCTTCGCCCGCGTCGCCGCGTCGGTCTTCGGGTAGTCGCGAATCAACTGCTCGAGCGTGCGCCGCGCGGCCGTCGCGTCACCCATGTCGGCCTGCGCGGATGCGATGTTGAGCAGCGCTTCGGGTGCCTTGCCGCTGTCGGGATAGTCCTTCAGCAGCTGCCGCTGCGTCGCGATCGAGCCCTTGTAGTCGCGCCGCGCGTACTGCGCATTGCCGAGCCAGTATTGCGCCGACGACGCGAGCGCGCTTCGCGGATACGTCTTCAGGAATGCGTTGAAGCCGTTGACGGCGCCCGCGTAATCGCCACGCTTGAACTGGTCGAGCGCGGCATCGTAGGCGCGCTGCTCGGCGACGCCGCCCGACGAATTGCGCGCGGGCGGCAGCGCGGCGACGGGTCCCGGAGGCGACGCAGTCGCCGCCGGCGGAGGCGTCGGCGGAGCTTCGGGCGGTGCGTTCGGCGGCGCGGCGTTCGCGGCGTTCGCCGCATTCGGCGTCTCGCTCTTTTCGGCAGTCGAAGCGGCCGACTCGAGCTTCCGCAGCCGCGTATCGAGGTCGACGTACAGGTCGCGCTGCCGCTTCTGCGACTGCTCGAGCTCGTAGGTGGCGACCTCGATCTGCCCGCGGAGCTTCGCCACGTCGGACTGCAGCACCTGCAACTGGTTGGCGATGTCGGCGAGGCCCCCGCCTTTCACCTGCTGCTCGATCGCGGTCAGCCGGTCCTCGACCTGGCGCTCCAGTTGCGAGAGCCGGATGTTCGTCGCCTCGATGCGGCGCCGCGCCTCGTCGTCGTCGAAGATGGCGGCCTGCACGACGTGTGCAGTGAAAAGCAACGCGACGCCTGCAAGCGCCGCGCGAACGGATGGCTTCATAGCGAACCTCGACCGCGTGGCCCCGCACCCCGCTTCGCGGGACGAGGGCGGGGAGTCACTCGCCGGCGTAGACGATGTCGTCGCGGCGATTCTCGGCCCATGCCGATTCGTCGTGGCCGGGATTCTTCGGCCGCTCCTCGCCGAAGCTCGTCGTCTCGATCTGGCCGTCACGCGCGCCGAGGAGCGTCATCATTCGCTTCACCGCGTCGGCGCGCTTCTGGCCGAGCGCGATGTTGTATTCGCGCGAGCCGCGCTCGTCGGTGTTGCCTTGCACGGTCATCCGCGCATTCGGATGCGATTGCAGGTAGCGCGCATGGGCCTCGACGAGCGGCTTGTAGTCGTCCTTGACGACGAAGCTGTCGAAGTCGAAGTAGACGCTGCGCTTCGACAGGATGCTGTTGGGATTGCGCAATTCGTCGGCGCCTGCGCCGCCACCGAGGTTCGAGCCGTTGACGCCGCTGCCCTGCGCACCGCCGGTCTGCGCGCCGGTACCCGGCGCGGTCGCGCCCGACGTGCCATGGTCTTCGACGGGAGCTTCGGTCGTCGGCGTCGTCGAGCAAGCGGTCAACGCCGCCGCCACGATCACGACAAAAAGTAAATTGCGCATGCCACCTCCAGAAGGAATGTCGAGCGCGCCCGACCTTAGCGCGCGATCCAAGAGACTACGCTTCATGACCGCGGGAACGGTCCCCACGCCGGCTCGCGCACGTCGGTCGCGGGCGCGACGAGCCGCTGTTTCACGCGACCGTCGATGGATACGGCGGCGAGAATCCCGCGGCCTCCACCTTCGCTCGCATAGATGACGAGCTTGCCGTTCGGGGCAACGCTCGGACTTTCGTCGTTCGGTCCCGACGTCAGCACCTGCACCTGGTGCGTGGCGTAGTCGAGGGTCGCGATCTCGAAGCGGCCGCCGTCGCGGCGCACGAAGACCAGGCCCTTGCCGTCGGGCAACGGCTTCGGCGACACGTTGTAGCTGCCCTCGAACGTGAGCCGCTCGACCTGTCCGCCGAGCAGGCTCGCGCGATAGATCTGCGGCGTGCCGCCGCGGTCGGACGTGAACACCAGCGATTGCCCGTCGGGCGTGAAGAACGCCTCGGTGTCGATCGCCTGCGACGTCATCACGCGCGTCACGCCGCTGCCGTCGGGATTCATCAGGTAGACCTGCGACCCGCCGTCCTTCGTCAGCGTCACGGCGAGCTTGCGTCCGTCGGGCGACCACGCGGGCGACGAATTGCTGCCGCGGAAGTTGGCGACGGCGCGGCGCGCGCCGGTTTCGAGCGACTGCACGTAGACGACGGGCTTCTTGTTCTCGAACGACACGTACGCGAGCCGCGTGCCGTCGGGCGACCAGCGCGGCGACAGGAGCGGCTCGTTCGACGACACGATCGATTGCGGGCCGTAGCCGTCGGCGTCGGCCACCAGCAACTGGTAGCGCGAGCCCTGCTTCGTGATGTACGCGATGCGCGTCGAGAAGACGCCGCGATCGCCGGTCAGCTTCTCGTAGATGATGTCGGCGATCTTGTGCGCCGTGATGCGAAACTGCGCCGGCGCCACGACGAACGACATCTGCACGAGCGGCGTCTGCTTGACCACGTCGACGAGCGCGAAGCGGACGTCGGCACGGCCGTCGGGCGTCGGCAGCATCGAGCCGACGACGACGGCGTCGGCGCTGCGTGCGCGCCACACCGGGTATTGCACGTCCGCAGCGCGGACGGGTCGCGGCACGACGCCGGCGGTGTCGACGAGGCGGAACATGCCCGAGCGCGACAGGTCGGCGCCGACGATCTGCGAGATCGCGAGCGGCCACGTTCCTTCGGCATCGAACGGAACGATCGCGATCGGAATCGCGCTGGCGGCGCCGCCGACGATTTCGATCGAAAGTTGCGCGTGCGCCACCTGTGCACCGAGTGGCAGGAACGAAAGCGCGACAGCGGCGAGCCAGCGACGAAACAACGGGATCATCGAGCGATGGTGGAACGGGAGGAGCCGACGGAACCGCGGGAACGCGTGACGATGCGCCCGCGCGGGCGACGCGCGCTCACGATCGCGCGCGACCCGCATTATAACGAGGCGCGTGCCGGACGGCCGGATGCACGTGCGGAGAGACTGGCGTTGCTCGCATCCGATGCGGGGTCAATGCGCGGCGACCGTGGTCGGAAAGCCGAACGCCTGCGTGATGTGCGCGGACTGCTGCTCCGCTTCGCTGCGAGACGGATAGGGGCCAATGTAGACGCGATAGAAGCCGCCAGCCTGTCGAATCCTCGCTTCGACCCGGGCCGAAGCAAGTTGGTTCTGCACGTGTGCAAGAAACGTTCGAGCGTTCGTATAGTTGACGAATGCGCCGAGTTGCACGGAGTAGCCGCCGCGCATCGGCGCGACGGGCGCCACGTCGGCCACGACGGCAGGCGGCTGCGCCGACGCGAGCGATGCCGGTGCAGCGGCCGGCGGCGCACCGGCAGCGGCGAAGGACGCGGCCGGCAGCACGTCGGCCACCGGCGCAATCGGCGTCGTCACGACGTTTGCATCGGAAGCGGGCGGTAGCGGCGACGTGACCGACGCGGCGCTGGCGACCGGCGAAACCGCCGGCGCTGCGGCGACGGGTGGAAGCGGCGGCTGCGCGGCCTGCGCCGTCTGCGCGAGCGTGCCCGGCAGGATGGCTTCGACTTCCACTTCGCCGCTGCCGCGCGCCGCGATGCCGATCCGCTGCGCCGCCGCGTACGACAGGTCGATGATCCGGTCGTGCAGGAACGGGCCGCGATCGTTGACGCGGACGACGACGCTCCTGCCGGTCGCGATGTTCGTCACGCGCGCATACGACGGCAACGGCAGCGTCGGATGCGCGGCCGTCATCGCGTACATGTCGTAGGGTTCGCCGACCGACGTCTTCTGCCCGTGGAAGCGCCGGCCGTACCACGACGCGATGCCGCGCTCGCGATAAGGCCGCAACGACGTTGCCGGCACGTACTCGCGGCCGAAGACCGTGTAGGGACGATTCGACGCCCGGGCAAGCGGCTCGATGCGCGGCACGGCATCGGGAATCGCGTCGAGATCGGCCGGCGGGTTCGCGCCGGGGCCATCGTCCAGATAATATTTGCCGCTCGCAGGCGGCGGATTTTGCGGCGCTACGCTTCGCGGCGGCACGCTCGAGCAGGCGGCGACGATCAGCGCGACGACGGCGAGCGTTAGCGGACGTGGCGGCGTGAGCGAAGGTGGCATCGAGGCGCGCGATTTTCCCGCGCGGAATCTACCACCGCGCGACGCATTGCGAAACGATTTTCGGAGAGCGACCGGTGGCGAGCCATGTCTACGCCTGGAACCCGAAGCTGTGGAACTGGCCGGAAATGCCGCGCGAGCGGCGTGCGATCGAGCGCCGCGGCCACGTCGACATCGAATGGGCGTGCGGACGAAACCGCGGGATCGAGACCGGCTCGCGCGCGTTCTTCGTGCGTCTCGGCGTGCCGCCGAAGGGGCTCTTCGGATCGGGCTATGCGCTTTGCGAGCCGTGGGAGGACGTGCACTGGCTCGACGAGAAGGCGCAGGCGGGCGTTCGCTCGCGCTATGTGAAGCTGCGGCTCGACGCGCTCTTCGCGGAACCGCTGATCGCGCTGGACGAACTCATGCGTCCGCCGTTCGGCCGCTTTCGCTGGGCGGTTCGCCAGTCGGGCGTGCGCCTGCCCTCGTCGATCGCCGATCTGCTCGAGCCGTGGTGGGAAGCGCGCGTCAGCGATGCGCGGCAAGCGCCAGCGGCACGTCCGCCGAAGCGCACCGCAACGACGACGCGCCGCCGCGCCGCCCGATGAATGATCTTGCGCGCTATTCGCTCAGCACCGTGTGGTTGATCGGTGCGCAGGTCGAGCGCGTCTTCGATGCCCTGGCGACGCCTGAGGCATGGCCGCAGTGGTGGCGCTACGTGACGTTCGTCGAGTGCATCGCGCCGGGCGATGGGGACGGCGTCGGCGCGGTATGGCGCTATACGTGGTCGAGCCGTCTGCCGTATCGCCTCACGTTCGACATGACGACCACGGCTGCGCACAGGCCCCACCATATCGAAGGGACCGCGTCGGGTGAGCTAACGGGCGTCGGACGTTGGCGCCTCGCGCGCGACGGCGACGCTTCGCGGGTTCGATACGACTGGATCGTGACGATCACGAAGCGCTGGATGAACGCTCTTTCGCCGCTGCTCGCACCGCTCTTCGCATGGAATCACGACCAGGTGATGGCGGCAGGCGCGCGCGGACTCGCGGCGCACCTCGGCGTACCATTGCTCGCGTACCATCGCTTACGACACGACGAGGACCACGCATGCACTACCTGCTGATCTACGAACTCGCGCCCGATTATCTCGAGCGCCGCGGCGCGTTTCGCAGCGAACACCTGAAGCTCGCCTGGCAGGCGGACGGCCTCGTGCTGGGCGGCGCGCTGACCGATCCCGTCGATCGCGCGATGCTGCTGTTCGACGGCGATTCACCGGCGGCCGCCGAGCGCTTCGCGAACGCCGATCCGTACGTCAGGAACGGCCTCGTCAAGCGCTGGGAAGTGCGGGCATGGACGACGGTCGTCGGCAAGGATGCCGCGTCGCCGGTGCGGCCGACGTGAGCGCGAAGCGCCGCCCCGAGTGCCAATACCGCCCTTTCGGGGTCAGCGACGCGTGAGGGGAACCATGGGCGCCGCTCGATGAACGCGACGAGCCTCGTCATCGGCCTTTTCACCGGCGCGATCGGCATGGGCTATTTCATCTACGGCAAGCGGCAGGCGAAGTTCGTCCCGCTGATTGCCGGGATGATCCTTTGCGTCTATCCGTATTTCGTCGACGGCGCGTTGAAGCTCGTGCTCGTCGGCGTGGCGCTGATGGCGGCGCCGTTCCTGATCGACTTCTGAGTGGTTGGAGCCGCCGGGCATGAGAGGCTTGCCCACGTAGCGACGCGCGGCCGCGTGGCG
>DATNGN010000067.1:0-3396 GCA_035605875.1 Casimicrobiaceae bacterium
TCGTCGCGCGGCTCGCAGAGCTTCGCCGATCCGACGCACCCGTCGTGCGCAGCCCCCGGCAAGCGGCCGCGGCTCACGCCGATGGTCGCCATGGCGTTCCTGCCCGACGGCAGCCCGATGCCGCTCGGCACGCCCGGCGGCGACGTGCAGGCGCAGGCGCTCGCGCAGGTGCTGCTCAACATCGAGGTATTCGGCATGAATCTGCAGCATGCGGTCGAGGCGCCGCGCTTCGCGTCGTACAGCTTCCCCGATTCGTTCGAGCCGCACGCCTATTCGCCGGGCCTGCTGTACGTCGAGAACCGCGTTGCGTCTTCGGTGCGCGACGCGCTCGCGTCGCGCGGTCACGACGTCGTCGACTGGCCCGATTTCGTGTGGCGTGCCGGCGCCGTGTGCGTGCAGCGTGCCGACCGCGCGAGCGGGGTGATCGCGGCCGCCGCCGATCCGCGGCGGCCGTGCTACGCCGTCGGCTGGTAGCCTTCCGCTACCGGTGGCACCGGTAGCCGCGTGGACGTCTCGGGCACGAGGCCGCGCGGCTTGTAGCGCAGCATGACGATCAGCAGCGCGGCGATCAGGAATTCGCGGATCGCGGCGCCCTGCACTGGCGTGATGCCGGGCACGAGCGGAATCACGAAGCGCGTCGATTCGAGCAGGAACACCACGGCGAACGCCCCGACGATCGCCCCGCGGTTGTTGCCGAGGCCGCCCGCGAGGAGCGCGAGCTTGATGTAGAGCGTGAACAGCGGCACGAAGATGTCCGGCGCGATGTACGACGTGTAGTGCGCGTACAGTGCGCCGGCGAGCCCGAGCGCCGCGGCGCTGATCGCGAACGCCTTCACCTTGAACAGCGTGACGTGCTTGCCGGCGACCGATGCCACCTGCTCGTCGTCGCGGATTGCGCGGAGCACGCGTCCGAACGGCGACACGCGCAGCCGCTCGTTCACGAAATAAGCGATCGCGACGATGACGCCGACGATCGCGAGATAGACGAGGTTGAAAGCTTCCGGCGAAAGCAGGCCCCGGCCGGGTCCCGGAATGCCGGAGAGCCCGTCGCTGCCGTTCGTAAGCCAGATCGCGTTGCTCGCGACAATGCGGATCGTCTCGGCGAAGCCGAGCGTGACGATGGCGAGGTAATCACCGCGCAGGCGCACCGTGACGAGCGCGACGATCGCACCGACGATCGCCGCGACGATCGTCGCCGCGGCCATGCCGCCGGCGATTGCCCAGCCTGCCTTCAACGTGAGAAGTGCGCTCGTGTACGCGCCCACCGCGAAGAAGCCGACGAGGCCGAGGTTGATCATGCCGGCGAAGCCCCAGACGACGTTGACGCCGAGCGCCATCAGCGCGTAGATGCCTGCGGAGACGGCCATCGCGATCAGGTAGTTTTCGATGAGAGTGCCCCGTTACCCGGCACTAGTAAGCGCGCTGGCCGAGGATGCCGCGCGGACGCAGCGTCAGCACGACGAGGATCGCGACGAATCCGACCGCGCTGCGATAATCGGGCGACAGGAAGAGCAGGCACAACTCCTCGCCGATGCCGACGGTGAGCGCGCCGATGACTGCGCCGGGAATGCTCCCGAGACCGCCGACGACCGCGGCCGCGAATACCGAGAGGATCGAGCGAAACCCGGTGAGCGGATCGATCGTGGTGTCGAGCCCGATCAGCATGCCGCCGAGGCCCGCGAGGCCCATGCCGACGAAATTGACGATGCGGCCGATCGTGTCGGCGTCGATGCCCTTGATCGCGGCGAGCATCGGGTTGTCGGCAACCGCGCGCATCGCCTTGCCCATGCGCGTGAAGCCGAGGAAGCCGAAGAGCGCCGCCATCGCGACGCCGGCGATCGCGAGGTTCGTCACCTGCTGCGGGCCGACCCGGATGGCGCCGATGCGCCAGTCGCGCTGGATCGGCAGCTCGTAGCCGCGCAGCTCATTGCCGAACACGAAGCGCACGACGTTCTCGAGCGCGATCGTGAGCGCGATCGACGCGATCGCGGTTGTGATGTAGCCCGCGGGACGAAAGCGCTTCAGCACCGTCTCGTCGGTGATGACGCCGACGCCGCCCGCGACGATGAACGCGATCGCGACCGACGGCAGCAGCGGCCAGCCGAGCCTCGCGTTGGCGACGTAGCCTGCGAACGCGCCGATCGTCGCGTGCGACGCGAGCGCAAAATTGGGGAAGCGCAGCACGGCGTAGATCGCGGTGAGACCGATGGCAGGGACGGCGAGGATCGTCCCGGCCATCACGCCGTTCACGAGCAGCTGGCCGACGTCGGCGAGCGACGGCACGTGCGTCAGGCTACCTTCAGCAGCACGAACTTTCCGTCGGCGACCTTGTTGTAGCGGAACTTGCAGTCGACGATGTCGCCGATGTCGGTGAAATCGCAGGGGCCGCTCGCACCTTCGTAGTTGATTTCCCTGCCCTGCGCGAGGAGCTTCAGCCCTTCGACGGCGCTATACACCTTCGTGCCGTCGCCCTGGCAGATCTTGCGCACGTTGTCGCGGATGCCGGTCCCGGTGGCGAGCTTCGCCTTCGCGATCGCGAGCGACACGAGGCTCGCCCAGTCGGTCGCCTGCGTTTCGTAGGAATCCGGCTCGGCGATGCCGAGGCGCTTCTTCGCGAGCTCGTACGCGGGCGAGGTCACGTCCGCCGATGGTTGCACGGTGATGACGCCTTCGGTCACTTGGTGCGGGAGAGATTCGAGCACTTTCGACGTCACCGCGTACGACTGCGCGAAACGCTTGCCTGCATAACTGGCGCGGTAGAGATCGCGCAGGAGGATCGTCACGTCCGGCGCATAGCCATTGAGATAGATGAGATCGGGATTGGTGCGAAGCGCCTGGTCGACCTCGGAGCGATACGTCGTCTTGTCCTTGTCGTAGATCAGCGTGCCGACCATCTGCGAACCCTTCTCCTTCAGCACCTCGGTCGCGCGCGTCTGCGTCGGCTCCGCGAACGGCGCCTGGATGGACATCATGAAGCAGCGCGCCACACCCATCGACGCGATGAAATCCGCGTGCTTGCCCGCCTGCAGATGGTTGTTCGGCTGCGTGCGGATCAGGTAGCCCTGATGCGGCAGCCTGGTGATCGAATCGGCGCCGGACACCGTCGTGAGGAACGTCTTGCTCTCCCAGCAGAGCGGCGCCACGGCGGACGTGACCGCCGACGCCCAGGTGCCCATGATTGCGGGCACTTTGGTCACATCGATCAGCTTGCGCGCCGCGCGCACTGCCGCTTCGGGATTCGTCTGCCCGTCCTCGACGACGAGCACGACCTTGCGTCCGAGCAGGCCGCCGTTCGCGTTGACTTCGTCGATCACCGCCTGCATCGCCTTCGCCATGCGCGGGCCGTCGAAGCCGCCGGCCCCGGTGAGCGGCGTCAGCACGCCGAGCTGCAGCGGC
>DATNGN010000068.1:0-14027 GCA_035605875.1 Casimicrobiaceae bacterium
CGCAGACGGGCGACAGTCGCCGGCTTCCCGCGTGCGTTGACCCACGCGCAGATCAAATAACGGGCGCAGCGTTCACTCGTCCCGCGTGGATGGCCGATGTCGGTGGATGGGGCCTCGACGTTTCGGGAAGGACGATCCCCCGGCGTCCAACGGCGACTCGATGGGCCGCGCCAAGAACCGGCGCGTCGTCATCAGACGATAAGCGCATTCTGACTGCCGAATCCGAAAGCCAAGCGTTTCGCGCCACGCGTTGTTTTTGCATGATGATGAAAGGAACAACAACGCGAGCGCGAACTGATGAATGCCGACATGGTTTGCCCGACTGCGGATTGCAAGACGGTCATCCGGAAGAAGCTTGGCCTGCACAACTTCGGCGAGCCGAACGTCTGGACCGACGACAGGGGTCCGTTCGTGCAGTGTCCGAAATGCCGCGTGCGCATCCCCTGGCCGCCGCCTGGCCTTGATCCCGACGGCACGCCGACGGCCGCCTAGCCTCGCAGTCGCGGATCAGATCTTGGGGCGCAACGCCGGGCTGACCTGGCACTTCGCAAGGTTGCCGGCGCAACGGAGCTTGTCGACTCCGCCAACAATGCGGGTCGCCACGAATTTGCTGACCGGAGAATAGAGGTGCGCGCACCAAGGCGCCGCAACCGGCGGCGGCGCCGCCTGCGCGTTACGACTTTGCCTGCGACGCTCGATGATGGTTCGGTCGAGGCGGTAGAACGGGCAGACCGCCATCGGTTATGCCGAGTCCAAGGTTGCGGCACGCTCCTCGAGCGTCGACCGCCGAACACTGCAGACGTTTCACTGGGCGGTGCGCGAACATCCGCGCGTCGCCGATATACGGCGGGTCTACTACGCGGCGAGCTTCGCGCGGTCGGCGATGCGGCGCCAGACGGCGCCGGTCGACGTCGTCTTCGCCGATGCCGGCGTCGCTGCCGCTTCTTCGGCGTGATTGGCCGCATCTTCGCGGCGCAGTTGCTGATTGACGCTTACCCGTGCGATTTCCCTGAGCATCGTTCCGAGATCACGGTCCACGGCGGCCTCCTTGTTGACCGCATCATCGCGTCCGGCAAGGGCCGCCCCCAAGCGGCGATCGCCTCAATGTCGTGTAGGAGGAAGACTGTTCCGACACTAGCGTTGCACGCCGCCGAGCGTGCCCGATACCTGGCAGTCGTTGTTCTGGCCGATGAAGCGGCCGGTCATGCCGGGTGACGTTCGTTCGAGCTCGTAGAGCGTCATTGTCCCGTTGATGCCGTACGAGCAGGCGTAGTTCGCGTCGACCGTGCCCACGTGTCCGAGCTGGCTGTAATTGCCGGTGACCGTGCACGTTCCGAAATTCGACGTGAGCGTCAGCGTAAACGTGTTGTTGGCAGGATGATCGATCGTGAACGCGCCGAATTCCTCGATGTGGCCGTTGTCGCTTGCGTTCGCGCACTGCGACCGGTCGTAGACGAGGCCGCCGTAGTAGCTGCCGGTGAAGTCCTCGTACGCCCAGAGTTGCCGCTGGATCGATTTGGTCACGATGACGCCATCGATGCTGTAGGTAAGCGTCGCGAAGTCGGTGCTGCTCGCGTCGAATTGCAGCGTGCCGACCTTGCGCACGAACACGGCCGACGGATCGAAGAACGCGCCGAACCACGGCCCGCTCGTCACGTTGAGGTCGCCGGAAAAGAGCAGGCGGCCTGATTGCGGCTGGTAATACGCAGCCGCGGTGTACCATGTCGGCCGGCCGTCGGAACCGTAGACGAACAGGTCGATGAACAGGATGTCGGCTTGCTGCAGGACCGATGCGCCCCAACCCGATTCGGTCGGGTCCCACCATTGGTCGCTGAAATTGGTACCCGACGAAGCGCGCGCCGCGAAGGCGAGCGAGCACAGGGCGAGGGCGGCAAGCAGCAGGCGAAGGCGGCGCATCGTCATCTCCACGAAAGCATCGTGCGTAGTCTATCGACGACACGATCTTTCCCATACGCTCGCGCGAGCAGCCATCGGCGTTGCGCGCACCTGGCTGTCGGGCTTCGTCCTACCTCTGGAACGCGCGACAGTCGCTCAGGACTTCGGCGCGGCGGGCACGTCCGGCGCGGTCGTCACGCGCGCGCCCGCTTCCTCGAGTGGCGCGACGAAATTGACGAGCCGCGGCAACAGCTTTCCGGCGCGGCCCGCGTGCGGATCGAACGCGTACGACGTGACCGAGCAATTCGGCACGTCGGCCCCGCGGTCGATCTCCATGATCTGCTGCTCGTCCATGCGCTCGAACAGGTAGCGCAGGCAGTTGACGATCACCTGATGCGCGACGATCAACACGCGCTGCCGCCGATACTCGCGAGTCAGCGTATCGAGCACGCTGCGCAGCCGAAGCAGCACGTCGCACCAGCTCTCGCCGCCCGGAGGCCGGAAATAGAACTTGCCGACGTGCGCGCGCTGCTCCGAGAGCTCCGGATATTTCTGGCGAATGCCAACCTTCGTCAACCGGTCGAGCACGCCGAATTCCTTTTCGCGCAGCCGCTCGTCGCGCTGCATCGTCACCGCGGATACGTCGATGCCGGCCGCGTCGAGGAGAATCCGCGACGTTTGCACGGCGCGCAGGTACGGCGAGCAGAGCACGACGTTCGGCTGCGAGGAGGCTGGCATCTCGCCGAACCAGCGGCCGAGTGCCCGCGATTGTCGCTCACCGAGTCCCGACAGCGGCGTGTCCATGTCGCGCGTCGCGATGTCGATCAGAGGATGAGCCGCCGCTTCGGCGGCTTCGCGCGCGACGTTGCCTGCGCTCTGGCCGTGCCGCACCACCCACAGCAGCTGCGGCCATTTCTGCTCGGGCATCAACGCGCCCGCTGCAGGATTACGCGCGCTTGCGCCGCGCGGCAGGCTTCTTCTCGGCGGCGGCTTTGTGCGCGGTGGTTGATTTGCGCGCACGAGTGGCGGCCCGCGCGACGGGCGCTTCTTCTTCGTCGCCGTTGGCGGCCTCCGCGGTCCGCTTCGCTGCACGTTGTGGCGTGCCGCGGCTGGTCTTGTCGATGCTGCGCTTCAGAAGCTCCATCAGGTCGATCACCTGCGCCGAGCGCGGCTCCGCACCTTCGGCCTCGGGCTTGGTAAGGACGTGCGTTTCGCCGCGCTTCACCTTCTCCTCGATGCGCTGCAGGAGATCCTCGTTGTAGGTGTCTTCGAACTCGGCCGGATCGAAGTCGCCCGACATGTCGGCGATCAGCTTCTGCGCGAGATCGAGCTCCTTCGGCGTGACGCCCGTGCTCTTGAGCGACATCGGGGGAAAGTCGAATTCCTTCTCCTTGCGCAGCTCGTTCGCGTAACGCAGCGTGATCATCATCAGCGCCTCGCCGACCGGCATCACCGCAGCGAGGTGATGCGTTGTGCGAATGACGACCTGGCCGACGCCGACCTTGTTCGTCGAGCGCATCGTTTCGCGCAACAGCGCATAGACCTTCTGCGCGCGCTCGCCGGGCACGAGGTAATACGGCGTCTCGAAATACTGCGGCGGAATGCTCTTGGCGTCGACGAACGTCGAGATCTCGACCGATTTCGCCTGTTGAACGTTCGCGCGCCGAAAATCCTCGTCGCTCATCACGACGTACTGGTCCTTCTCGTACTCGTAGCCCTTGACGATGTCGTTCCACGGCACTTCCTTGCCGGTCGTCTTGTTGTAGCGCTTGTAGCCGACGGGCGAAAAATCGCGCTTGTCGAGCATCGAGAACGACAGCGAATGCGATTCCGACGCGGGGAACAGTTCCACCGGAACGTTGACGAGCCCGAAGCTGATCGTGCCTTTCCAGATTGCCCTCGCCATGTCTATCTCCTCGTTTTCGTCGCGTTCACCTGCGCGAGCATCGCGTCGGTGAGTGTCTGCCGAACGCGTGCAAGCCGCGCCCAGGGATCGCGCTTGCGCTTGCTCGCGAGCGCCGGAACGTTGCGGACGTTGAAGTGATCGAAGCGCACGTCGTCGCGCTCGAGCTCCGACCAGTCGATCGGCATCGAGACCGGCGCGTTCGCTTTGGCGCGCACGGAATAGGCGGCCACCGCGGTGGCGCCCTCGACGTTGCGCAGGTAATCGATGAAGATCAGGCCGCTGCGGCGCGATTTGGTGAGCTTCGCCGTGAAGCGGTCGGGAAAGGTCCGCACGAGCATCTCGGCGACGCCGCGGCAGAATTCCTTGGCCTCGTCCCAGGTGCGCGTCGGCTCGAGCGGAATGACGACGTGCAGACCCTTGCCGCCGGTCGTCTTGAGGAACGCCTCGAGCTCGAGCGCGTCGAGCAGCTTGCGCAGCACGGTCACGGCATCGACGAGCCTGTCGTAGCCGAGCGCTTCGTCGGGATCGAAGTCGAAGATCAGGCGGTCGGGATAGCCGAGCTTCGGCGCCCGCGATCCCCACGGATGCAACTCGAGCACGCCCATCTGAGCGAGCGCGACGATCGCGCTCACGCTGTTCGCGATCATGTACGGCTTGACGCCGCCGCTGTCGCGGATGTCGATGCGCTCGATATGCTCCGATATCGTTTCGTTCGCGTGCTTCTGATAGAAGCACGGCTTGTCCCAGCCGTTCGGGCAGCG
This sequence comes from Casimicrobiaceae bacterium, assembly GCA_035605875.1. GTDB lineage: Bacteria > Pseudomonadota > Gammaproteobacteria > Burkholderiales > Casimicrobiaceae > VBCG01. Next base: position 4,564 of record DATNGN010000068.1, read on the forward strand.
CACGAGCGTGAGCGGGCGCTCGCGAAGCTGCGGCACGAGCAGGTCGCCCATGGCGGCGTAGTAACGCGCGAGCTCCATCTTGGTGATGCCGGCTTCCGGATACAGCACCTTCGTGCCGTTGCTGATCGCGACGCCCTCGACTTCGTTTGCCGCGTCGGTCTGCCTGCTCGTGCGCGACGCCGTTTTGCGCGCACGGGTGGCAGGCGCCGTGGGAGCCGCGGCGCGCGCGCGTTTCTTCGCCGGTTTCGCCTGGGCTTCGTGACCTTCGGCTTCATGAACCGGCCTTTCACGCACGATGTCGCGCGCGCGCTTGTCTTCGCGCAGACCTTCGAACGATGGATGACGCAGGGTTCCGTCGCGCGTCCATTCGGTGAACGATACTTCGCCGACGAGCGCAGGCTTCACCCAATGCGAGCGGCGCGCTTCGGCGCCGGTAGGCGGATTGACGAACGGCGGCGTATCGGTCGTCGCAAGCTTCGCGAGACGCTCGGACAGCGTTGCGAGCGCCGCGTCGTTGAAGCCGGTGCCTACCTTGCCGCAGTAACGCAGATCGGAGCCTTCGTAGACGCCGAGCAGCAATGCGCCGAAGCCCGTGCGCGCGCCTTGCGGATCCGTGTAGCCGCCGATGACGAACTCCTGGCGCATCCCGCATTTGACCTTCTGCCAGTCGCGTCCGCGCGCGCCCACATAACGCGAATCGGCACGCTTCGACACGATGCCTTCGAGGCCCACCTTGCACGCCTCGCCGAAGAACGCGTCACCGTTGCCCCGCACGTGATCGCTGTAGCGGATCAGCGAACCTTGGCCAACGACTTTCGCAAGCAATGCCTTGCGTTCGGACAGCGGTGCATCGCGAAGGTCGTAGCCGTTGAGCCAGGGCAGGTCGAACACGCAATAGACGAGCTTTGCCGATGCGCCTTCGGAGAGCACGTTCTGCAGCGCCTGAAAGCTCGTCTGACCCTTCCCGTCCATGACGACGATCTCGCCGTCGATCCATGCATTCGTCACCGGGAGGCGACGCACTGCATCGGCAATCGTCGGAAAACTGGCAGTCCAGTCCTTGCCGTTGCGCGAGACGATCCGGCACTCGCCCTTCGCGACGCGCGACAGCATCCGGTAGCCGTCGAACTTGATTTCGTGCAGCCACTCGTCGCCGGACGGCGGATGATCGACGAGCGTCGCCAGCTCGGCGTCGATCGTCTCGGGAAGCGACGCCTTGCGCGCGCCTTTCACCTTGCCCGGCGCAAGCGACGGCTTGGCGCGCCGCACCGCGCCGCTGCGGACGTTTTCCTCGACCGACCTGTTCGAGTGCCAGACGCGATCGGGATCGGCGGCGATCGCGTCGAGGCTGCGCCCCGATGCGACGCTGTCGGGCTCGGTGTCGACGATCCGCGCGTCGACGCCCGAGCGCGCATACGCGTCGTTCTCCTTGATCAAAAGCCAGCTCTTGTCGCCGCCGTACTTGCCACCGTGGCTTTTGACGAGCATCCAGCCGCCGTGAAGCTTCTCGCCGTGCAGCTCGAACTTGAGCTTGCCCTGACGATACGAGGCCTCGGCGTCGCCGACCGGCTGCCACGTGCCGCGATCCCACAGCATCACGGTGCCCGAGCCGTATTGTTTCGGCGGAATGACGCCTTCGAAGCCGCCGTACTCGATCGGATGGTCCTCGACGTGCATCGCAAGCCGCTTGTCGTGCGGATCGAGGCTCGGCCCCTTCGGCACGGCCCAGCTCAACAGGACGCCGTTGAGCTCGAGGCGGAAGTCGTAATGCAGATGACTCGCCGCATGCTTCTGGATCACGAAGACCGGCTCATGAGACAGTGCGCGGCGCACGCGGCCCGCCGGCTCGGGCGTCGTCTTGAAATTGCGCTTCTTCCGATAGAGTTCGAGACCCATCCTGGTCGGGGCGGTGGTGACTTTTGATTCTTGTCGCCGCCGTCCGCAGCGCGCAACGCGCGCCGGCTGAAAACGGCGTCGGCCGGCGTCCGACAGGGGTCGGCACGCCGAGCCTACCCGCGCAGCGGCGGCTCGTCCATCAGGCCGACCTGCTCGCGCAACTCGAGGATTCGATCCTGCCAGTAGCGCTGCGTGCCGAACCAGGGGAATGCGGCGGGAAAGGCCGGATCGCCCCAGCGGCGCGCGATCCACGCGCTGTAGTGGAGCAGGCGCAGCGTACGAAGCGGCTCGACGAGCGCGAGCTCGCGGCGGTCGAAGTCGCGAAACGATTCGTAGCCTTCGAGCAGTGCGACGAGCTGGCTCTCCATCGCCGCACGATCGCCCGACAGCAGCATCCAGAGGTCCTGCAGGGCCGGACCCATCCGCGCATCGTCGAAGTCGACGAAATGCGGACCGTCGTCGGTCCACAGCACGTTGCCGCCATGGCAATCGCCATGGAGCCGTAGTGCGTCGAAATGCACGCGCGCGAACGCACGCCGGACAGCGTCGAGCGCGAGATCGACGATGCGAAGCCAGGGCTCGCGGAGGTCGTCGGGCAGGAAGCCGTGTTCGAGCAGATACGTGCGCGACTCGTCGCCGAAGCTTTCGACGTCGAGTGTCGGTCGATGCTCGAACGGCCGCGCGGCGCCGACCGTATGGAGGCGCGCGATGTAGCGGCCGAGTTGCGTCAGCGTATCGCGGCGATCGAGCTCGGGCGCACGCCCGCCATGGCGGGGGAAGACCGCGAAGCGGAAGCCATTGAACGCATGCAGCGTCCGCTCACCGAGACGCATCGGCGCAACGGCCGGCACATCGGCGCTCGCGAGCTCGGCGATCAGCGCGTGCTCCTCGAGGATCTGCGCGTCGCTCCAGCGCGCGGGCCGATAGAATTTCGCAATCGCCGGCGGCGCATCATCACGCCATGCCTGGTAGACGCGGTTCTCGTAGCTGTTGAGCGCAAGCAGGCGCCCGTCACCGCGAATGCCGACGCTGTCGAGTGCATCGAGCACGCAATCGGGCGTGAGGCCGGCGTAAGGCGGCGCGTCTGCTATTGTTGGCATCGGCTTCTCATCTTCGCATCGGTTCTTCACATGATCGCCACCGACCGCATCTATCGGCAATGGGACGACGAGATCGTTCCGCGCCTCGTCGACTACGTTCGCATTCCGGCCAAGTCGCCGCATTTCGACGCAGCCTGGGAAGCGCACGGCCACATCGAGCGCGTCGTCGCGCTCGCGGAAGCGTGGGCGCGGGCACAGCGGGTCAAGGGCCTCGCGGTCGAGATCGTCCGCTTGCCGGGGCGCACGCCGCTTCTGTACTTCGAAGCACCGGGACAGGGCGAGCGGACAGTGCTGCTCTACGGCCATCTCGACAAGCAGCCGGAGATGATCGGCTGGCGCGCCGACGGCGGTGCGTGGACGCCGGTGATCGAGAACGGCAAGCTCTACGGCCGCGGTGCTGCCGACGACGGCTACGCGATCTTCGCCGCGCTTTCCGCCCTCGGCGCCCTCGACGCGCAAGGCATTCCCCATGCGCGCTGTGTCGGGCTGATCGAGACGTGCGAGGAGAGCGGCAGCTACGATCTGCCCGCGTACCTCGACGCATTCGCGGCGCGGATCGGCAACGTCGATCTGGTCGTCGGGCTCGACTCGGGCTGCGGCGATTACGAACGCCTGTGGATGACGACGTCGCTGCGCGGCCTTGCCGCGGGCACGCTGAAGGTCGAAGTGCTGACCGAAGGCGTGCATTCGGGCGATGCCAGCGGTGTCGTACCGTCGTCGTTCCGGATTGCGCGCGATCTGGTCGCGCGCCTCGAGGATTGCGCGAACGGATGGATTCGTCCATCGGCCCTGCACGCGCAGATTCCCGCCGAGCGCGCGGAGCAGGCGGCCGCCGCGGCGGCGATCATGGGCGATATCGTGTTTCGCAAGTATCCGTTCGCCGGCGAAACGCGTCCGATGGTCGATGATGGCGCCGAGGCGTTGCTCAACCGCACGTGGCGCCCGGCGTTGTCAACGATCGGCGCCGACGGTTTTCCGGCGATCGCCGACGCAGGCAACGTCTTGCGGCCGTCGACGTCGCTGATGCTGTCGTTACGATTGCCGCCGACCGTCGACGGGCAGGAGGCGACGCAGGTGATGAAATCGCTGCTTGAGGCCGATCCGCCGTACGGCGCGAACGTCACGTTCGAGCCGGTGCAGGGCGCGACGGGCTGGAACGCGCCGGCGACGAAACCGTGGCTTGCGCGAGCGATCGATGCGGCGTCGCGTGCGATCTACGGCAAGCCGTCGGCAGCGATGGGCGAAGGCGGCACGATTCCGTTCATGGCGATGCTCGGCAAGCGCTTTCCCGACGCGCAGTTCCTGATCACGGGCGTGCTCGGTCCGCACTCGAACGCGCATGGGCCGAACGAATTCCTGCACATCGACTACGCGAAGCGATTGACGGCCTGCGTCGCGGAAGTGATCGCCGCGCACGCGGGCTCCTGATTGCCGCGAAGCGGGGTGAGTTTCAGCGCGCCGGCGCCATAGCGGCGCAACAGAAGCCGCGTCACGTCGAGATCGAAGCTCGGGGGCGGCGGACATGCCACGAGTTCGGCAAGCTCGCCGTCGTTGCCCGCCGTGCCGAGCCAGCACCAGTCGCGGAACACATGCACGTCGACGCGCTCGCCATCGGCGGACGCTTCACGCACGCACGCCGGACCGTCCACCGGCCACGCGGGAATGGCGAGCGGCGCCATCGCCGCGGCAACGCGCGCATCGTGATGCTGCGGCGACTCTTCGCCGACGCACACCCCGTTGCAGCGCTTCAGTTGCCGTGCGAAGCACGGGCCGGTGCCGCCACGCTCGAGTCCGAGCCGGCGTGCGCAAAGCCGATGCCCGGCGCACAGCGCGCGCAGCGCGGCGCGAAACGATGCGCGCGACGCGAACGGCCCATACGCGTTGGTCAATCCGTCGCGATCGATGCCGACGGCCGGCATGAATCGCGGCAAGGCATCGCGCCAATGGGCGATCCCCGCTTCCTCCTTGCGTCGCAACGCGCGATTGTGGGCAGGCATGAGCGACTTGACGAGCACCGCCTCGCGCAGCAGCGCGCCGAGCTCGCCTGCGGTGCGCTCGTGCTCGATGCGGCGGATCTCGCGCGACAGGCGCAGGTCGGTTTCGCTGCGCCAGTCCTGCGAAAAATGCGCGCCGACGCGCTCGCGCAGGTTGACGCTCTTGCCGACGTAGAGCGGCAGCGGATTGTCGCCATAGAACAGATAGACGCCCGGCGCTTCGGGCAGCGCGTCGATCGCATCGGGCGGAAGCTGCGGCGGCAGGCTCGGTACGCGCAGGATGCGGCGGATCGCGCTGTCGATGCGCTCGCTCGTTTCGTCGCGATAGAGCCGCTCGACGAACGACCAGATCGCGCGCGCATCGCCGAGGGCCCGATGTCGTTCGGTCACCGGAATCCCGTGGCGTGCGATCAACGCGTCGAGGCCGTGGCCGCCGTCGGCGTCGGGAAACAGCCGCCGCGAGAGCCGGACCGTGCACAGGACGCGCGCCGAGAACGCGCGCTCGAGCCGCGCGAATGCCTGCTTCAGGAAGCCGTAGTCGAAGCGCGCGTTGTGCGCGACGAAGATGCAACCGTCGAGCAATGCGCGCACGTCGTTCGCGACCCGCGAGAACGATGGCGCGCTCGCAACCATTGCATCGGTGATGCCGGTCAGCGCCTGGATCGCGGCGGGAATGGGCACTTCGGGGTCGACGAGCGTGCTCCACTCGGTGACCCGCGGCGGCCCGCCGTCGTCGTCGACCCGGACGATGCCGATTTCGGTGATCCGGTCGTCACGCGCCGACGTGCCGGTCGTTTCAAGGTCGACGAAGGCGAAGGCGGGGAGCGGAAGCATCGGGCAATGCGGCGCTTACTTCGGGCGACGGAGGGTGTTGACACGCCGAACGTTCGTTCGTATTCTAGCCGAATGTCGAACGATCGTTCCTATCTCGGCACGCTGCAGGATTACTATGCGCGCCATCGCGCGTTGCCGTCCTACGCGTCGATCGGCGGCCTGCTCGGCCTGCGCTCGAAATCGTCGGTCGCGGCGCTCGTCGCGCGGTTGAAGCTGGCCGGTTACCTCGATGCCACGCCCGACCGGCGCCTCGCCCCCACGAAGCGCTTCTTTGCCCGGCCACTTGCCACTGGGTTCGTGCGCGCCGGCCTGCCCGAGCCCGTCGCCGACGACGAAGCCGATGCGGTCACCCTCGACGACTACCTGATCGAGCGACCGTCACAGACGGTGCTCGTGCGCGTGCGCGGCGATTCGATGATGGACGCGGGCATTTTCGAGGGCGACCTCGTCGTCGTCGAAAAGCGCGCTGCCGCGCAGAAGGGCGACATCGTCGTCGCCATCGTCGACAACCAGTTCACGCTGAAGCGCCTCGATCTCGAGAATGGACGTTTCGTGCTGAAGCCCGAGAACAAGGCCTATCCGGTCATTCGGCCTGAAGGGGAACTCGAGATTTTCGGCGTGATGGTGGGTCTCGTCCGCAAGCTCTAGCTTTTGAGCAGGCAATTACCAACGCGATGCGCCGGCGTCAGGCGACCCGGCCGCGCCGCGCCGCCATGCGGCTGACTACGACGCCGGGCAGCGCGAGCACGCCGAACAGCGCGAGACCGAGCGGCCACAGGCTTCCCGCTTCCCGTGCGAGCAGGCACATCGTGACAAACTGCGCGGCAAAGAGAATCAACGGCCAGCGCCAGCTACGGTTCGGATAGCGATAGCCAAGCCACGCCGACGCGGCGAGGGCGAGCGGATAAAACGACGTCCAGTAACTCGACGCGTCCCAGGCCTCGCGGCGTCCCGAGACGAGAGTCGCAACGAGCCAAATGCCGGCGCCGGCGCCGGCAGCGAGCGAGGCGGGCATTCAACGCATCCCTGCCGCGGACCGCGCGAGGGTGTCACCACGGCGTCGCAACGCTGTGAGCAACCTCATGGCTCCTGGCGTGGGCCTCCGACAAATGCGCCGACGAGACTGCCGCCGATTGCTCCCGCCGCCGCGCAAAGGAAGCCAACGGCCAACGCGATCACGACTTCGATCGGCCACAGGTTATGGGACGTGGGATCGTGCGCGACACCCACGAGCACGCGTATCACCACGGCGATCGCCACCGATGCACCGACCGCGCACGTCGCGCGCCAGAATCCCGCGACGCGGCCTGCGCACAGCAACAGCGCCGAACCGGCCACGACGAGCAGCGCCGGCGTCAGCAACGAATCGGGCAGATTGGCATTGGCGTAGGGAATCCGCCAGTAGGGGACGCCAACGGCGGCGACGCTCGCGAGGACCGCGACAAGCAGCCAGCGCGACTTGTTCGGCCTCATGCCCGCCGGGTCAGACCACCCCGATGCCGACCGACGCGCTCGAGACTTGGAGCGCAATCGCCGGCATTCTCAGGCCGGTTGCACTTCCACGAGGCAATCGTAGAAGGTCGGCCCATGGCCGAGATCGGTCAGTGCCTGGCTCGTCACCGCGTTCGCGTTTTCGCCGCCGGGCGCGAGCTTGCGCCACCAGATCGACGGCGCCACGACGACGCCGGGCCGCGCGCGATCGGTCACGCGCGCCGTCGCGAGCAGGCTCCCGCGGTCGTTGAAGACGCGCACCGGGTCGCCGGTCGCGATGCCGCGCGGCGCCGCATCGTCCGCATGGATGTCGAGATGCGGCGTCTTCTCCTCGGCAACGAACGCCGGCAGGTTCGCGAACGACGAATTGAGGAAGTTGCGCGCGGGCGGCGAAATGAAGCCGAGCGGATAGCGGGCGGCGAGCGCGGCATTGGTCGCCGCCGATTCACGCGGCGGTCGATAGGCCGGCAGCGGATCCTCGCCGCGGGCGAGCATCGATTGCGACCAGAACTCGCATTTGCCCGACGGCGTCGGGAAGCCGCCCTCGGCAAACGGCGCGTACGGACGCGGAACGTTGAGGCGGCGAAATCCCGCCACTTTCAGCGCATCCCAATCGATGCCCGCTGCGCGCATATCCTGTGCGCGATACGCCTGCCGCGCGAGTTCGTCGTCGCTGTCGCGGAAGCACGCTTCGGTGAATCCCATCCGCGCCGCGAGCCGGCGGAACACCTCGGTGTTCGGCAGCGCTTCGGCGATGGGCGCGATCGCCGGATTGTTCGCGAGCGCGTACAGATGCCCGTACGAGCTGTGAATGTCGGTCTGCTCCAGTTGCGTCGTCGCCGGCAACAGGATGTCGGCGTAATCGGCGGTGTCGGTCTTGAAGATTTCGTGCACGACGCAGAACAGGTCCTGGCGCGAAAAGCCCGCGACAACGCTGGACGATTCGGGCGCGACGGCGACCGGATTCGAGTTGTAGACGTAGATCGCGCGGATCGGCGGATCGTCGATGCGCGTCAACGCTTCGCCGATCGTCGACATGTTGATCGTGCGCGGCGAGCCCTGGATCAGATCGGGCCGCTCGAGCGCGGCGCTGTTCACCGGAAACGTTCCCGATGACGACAGCAGCGCACCGCCCGCCGGGTCGCGCCAGGCGCCGACGAGCGCCGGCAGGCACGCCACCGCGCGCACGGCGTTGCCTCCGCCATGCACGCGCTGCATCCCGTAGTTCAGTCGAATTGCTGCCGGTCTGATCGAACCGTAATCGCGCGCAAGGCGCACGACCTGTTCGGCGTCGATGCCGCACGTCGCCGCCACTCGCGCAGGCATCCACTCGCGTACGCGTTCGGCGAGCGCAGCGAAGCCCACCGTGTAGCGGTCGACGTAATCGCGATCGACGAACCCCTCGTCGATCAGCACGTGCATCATGCCGAATGCGAGTGCGGCGTCGGTACCGGGCAGCACCGCGATGTGCTCGTGACACTTCTCGGCGGTCGCGCTGCGATACGGGTCGATCGCGATCAGCTTCGCACCGCGCCGCTTCGCTTCCTGCGCGCGCGTCCAGAAGTGCAGGTTGGACGCGATCGGATTGCTGCCCCAGATCAGGATCAGCCGGCTGTTCGCGTACTCCTCGAGGTCCATCCCCATCGACGCGCCGATCGCCGCTGCCCAGCCGGCCTTGCCGGCGGCAGCGCAGATCGTGCGCTCGAGCAGCGATGCGCCGAGGCGATGGAAGAAGCGGCGATCCATCGACGAGCCCTGCAACAGGCCCATCGTTCCCGCGTAGCTGTACGGCACGATCGCCTGCGGGCCGTCGCTCGAGGATGCGATCGCCTTGAAGCGATCGGCGATCTCGTCGAGCGCTTCGTCCCAGGAGATGCGCGCGAACCGGCCTTCGCCTTTCGCGCCGACTCTGCGCATCGGGTAGCGCAGGCGATCGGGTGAATACGTGCGATCGAGATAGCGCGCGACCTTCGTGCAGAGCGTGCCGTTCGTCGGCGGGTGATCGGGGGCGCCGCGAATGTCGACGGCGCGGCCGTTCTCGACGGTGACGAGCATCGCGCACGTGTCGGGGCAATCGTGCGGGCACGCGGCGCGAACGACGTGACGCGACGTTGTTTCATTGCTGTCGAGGGGCATCCGCGGATTGTAC
>DATNGN010000069.1:0-9610 GCA_035605875.1 Casimicrobiaceae bacterium
GCGCCATCGCGCAAATGCAGGTGCCAGTCGTCGGGACGGATCAGCCGGACGCTGCGATCGGTCATCGGAAGCCTTTGTTTTTAAACCAGTATAGCGGTGCCGGCCAGCGCACCCGCCAATCGCGCCAAGCGAACGATCGTATTCGCTTGCATCGTCGCGGCGGGCTATAATGCGCGTTTTCGTGCGGGCGCGCCGCGAGACCCGAACAAGGGGATTGCAATGTCTGACGTCGCGTCGGTACGAAGTTCAAGGATGGAACGAAGCATGGCCGCCAAAACTGCAATAGCAGTGAAAAAACCGCCCCGCGACCTGACCGAGGAAGAGATCCTCAAGGCGCCGGAGAAGGACTACATGAACGAGGCGCAACTCGCCTTCTTCAGGAAGCGGCTCGAGGACATTCGCGATCAGATCCTGCGCAACGCCGACGACACCGGCGAGCATCTGCGCGAGAACGAGATCACGACCGATCCTTCCGACCGCGCGACGCTCGAGGAGGAATACACGCTCGAGTTGCGCACGCGCGACCGGGAACGCAAGCTTTTGAAGAAGGTCGAAAAGTCCCTGCGCATGATCGAGGACGGCAGCTACGGCTACTGCGAGGAAACCGGCGAGCCGATCGGGGTGCCGCGTCTCATCGCGCGGCCGATGACGACCCTCTCGATCGAAGCGCAGGAGCGCCGCGAACGGGTGCAGAAGCTCTACGGCGACTAGGAGAACGACCCAACGCTCGCTTTGCTCGCTGCCCTCGCGGGGGCGGGTCGGTGGCTCGGGCCGGCCCCGCGTCGCCGACCTCGAACGGCGTTCGGTAGCACTGGAGCAGGATCGCGCGGCAGCAGCGTCACCGACCATTTCGACATCGGGGTCAGCGGTGCAAGTCAGCGCAGTGACTTGCAGCTCTGGCCCCGATGTGGTCTGTGGTCCTCCTTTGTGATATGAAAGTCCGCTGACCCCGCTTCGCGTGCCGACAACCCAATCACGATCGAAGGAGCCCGAAGAAATGTTCACGCTGCCCCCTCTTCCTTACGCCGAGAATGCGCTCGAGCCGGTGATCTCGGCCAACACGCTCTCGTTCCACTACGGGAAGCACCACAAGGCGTACGTCGACAACCTGAACAAGCTCGCAAGCGGCACGCAATACGAGTCGATGCCGCTCGAGCAGGTGATCCGCGACACCGCCGGCAAGGCCGACAAGGTCGGCGTCTTCAACAACGCCGCGCAGGTATGGAACCATACGTTCTTCTGGAACTGCCTGCGCAACGGCGCGGGCGGCAAGCCGACCGGCAGCATCGCGCAGATGATCGACTCCGATCTCGGCGGCTACGACAATTTCAGGAAGGAATTCGCGAACGCCTGCGTGACGCAGTTCGGCTCCGGCTGGGGCTGGCTCGTGACGAGCGGGGGCAAGCTTTCGATCATGAAGACGCCGAACGCCGAGAATCCGCTCGCGAAGGGACAGACGGCGCTGCTTACGATCGACGTGTGGGAGCATGCGTACTACCTCGACTATCAGAATCGCCGCCCCGATTTCGTCAACGCGGTGATCGACAAGCTCCTCAACTGGAACTTCGCGGCCGAGAACCTAAGCCGCGCGTAATGGCGATCTTCGGCAAGCCGACGACGCGCAAGTCGCCCGGCGCCAAGACCGGCGAGGACGCGAAGCGCGAGCCGAAAGTGATGTCGGCGCGCGAGCTCGCGCAGGCAGCGAGCCGCAAGGTCAAGCTGCCCGGCGTCGAGCCGCTGGGCGAGACGAGCATGCGCGGCGCCAGCGTCATCAACTGGTCGACGGCGCCGAAGGCGATCGAGGTTGCGCAGGCCAATCCCGGGCTTTGCGCGGTGCTCGAGAACGCGGCGCTCCTGTTCGCCAACGGACAGGATGCCGACGCGCGGTCGCTGCTCGAGGAAGGCATCGTCAGCGACCCCGATGCGAAGCTGTCGCCGCTCGCCTGGCTCGCGCTGTTCGATCTGTTGCAGCGCGCGGGCGAGCGCACGACGTTCGACCAACTCGCCATGCAGTACGTGCTGCAGTTCGAGCGCTCCGCGCCGTCGTGGGACGAAGCGCTCAAGTTCCGTGGCGCCGAATCGACGGCTTCGGGTGCCGGCGGCTACATCGCGATCACCGGCAAGCTCTCGGCCGGCAGCGCATCGCAGCTCGAGGGGTTGAAACGTGCGCTCGAGAAATGCGTGCCGCGCGCACGGATCGACCTCGCCTCGGTCGCCGGCTTCGACGATGCCGGCGCGCGTCTTCTCGCGACCGATCTCGCGCGTGCCCGCGGCCAGCGGATGGAGCTCGTGATCGAGCGGCCCGACAAGCTGCGCGCGGCGCTCGAGGAATCGATTGCAAAGGGTCGTGAAGGCGGTGAAGGCGCGTGGCTGCTCGCGCTCGAGCTCATGCAGTCGGCGCACGAGCAGGCGACGTTCGACGAGCGCGCGTTGCAATATGCGATCGCGTTCGAGCTGTCGCCGCCGTCGTGGGAGCCGCCTCCGCGACGCACGACCGTATCGGCGCCGGCTGCCGCACCGCGGGCTGCGCGCGCCGCTTCGGCCGCTGACAGCGATGCGGTCGTCTTCGACGGCGTTTTGACCGGCACGTCGCCGCCGGCGCTCGCGAAGCTCGACGACTTCGCCGCGCGCCATCCGCTCGCGGCCATCGACATGGCGGGCGTCGAGCGCATCGATTTCATCTGCGCGGGCGCGCTTTCCAACGTGATCACGCGCATCGAGGGCCAGGGGAAGGCGGTGCAGATCGCCGGCGCGACGCCGATCGTGCGCGCGCTTCTGCTGCTGATCGGCATTTCGCCGCGTCACTTCGTCAAGAAGGTCGACTGAGGCTTGCCGGGCGCGACGGACAGGGACGCTGCGATGGCCGAGGTGTTCCACGGGACGACGATTCTCTCCGTCCGCCGCGACGGCGCAGTTGCATTGGGCGGCGACGGCCAGGTGACGCTCGGGCAGGTCGTGATCAAGGCGAGCGCGCGCAAGGTGCGTCGGCTCTTTCACGACAAGGTGCTCGCCGGTTTCGCCGGGGCCACCGCCGACGCGTTCACGCTGTTCGAGCGGTTCGAGGCGAAGCTCGAGAAGCACCAGGGACATCTGACGCGCGCGGCCGTCGAACTCGCGAAGGACTGGCGCTCCGACCGCGTGCTGCGAAGGCTCGAGGCGATGCTGGCGATCGCCGATCGCAGCGCATCGCTCGTGATCACCGGTGCAGGCGACGTGCTCGAGCCCGAGTACGGGATCGTCGCGATCGGCTCGGGCGGGCCGTACGCGCAGGCGGCCGCGAAGGCACTGCTCGACAACACGTCGCTGTCGGCGCGCGAGATCGTCGAGCGCGCGCTGGCGATCGCCGGCGAGATCTGCATCTACACGAACCAGCAGATCGTCATCGAGACACTCGACGCGTGATGGAAAAGAGGGACGTGCTGATCGCCGGCGCGGGGCTCGTCGGCCTCGCGCTCGCCGCAGCGCTCGCGCGAAAGGGGATTTCCGTCGTCCTGCTCGATCGCGTCCTGCCTGCGGTGAACGCCGATGGCGACACGTGGGATGCGCGAATCTACGCGGTGAGTCCCGGGAGTGCCGCGTTCCTGTCGAGCGTCGGCGCGTGGCAGGCGCTTTCGTGCGGACGCATCGAGGCGATCGAATCGATGCGCATCTTCGGCGATACCGGCGCCACACTCAATTTCTCGGCGTACGAGATCGGCGAGCGCGCCCTCGCATGGATCGTCGAGGAGCGCGCACTTCGCGCCGCGCTGCTGCCCGCCGTGCACGTCCCCGGCATCGACATCGTGACCGGCGTCGAATTCGCATCGCTCGCGTGGTCGGCGGACGAGGCGACGATGACGCTCGCCGACGGTCGGCGGTTCGGCGCGAGCCTCATCGTCGGCGCCGACGGCGTGCATTCGTGGGTACGGCGCGCCGCGGGCATCCTTGCGGAGCCCAGGTCCTATGGACAGCAGGGCGTCGTCGCGAATTTCGACTGCGACCTCGCGCACCACGGGTGCGCGCGGCAGTGGTTCCGGGCCGACGGCAGCGTGCTCGCATGGCTCCCGCTTCCGGGGCGTCGCATCTCGATCGTCTGGTCCGCTCCCGACGCACTCGCCGGTGAGTTGCTCGCGCTCGCCCCCGACGCGTTCGCCGCGCGTGTCGCGGAGGCCGGTGAGCGGACGCTCGGCGAGCTGCGGATGATCACGCCGCCCGTCGGCTATCCGCTGTCGTCACTGCGGCTGCCGACGTCCATCGCCCACCGGATGGCGCTCGTCGGCGACGCGGCGCACGGCGTGCATCCGCTGGCCGGCCAGGGTGTTAATCTCGGTTTCGGCGACGCGCAGGCGCTGGCTTCGGTGCTGGCCGAGCGCGGTCCGATCGGCGACGCCGGTGCGCCGATCCTGCTCGAACGCTTTGCCCGCCGGCGGGCCGAGCCGGTGCTTGCGATGCACGCGGTGACCGACGGGCTCGTGCGGCTTTTCGGTCCCCGCACGCCGTGGCTGCGCACGTTGCGCAACGCGGGACTCGCGGCGGTCGACCGGTTGCCGATGTTGAAGCGAGCGCTGGCGCAACCGGCGCTCCGTTGAGCAGCTTACGAGGCAGTCACTTTGGAGAACCACATGCAACGAATCGAGAACCGATGGTCGCAACGCGCGTACCGCGCCCTGGCCGCCATCGGCGTGATCGCGCTCGGCTGCGGGACGATGCCTGCGTTCGGGCAGAGCGCGTCCACGGCCCCGTCGACGCCGGTGGTGTCGGCCGCCGACGCATCGACGCAAACCCCCGAGGTCGCCGCGATCCGCAAGGCGTTCGAGGAGCGCTTTCCAGGCGCGCACGTCAATCACATCGAGAAGTCGAACTACTTCGGCCTCTACGAGGTGATGCTCGACGACAACCTGATCTACACCGACCCGTCGGCGGCGTACGTCTTCGTCGGCTCCGTCTACGACACGGCGACGAAGCAGAACCTGACCGAGGCGCGCTCGCGGAAGCTCAATCGCGTCGCCGTCAATAAGCTGCCGTACGACCTCGCGTTCAAGCGCGTCAGGGGCGACGGGTCGCGCAAGCTCGTCATCTTCTCGGACGCCGACTGCCCGTTCTGCCATCGGCTCGAAGGCGAGATCAAGAACCTCGACAACGTGACGATCTACACGTTCCTGTTCCCGATCGACCAGTTGCATCCGAACGCGGCGCAGAAGTCGAAGCAGATCTGGTGCTCGGCCGACAAGGCGAAGGCCTGGGACGCGTTCTTCACGTCGGGCAAGCTGCCCGACAACAAGGGCGATTGCGGCGACCCGGTCGCGAGGACGCAGGCGCTCGGCCAGTCGCTGCACATCAACGCGACGCCGACGCTGATCTTCGCCGACGGCACGATGATCCCCGGTGCGCTGCCGCTGCCGCAGATCGAGAAGGAAATGGCGAGCGCCGAAATCGAAGCGAAGAAGCTCGCGGCGAGCGCGCCGGCCGCGAAGTAAAAGCGAAGCGGGGTCGGAGACGACTTTCGGCTGACCGCCGAAACTCGGTTGGAATTGGGGGTCAGAGACGACTTTTGGGGTCGGAGACGACTTCTCGGCTGACGCCGAAAAGTCGTCTCTGACCTCTTTTGGGGGAGACGATGGCGATTCTCGATTTCATCAGCAAGCAGTTCATCGACATCATCGAGTGGGCGGACGACTCGCGCGACACGCTGTCGTTTCGCTTCCCCGACGAGGACAAGGAGATCAAGAACGGGGCGCAGCTGATCGTCCGCGAATCGCAGGCGGCGCAGTTCGTCTACCTCGGGCAGTTCGGCGACCGCTTCGGTCCTGGCAAGTATTCGCTGACGACCGAGAACATCCCGATCCTCACCGACCTGAAGGGCTGGAAGTACCTGTTCCAGAGCCCATTCAAGGCCGACGTCTACTTCGTCGTCACGCGCCTTTTCACCGGCAACAAGTGGGGCACCGCGAACCCGGTGAT
This sequence comes from Casimicrobiaceae bacterium, assembly GCA_035605875.1. Classification (GTDB taxonomy): domain Bacteria; phylum Pseudomonadota; class Gammaproteobacteria; order Burkholderiales; family Casimicrobiaceae; genus VBCG01. Next base: position 5,941 of record DATNGN010000069.1, read on the forward strand.
GATGCGCGACCAGGATTTCGGCATCGTGCGCCTCCGCGCGTACGGGACCTACGATTTCCGCGTGTCGGACGTACAGAAATTCCTGAAGGAAGTGGCGGGCACCGACGATCACTTCCGGCTCGACGAATTCAACGACACGATGCGCTCGCGGATCGTGAGTGTCTTCTCCGATGCACTCGCGCAGGCGAAGATTCCCGCGCTCGACGTCGCCGCCCGCTATTCGGAACTCGGCGAGGCGCTCCTGCCTGTCATCAATCCGATCATCGGTGACAAGTACGGCCTGACGATGACCTCGTTCATCGTCGAGAACGTCTCGGTGCCGCCCGACGTCGAGCAGGCGATCGACAAGCGCTCGAGCATGGCCGCCGTCGGCAATTTGAACGACTACGTGAAGTACCAGATGGGGCAGGGCATGGCGGCCGGCGGCACGGGCGGCGTCGCCGGCGTCGGCGCCGAAATGGCGGTGGGCATGGCGATGGCGCAGCAGATGGTGAACCAGCCGGGCGGCATCACCGCGCAGGCGACGAAGGGCATCGAAGCGCCCGCTGCGCCGTCGACGGGCAACGGCGGCATGCCCGAACTGATGAATCCCGCGCAGGTCGCGCAGATGCTCGGCGTGTCCGAATCGGACGTGCTCGCGAGCCTCGAGGCCGGCGACATCAAGGGCAAGAAGATCGGCACGCAGTGGCGGGTGCCGAAGGCGGCGGTCGACGCGTTCCTCGCGTCGTGACAGAAACCATCGAGGCCGCACGCGCGAAGTTCGCGTGCCCGGCCTGCGGCGGCGAAGCGGTCTGGAATCCCGCGAAGCGCGCGCTCGTCTGCCCGTTCTGCGGCACCGAGTCCCCGGCGCAGATCGATGCGAGCGGCGCGATCGTCGAGCACGATCTGGTCGCCGCACTGCGGGCGATTCCCGACTCCTCGCGCGGCTGGGACCGCACCGCGCGGCAGGTCCGCTGCCAGAGCTGCAACGCGATCTCGGTCGTCGATCCGTCGCGACAGGCGCAGAACTGCCCGTTCTGCGGCTCCGCGCAACTCGTCCCGTACGAGGAGACGAAAGCCGCATTCCGGCCCGAGGGCGTGCTGCCGTTCGCCATTGCGGAAACCGCGGCGCGCGACGGCATCCGCGCGTGGTACGGACGCCTGTGGCTCGCGCCGTCCACGCTCAAGACACACGCGCTTACTGACACGGTGCGCGGCGTCTATCTGCCGTACTGGACGTTCGATGCGCACGTCGAGGCCGACTGGAACGCGGAGGCCGGACACTATTACTACGAGACGGAAACCGTGTACGTGAACGGCCAGCCGCGCGTGCGCCAGGTGCAGCGCATTCGCTGGGAGCCCGCGGCCGGGCACGTTTCGCACTTCTTCGACGACGATCTCGTCTGCGCGTCGATCGGCGTCCAGGCGGCGCTCGTTCGCGGCGTCGAACCATTCCCGACGCATGCGCTGAAGCCGTACGACGCCGCATACGTCGCAGGCTGGATCGTCGAGCGCTACCAGATCGATCTCGTCGGCGCGGCGCAGCGCGCGCGGGCGACGATGGATGCGAAGCTGAACGCGCTTTGCGCGGCGCAGATTCCGGGTGACACGTACCGGAATCTCTCGGTGCACGCGGACTATTCGCAGCAGACGTTCAAGCACGTCCTCGCGCCGATCTGGCTGCTGACGTATGGCTACGGAGCGCGCCGCTTCCAGTGCGTGATGAACGGCGCCACCGGCGCGATCAAGGGCGAGTACCCGAAGAGCCCGTGGAAAGTGGCGCTGCTCGTGCTCGCGATCATCGTCGTCGTCATCGTCGTCATGACGATCGGAGGGCGCCAATGATGGACAAGCAGCCGGCCATGCACGCGATCATCACCGGCGTCTCGCAGGGCCTCGGCGAGGCGCTCGCCCTCGAGCTGTTGCAACGCGGCGTTCACGTTCTCGGCATCGGCCGCACCTCGTCGCCGCGCCTCGCGCACGCGAACTATCGCTTTCTGCGCAGGGACCTGGCAGAGGTCGCGATGCTGCCGGCAACGCTCGAACCCGCGTTCGCAGCGATCGCCGGAGAGCGCCCGTCGCATGTCTGCCTCGTCAACAACGCGGCGACGCTCGATCCGGTCGGCGTCCTCGGCACCGGCGAAGCCGATCACATCGTCACGTCGATGGCGGTCAATCTCGTTGCACCGATCGTGCTCGCGAGCGAGTTCTGCCGCGTGTTCGCGGACGACTCGGTCGAGCGGCGCATCATCAACGTTTCATCGGGCGCCGCCCAAAGCGTGATTGCCGGCGAATCGCTGTACTGCGTCGCCAAGGCCGGTCTCGAAATGCTCACGCGCACGCTCGCCGCCGAACACGATTCGCCGCGCTTTCGTGCCATCAGCCTGCGTCCCGGCATCATGGATACGCAAATGCAGTCGTTCGCGCGCACGCGATCGAAGGAGCGGCTGCCGAGCGTCGACATGTTCAAGGGGTTCCACGCCGGGCGGCAGCTCGTTGCGCCCGACGTCGTCGCGCGCAAGGTTGCCGACCGCCTCGTGTTCGGGACCGTCGAGCAGGGGCGCACGTACAGCTACGCGGAGCTTTAGCAGGCTGCGGCGAACGCTGCACGCAAAGCGACGCGTGGCTTCAGCGAGGCGATGCGGGCGGCGAACGCTGCCAGCCGTCAGCCCCGGCGCACCTGCACGCGATAGCCGATGACGGCGCCGTCGGCGCCCGCCTGCCAGTCGAGGCAATAGCGCGCCGCGACGCGCACCGCGAAGATGTCGCTGTCGCCGGTCGAGTGCGGCCGCACGATCGGCGACACGTTCGCGTTCGCCTCGCGATAGCGAACCTCGAAGTCGACCGGGACGTTGCTCTGGAAGCGATAGTCGAGGCGATCGCCGACGTCGAGGTCGAGGCAGGCCTCGTGCGCCGCATACGGTGCGATCGGAACGCGGTCGACGACGTGCGGCTCGCCGGGCGCAAGCGGGGGAGTCGTGCACGACGCGAGGCAGGCGGCGATGCCGAGCGGCGCGAGCCGGCGAACGCCGCGACTCGTGCGATCGTCAGTCGCGTTGCGTCGCGAGATGGCGCCGCACATCGGCCCGCTTTCGCGGCCACTCTTCGGCGAGCATGCCGAAACGGACGTGATCGCGCCAGCGGCCCGCGATCTTCACGTAGCGCCGCGAGTAGCCTTCGCGCACGAAGCCCAGGCGCTCGACGAGCGCGAGCGAGCGCGCGTTCGCCGGCTGCACGTTCGCCTCGACGCGATGCAACTCGAGATCGCGAAACGCGAAGTCGAGCGCGAGCGCGAATCCCTCGGTCATGTAACCGGTGCCGGCGAGCGGCGCGAATGCGTAGTAGCCGACGTACGCGCTCTGGAAGGCGCCGCGCACGATCTCGGAGAAATTCACGACGCCGGCGATCGCATCGTCCTCGTTGCGCACGACCAGCAGCCCGACGTTGCGCACTTCGAGGCCGGCGCGCCGATAGCGCTGCACGTAGACGCCGAACGCGTCGGGCGTGTCGGGCGCCTGCACCCAGCGCCGGTGCAGCGAGCGGCTGCGCGCGGCCTGCGCGATGAACGCCTGCTCGTCGCTGCGCCGCGGCGAGCGCACGTGAACCCGATTGCCTTCGAGGATCGTCGGGTTCCTGCGCGTTGGCATAATCGGTATTTTAGCGGGAGAGGTCGATTGAGCGCGTGGATCGA
>DATNGN010000070.1:0-58480 GCA_035605875.1 Casimicrobiaceae bacterium
CGGGCCGCCGATGCGTCGCTTCGCGAGCACGTCTTGCTTCCAGATCGACGCGCCGTTGCTGCGGTCGAACGCCTGCACGCCGCCCTTGTCGTCGACGACGTACACGCGATTCGCGTCGGCGGTGATGCCGGCGAGACTCGATACGTCGCGGCTCCAGATCAGCGTGCCGCGCACGACGTCGAAGCAGGCGACGCGTCCCTGATACGCCGCTGCGCACGCTTCCTTCTCGTCGACGTACGGAAGGCTCGTCACGTCGGCGATGCGCTCGAGCTCGGTGGCGCCCTTCGGCGTGGCCACCGTACCGTCCCACGCGATCGTTCCCGTTTGCGCGTCGATCGCGAGCAGGCGTCCGCCGGCGGTGCCGATGAACAAACCGCCGCGCGACACGACGCCGCCTGCGGCATTGCGCACGGTCAGCGGTGGATTGTTGCGCGGATCGACCCAGATCGTTCTGCCGTCGTTTCGCGCGAGGCCGTAGATGCGGCCGTCACCCGAGAACACGACGACGACGTTCTCGGCGACGCGCGGCGGCGCGATCACTTCGCTCGACACGCGGACGCTCCACAGCGACTTGCCGCTGTCGTCGAACGCCAGGACGTCACCCTTCGACGTGCCGGCGATCACGACGCCATTGCCGGCGCCCGGGCCGGCGGACAGCGGATGCCCGGCGCTTATCTTCCATTCGACGCGCCCGGTCGCCGGATCGAGCCGCATCAGCGTGCCGTCGGTCGCCGCGGCATAGACGGCCGACGACGTGATCGCGGGTGCAATGCCGGGCGCGGCCTTGCCGACGCTCTGTTGCCAGTTGATCGTGGGCGTGACCGTCGCATTGAGCGTGGGCAACGGGCCGGGCTTGTGGCCACCGCCGGTCAGCCACGCGAAAGACGGCACCGGAATCGAGGGAATCCACGACGTCAGCGACGATTGCGACAGGTTCGCGCAACCGCTCGCCACGAGGGCGGCGGCGAGCGCGGACGCGATCGCGCGAAGCGTTCGCGTCATTTACCGGCTCCGGCTGCCTTGCCGGGCGCCGTTTCGCTCGCAACGGTCGCGGACGCGGCCTTCGGCGCGGCAGCCTGGGCCGGCGCATTCGCTTCGGCGACCTTCGGCGTCGTCGGAATCGAATCGTGCTTCACCTGCACGAAATTGCGGTACGCGGACTTCGGATCGAGCTTCGCCAGCGCGTTTTCGTACGCCGTGCGCGCATCGGCGGGACGGCCCGCCGCGACGAGCGCGTCGCCGCGAAGATCGGCATACAGGCCGTCGAACGACGGCGGGTGCTTCGCATCGAGCGTCGCGAGCGCGGTATCGTATTGCTTCTCGTCGATCTGGACCTGTGCGAGGCGATAGCGCGCAATCGCCTGCAGCTCGTCCTCCGACGAGTGCTCGACGACCCACGCGAGCTGCGCCTTCGCGCCGTCGCGATCTCCCGCGTCGTACAGCATCTTCGCGTAGAGCAGCTCGGCGCGCGGCGCATAGCTCGTGCTCGCGTAACGGCCGGTCAGTTGCGCGATCGCGTCCTTCGCTTTCGCCGCGTCCTTCGTGCGCACGGCTTCGCTGACCGCGCTGTAGAGCACCGACGCGTTCTCCGCGCGATGACCGGTGTACCAGCGCCAGCCCTGGATGCCGGCGACGACGAGAAGGCCGAGGATCAGCGCGACGGTGATGGTGCCGCCGTAGCGTGTCCACCACGCCTTCAGATCGTCGATCTGGTCCTGTTCCTCGAGGTCATAGACTGGCATATTCGTCCCTGCTGGTATTGAGTGCTGCAAAACGCGCGACGACATCGGCAATCGGGACCGCGGTCTGGTCGCCGCCTTCGCGCAGGTGCTTGATCGCAACGGTGCCCGCGGCCGCCTCGTCGTCGCCGACGATGACCGCAAGCCGCGCGCCGCTCGCGTCGGCCTTTTTCATCTGCGACTTGAAGCTGCCGCCGCCCGCGTGCACGACGATCGTCGCGCCGTGATCGCGCAGCGTTTCGGCCACCCGTCGCGCGACGACGCCGGCTTTCTCGCCGGCGTGCACGACGTAGCCGTCGAGCGCCGTCGCCTGCGCAGTGCCCTGTGCATCGAGCAGCAGGATCATCCGCTCGACGCCGATCGCGAAGCCGCACGCGGGCGTCGGCTTGCCGCCGAGTTCCTCGAAAAGCCCGTCGTAGCGGCCGCCACCGGCGACGGTGCCCTGCGCGCCGAGCGCATCGGTCACCCATTCGAAGACCGTGCGATTGTAGTAGTCGAGGCCGCGCACCAGGCGCGGATTCACCGTGTACGCGATGCCCGCATCGTCGAGCAGCCGGCGCAACCCGTCGAAGTGCGCGCGTGACGCGTCGCCGAGCTGATCGAGAAGACGCGGTGCATTCGCGATGGCGTCCTGCAGCGGCGGATGCTTGCTGTCCAGGATGCGCAGCGGATTCGCATGCAGCCGCCGCGTCGCGTTCTCGTCGAGCACGTCGCGGTGGCGCTCGAAATGCGCGATCAGCGCTTCGCGGTGCGCGCGGCGCTCGGCGGCGTCGCCGATCGAATTGATCATCAGCGAGATGCCCGAAAGGCGGAGCGCACGCCACAGCCGCGCGAGCATCGCGATCTGCTCGGCGTCGACGTCGGGGCCGGGGAAGCCGAGCGCCTCGACGTCGAGCTGATGGAACTGGCGATAGCGCCCCTTCTGTGGACGCTCGTGCCGGAACATCGGGCCGCCGGTCCAGATGCGCAGCGGCCGCTCGTAGACGAGGTTGTGCTCGATCGCGGCGCGCACGATGCCGGCCGTCGCCTCGGGTCGAAGCGTCAGGCTCTCGCCATTCAGCTTGTCCTCGAACGTGTACATCTCGCGCTCGACGACGTCGGTGTGCTCGCCGATGCTGCGCACGTAGAGCGGCGTGGGCTCCACCATCGGCACGCGCAGGTTCCGGTAACCGTAGTGTTCGAAGACGTTGCGTGCCGTATCCTCGAAGCGTTGCCATACGGCCGCCTCGTCGGGAAGCACGTCGTTCATGCCGCGCACGGCCTGCAGTCCTGCTGCCATCGTTCGACTTGCGAAATCGAGTTACAAGAAAAAGAGGTGAATGCCGGTCAACGGCCGTCGGCTTCGATGCGCGCCGATCCGCCGGTGGCCCGCTTGACGGCGATCGTCTTCTGCGCCGGCACGAGCGACGCCGACTTCGGCTCGCCGCCGTAAGTCGCGCGGACGTAATCGACGACGATGCGCTCGAACTCCTCCGCGATGTGCTCGCCCTTGAGCGTCACCGTCTTCTGACCGTCGACGTACACGGGGGCCACCGGCGTTTCGCCGGTACCCGGCAGCGAGATGCCGACGTTGGCGAGCCGCGATTCGCCCGGACCGTTCACGACGCAGCCCATCACCGCGACGTGCATCGCCTCGACGCCCGGATAGCGTGCGCGCCACGACGGCATCGACGTGCGCAGGAACGACTGGATGTGTCCGGCGAGCTCCTGGAAATAGCTGCTCGTCGTGCGTCCGCAGCCGGGGCATGCGGTGACCATCGGCGTGAACGAGCGCAGGCCCATCGTCTGCAGAAGCTCCTGCGCGACGATCACTTCGCGCGTGCGCTCGCCGTTCGGCTCGGGCGTGAGCGAGATGCGGATCGTGTCGCCGATGCCCTGCTGCAAAAGGATCGCCATCGCCGCGCTCGACGCGACGATGCCCTTGCTGCCCATGCCCGCCTCGGTGAGACCAAGGTGCAGCGGATAGTCGCAGCGGCGCGCCAGCGCTCCGTAGACGGCGATCAGGTCCTGCACGTTGGAGACCTTGCACGACAGGATGATCCGGTCGCCGGGCAGCCCGAGCGCTTCGGCCTGCGCCGCGCTCTGCAGGGCCGAGGCGACCAGCGCCTCGCGCATCACCGCGTCGGCATCGGCAGGCTCTCTCGCGCGCGCGTTCTCGTCCATCATCCGTGCGAGCAGCGCCTGGTCGAGGCTGCCCCAGTTGACGCCGATGCGCACCGGCTTGTCGTATTCGATCGCGAGCTCGATCAGCGTCGCGAACTGCGAATCGCGCTTGCTGCCCTTGCCGACGTTGCCGGGATTGATGCGGAACTTCGCGAGCGCCTGCGCGCACGCCGGATGCTCGGTCAGCAGCTTGTGGCCGTTGAAATGGAAATCGCCGATCAGCGGCACCGTGCAACCGCTGTCGTCGAGGCGCTTGCGAATGGCGGGAACGGCTGCCGCGGCCTCCGACGTGTTGACGGTGACGCGCACGAGCTCGGAGCCCGCGAGCGACAAGGCGCGCACCTGCTCGACGGTGGCGGCGACGTCGGCGGTGTCGGTGTTGGTCATCGATTGAACGACGATCGGTGCACCGCCGCCGACGTGCACGCCGCCCACGTTGACGCGCCGGCTCGGCCGCCGCGCGATCGTCGGCCGCTCGATGTGATCGCCCGGCGTTTGCGGCTTCGTCACTGCTGGGCTACCCCCCGCGGGGGAACGATTCACGCCTTCGGGTGACGGTCCGGCGCTCATGTCATTGCAGGGAGACGCGCGCGACGTTGCCGCGCGTGTAGGCGGACAGATCGAGCGCCTGTCCGCGAAACGTCACCGCGACCTCGGGCGCATTGCCGAGCGACAGCTCGAGCGGCGGCATCGCGGAGACCGTTTGCGTCATGCCCGCTCCGCCGGTCATCTGCAGCACGACGCGACCTTTCGCATCCTTCACTTCCGCCCACGACGTGCCCTTGAACGTGAGCACGAGCGGCGCTTCGGCGAGCGGCGCGGTTGCCGCCGTTGCGTCCTTCGCCGCCGCCGTATCGGCCGCCGCCGGTGTGGGCAATACGGTGATGCCGCTCGTCGCCGGCGACGGAGTGCCTGCGGGCGCCCCCGCGGTGTCGCTCGCAGCCGGCACCGTCGTTTTCGTCACCGGATTCGGCAACGCCGATGACGCGGTCGTTGGTGCAGCCGCAGGCGCAGTCGAAGGCGTCGCATCTGCGGGCGCCGGCGACGCCGCCTTGTCGTGCGTCAGCGATGCGAGCACGGCAGGCCAGTGGAACGTCGTTCGCGAAAGCCCGTAGTAACCGACGATGGCGACGAGCGCGAGCAGCACGAGCGGAACGAGCCAGCGCGCGGTCGACGGCTTCGCCGCGCGCTCGGCGGGAATCTCGCCCATCGGCCGTCGCGACGCCGCGAGCGCCGGCCGTTCGAGCGCGGGTGCGGCATCGGCCGCCGGCAAGAGCGCGAGCACCGCGTCGGGATCGAGCTGCACGAAGCGCGCGTAGTTGCGCGCAAAGCCGCGCACGAACGTTCTTCCCGGGAGCCGCTGCCAGTCGTCTTCCTCGAGCGCGATCACCTGGCGCGGCGCGAGCTTCAGCTGTTGCGCAACGGCGTCGATCGTGAGTCCTGCGGCCTCGCGGGCAGCCTTGAGCTTTGCGCCGGCCGTGACGGCGGGACGCACGCCTGCCGCCTGCGTGTCGACGACGTCAGCCACGATCGGGGATCCGCGGTTCTCCATCGCTACTCGCATTGGCCGTCGGCGATCGCGCTGGCTTCCGGCGAATCGGGCCAGCGATTCCTGAGCTGCGATTCGTACGAGCGCTCGGCCTCGCGGTCGCCCTGCTTGCGCTCGATGCAGGCGCCGAGATAGAGCGCCTGCGGCGGCGGCGACGCCTGCTGCATGACCGGCCGCATCCATGCGCGCGCCTCGCCGATGCGCTTGTCGCGATACGCGAGGAGTGCAAGGTTGTACGCGGCGATCGGGTTGCCCGGCGACACGGTCAGTGCCCGGCGCAGATATTCCTCGCCATTCTTCGTGTCGCCCAGTACGGCGCTGCATTTGCCGGCGTTGATCAACGCGATCTCCGGCGTCTTGTAGAGCGGGTCCTTCAGCGCCTGCTCGAACTCGGGAAGCGACTCGCGCGCGCGGCCGGTGCCGCAGAGGAACGCACCCCAGTTCTCGCGGAAGTCGGAGTTGTTCGGCGCGAGCGCGATCGCCTGGCGGAAATTCTCCTCGGCCTTCGCGCGCTCGCCGAGCATCGCGTAAACGAGCCCGTAGATGTCGTAGATCTTCGGATACGATGGATCGAGCGCCTTCGCGTTGCCGAGTTCCTCGAGCGCCACGTCCATCTGCCCTCGCTGGTAGTAGCCGGCGGCGAGTTCGGTGCGGATCTTCGCCCGCTCCTGCGGCGTGGCTTCCTCGCGCTTGACCGGCGTCGTGTCCTGCGCGGGCGCCTGGGCCTGCTGCGGAGCCGGCGCCTTCGATGCGCACGCGCCAAGCGCCAGGGTTGCCGCAACGAGCAGGAGCGATGCGAAGCGTTTCATGCGGTGATCGTCCGGGATGACAGTCTGGCGCTCGGAATGCCGATCGGCGTCAATGCGCGGCGACGCTCGGGATTCGCGTGCCGAGCCGGCGTTTCGTGCGGTCGTGCACCTGCCCGGCAAGTTGCCCGCACGCGGCGTCGATGTCGTCACCGCGCGTTTTGCGAATTGTCGCCACGATCCCGGCATCCTGCAATGCGTTCGCGAACCCGCGGATGCGCTCGCGCGGGCTCGTCGCGAAGCCGCTGCCTGGAAACGGATTGAACGGGATCAGGTTGAGCTTGCACGGCACGTCGCGGACGAGCGCGATCAGCGCCTTCGCGTGCTCGGGCCGATCGTTGACGCCATCGAGCATCACGTATTCGAACGTGACGAAATCGCGCGGCGCCCGCTCGAGGTAGCGCACGCACGCGGCCATCAGGCTCTCGATCGGGTGCCTGCGGTTGATCGGAACGAGCCGATCGCGCAGCGCATCGGTCGGCGCGTGCAGCGACACGGCGAGCGCGACCGGACATTCGTCGCGCAACCGGTCGATCCACGGGACGAGGCCCGACGTCGACAGCGTCACGCGGCGACGCGACAGCCCGTAGGCGTTGTCGTCGAGGAACGTGCGCAGCGCCGGCACGACGTTGTCGAAGTTCGCGAGCGGCTCGCCCATGCCCATCATCACGACGTTCGTGACGGGCGCTCTGCCCGCTTCGATCCAGGGTGCATGCACGCCCTCGGCGAGGAGCGCGCGGTTCGCATGCCAGAGTTGAGCGACGATCTCGCCGGTGGTCAGGTTGCGGTTGAACCCCTGCCGGCCCGTCGAGCAGAATGCACAGTCGAGCGCACAGCCCGCCTGCGACGAAATGCAGAGCGTCCCGCGGTCGTCCTCGGGAATGTAGACCGCCTCGACTGCATTCCCGCCGCCCGCATCCAGCAGCCACTTGCGCGTGCCGTCGGACGCGGTCGAATCGCGGAGTACGCGCGGAACGCGGATCTCGGCGATGCCGGCGAGCGAAAGACGCAACGACTTCCCGAGATCGGTCATCGACTCGATCTCGCCGGCGAAGCGCTGATGCACCCAGCGCGATACCTGACGCGCCCTAAACGGCTTTTCGCCGCGTTCGGCGAGAAACTGCGCAAGCGCCGCCGGTTCGAGGTCGAGCAGGTTCTGCATCGTGCCGCCTGTCCTCCCGGTCAGCGGCCGTAGATCGCGTGCGACGGGAAGAAGTAGGCGATTTCGGTGGCCGCCGTATCGGGCGCGTCGGAGCCGTGCACGGCGTTGGCGTCGATCGACTGCGCGAAGTCGGCGCGGATCGTTCCCCGTGCGGCCTTCTTCGGGTCGGTAGCGCCCATCAACTCGCGGTTCTTCGCGATGGCGTTCTCGCCTTCGAGCACCTGCACCATCACCGGGCCGGTGGTCATGAAGTCGACGAGGTCGCGGAAGAACGGCCGCTCGCGGTGTACCGCGTAGAACCCTTCGGCATCGCGGCGCGACAGCCAGACCATCCTCGCGGCGACGATCGTGAGGCCCGCCTTTTCCAAGCGCGCGTAGATCTCGCCGATGACGTTCTTGGCCACCGCGTCGGGCTTGACGATCGAAAGGGTGCGCTCAACTGCCATGTTTCCGCTCCGACAGGACAAAAGCAAGTAAATTCAAAATTGTAACACGCGTGGCACGTCGGCCGGCAGGCGCGGCACGTCCCTTTGCCACCGGGTCGATCGTCCGCCGCGTCGCGGCCGCCGGTCGAGCGATCGTCAGCCGCGTCGCGGCCGCCAGTCGAGCGCGAACCCGACCTCGCCGGGCTTCGCGCCGAACGCCGCATCGACGCCGGCGCATGCGACCGCCGCGAGAACGTCGTCGCAGTAGACGCGCGGCAGCGCGCCGCGCTCCCACGCCGGCACGCCGGCTTCGCGGAGCAGGTCCGAGACCGGACGCCGCGCGCGGCCGCCGAGTCGCAGGCGCTCGCCGGGAAGGCGCGTGCGGATCGTCACGCGCGACGCTTCCAGGTGGTGCCGCGCGATGCCCGAGCCGAGCGCGGGCGCGAACGCCAGCGTGCCGTGCGGAAGCTCGAGCGCGTCGCCGCCGCGCCACGCGCATTCGTACGCGGGCGGCGTTACTCGGTGGACGAATACACGCCCGCGATGCACGCCAAGCTCGATGCCGTCGTGAACGAGCGCCACCTGCGAATCGTCGGCGGCCTGCGTGACTTGATGCAGCATTTGTTCAAGCCGCGCCGCGGACGGGGCGACCAATCGGTGCTGGCGCAGGAACCATCGCAGCAGATTGCGGGCGCGTGGTGGATCGAGTGCGCGCAGCACGACGCGATCGAGCGAGCGGCCGTCGAACGCCGACTGCGCGTCGAGCTTCGCCAGATCGTCGAGAAGTCGCGCGCTTTCGGCCTGCAAACGTGCGACGCGGCCGAGCGTGCGGGGATAGCCGGGCGTCATCACGCGGAGCACCGGCACGACGCTTTCGCGCAATGCATTGCGCCGATAGCGCGGATCGGCGTTGCTGTCGTCGTCGACGTAGCGAAGGCGGTGCGTCGCCACGTAGGCCTGCAGCACGTCGCGCGGCAGGTCGAGCAAAGGTCGAAGCCAGCGCACGCCGCGCTCGTCGGCGATCGCCGGCATCGCGGCGAGGCCACGCGGCCCGCCGCCGCGAAGGAGCTGCAACAGCACCGTCTCGGCCTGGTCGTCGGCGTGATGCGCGAGCATCACCGCGGCGACGTGGTGCTCGCGTGCGAGCGCGGCCAGCGCGTCGTAGCGCGCCTCGCGCGCCGCGGCTTCGAGGCTGGTGCGCGGCCTGCGCGCAACCGTCACTTCGCGCCATGCGAACGCGATGCCCCGTGCAGCGCACGCGCTTTCGCAGAACCGCGCCCATTGTCCGGCGTGCGCCGACAGTCCGTGGTGCACGTGAAACGCGACGAGCGTGACGTGCGCGTCGGCGGCGATTCGCGTCGCCGCGTCGAGCAGCGCGATCGAGTCGCGGCCGCCGGAGAGGGCGACGGCGACCGCTTCGCCGGCGGGGACCGCGCGCGCGACGAGGTCGGCCACCGCGCGCGTGACGGCGCCGGCATCAGCCGGGGGCGATCTCCTTGAAGCGGCCATAGGCGAGGATCTTGTCTTCGCGCGCCTCGAGCAGCGCGTCGATCGTCTGCTCCTGCAGCTGGCGCAACGCCTCGGTGAGCGCTTTCTTCAGCGTGACCATCATTGCCGCGTGGTCGCGATGCGCGCCGCCCGGTGGCTCGTTGACGACCTTGTCGATGAGGCCGAGCTGCTTCAGCCGCGCCGCGGTGATGCCGAGCGTCTCGGCTGCCGTCGACGCGTGCTCGGCCGACTTCCAGAGAATCGACGCGCAGCCTTCGGGCGAGATCACCGAATAGGTCGCGTACTGCAGCATCAGCGTGACGTCGGCGATGGCGATCGCGAGCGCACCGCCCGAACCGCCTTCGCCGATCACCGTGGCGATGATCGGAACGCGCAAGCCCGCCATCTCGTAGAGGTTGCGGCCGATCGCCTCCGACTGGCCACGCTCCTCGGCGCCGATCCCCGGATACGCGCCCGGCGTATCGACGAACGTGAACAGCGGCAGGCCGAACTTCTCGGCGAGCTTCATGAGGCGCAGCGCCTTGCGGTAACCCTCGGGACGCGGCATGCCGAAGTTGCGGTAGATCTTCTCCTTCGTGTCGCGCCCCTTCTGCTGGCCGATCACCATGCACGGCTGCCCGTTGAACCGCGCGAGACCGCCGATGATCGCCGGGTCGTCGGCATACGTGCGATCGCCGTGCAGCTCGCGAAACTCGGCGAACATCCCGTTCACGTAGTCGCGCGTGTACGGCCGCTGCGGGTGGCGCGCGACCTGCGCGATCTGCCACGCCGTCAGCTTGCTGTAGATGTCCTTCGTAAGCTGCTGGCTCTTCTTGGTGAGCCGCGTGATCTCGTCGGAAATGTCGACCGCGGAGTCCTCGTGCACGTAGCGGAGCTCGTCGATCTTCTGCTGGAGCTCGGCGATCGGCTGTTCGAAATCGAGAAAGGTCTGCTTCATCCGGCGTGCGCGCGCGGTCGCGGTCGAATCGTCCGCGCATCATAGCGCAGCCCCTGCCGCCAGCCTCGGCGGGGCGCGGCGGCCCGCGCGTGCCGATCACGCGAAGTCGATGCCGGGATCGCGGCCCATCGCGGCGGCGATCGCGACGAAATCCTCGCGCGGCACGCGCACGACGCCAAAGCGAAACGCCGCACCCCAATGCTCCTTGTCGCGGATGAACGACAAGTCGGGGAGGAGCGGCCTGATCGGCGCGGGCGTCGCATCGAGCCAGCAGGCGCTGCGGCGAAAGACCGGCGGCGGCTGCTCGGGCGGCACCTCGACGATCGGGCCGTCGCCGACGCATCCGATCGCCGTGAATGCCTGGAGCGGCGCGCCGTCGGGGAAGTGCGCGCGCGGCGAATAGAAGGCGAGGCCGTCGCCGGGCTGCATGCGGGCAAGCGGCGCGGCCCTGCCGTAGTTGAGCTGCACGAAGCCCTGCGCTACAGCGGTTTCGACGTGATCCTGCGCAACGACTCCGATCCAGTACCGGCGCTCGTGCATTCGATGACCTCCGCGCTTCGCATGTTGTTGTCACGCGCATCACGTTACGTGCGCAGCCACGAAGCGGCCATCAGACGAACGGATGAGCCGCCTATAATCGACGTTCGACACCCACGGAGCGAGGCGCATGCACAGGATTGCGGTCATTCCCGGGGACGGCATCGGCAAGGAGGTCGTTCCGGAGGGCGTGCGCGTCCTCGAGAAGGTCGCCGCCAAACGCGGCATTCCGTTCGAGTTCGCGCACTTCGACTGGAGCTGCGACTACTACGCGCGAACCGGACGCATGATGCCGGAGGACTGGTTCGAGACGCTGTCGCCGTTCGAGGCGATCTTCTACGGTGCCGTCGGATGGCCGGCGACGGTTCCCGATCACGTGTCGCTATGGGGATCGCTGATCCAGTTCCGCCGCCGCTTCGATCAGTACGTGAACCTGCGGCCGTGCCGGCTGATGCCGGGCATTCCGTCGCCGCTCGCGAATCGCAAACCCGGCGACATCGACTTCGTCGTCGTGCGCGAGAACACCGAAGGCGAATACTCGTCGCTCGGCGGCCGCCTGTTCGACGGAACCGACCGCGAGTTCGTCGTGCAGGAGTCGGTGTTCACGCGCAAGGGCGTCGACCGCATTCTCGCGTTCGCGTTCGACCTCGCCGCGAAACGACCCGCGCGCCACCTGACGTCGGCGACTAAATCCAACGGCATCTCGATCACGATGCCGTACTGGGACGAGCGCTTTCGCGCGATGGCGGCTCGCCATCCCCACATCCGCGTCGACCAGTTCCACATCGACATCCTGTGTGCGCACTTCGTGCAGCGGCCGCAGACGTTCGACGTCGTCGTCGGCTCGAATCTGTTCGGCGACATCCTGTCGGATCTCGGTCCCGCCGTCTGCGGCACGATCGGCATCGCGCCGTCGGGCAACATCAATCCCGAGCGCAAGCATCCGTCGTTGTTCGAGCCGGTGCATGGTTCGGCACCCGACATCGCAGGCAAGGGCATCGCCAATCCGATCGGGCAGATCTGGTCGGCGGCGCTGATGCTCGATTTCCTGGGCCATCCCGATGCTGCGCGCGACGTCGTGTCGGCCATCGAGCGCCTGCTCGCGGATCCGTCCGCTCCGCGTACCGGTGACATCGGCGGCAAGGCGCGCACGGCGGATGTCGGCAAGGCGATCGCCGACCTGATCTGACGTCGGGAACGCGGCTCGGCCGCGCGCCGATTTATGGCACGATAGCGGCCGACAGCGCGACACGGCTCGCGTCGCGCGAGCCCGCGAAAGGTGAAAGAAGAAGATGCTGATCGGCATTCCCCGCGAGACACGGCCCGGAGAGACGCGCGTCGCCGCCACGCCGGAGACGGTGAAAAAGCTCGCGGCGAGCGGCAAACACGAAGTCGTCGTCGAAGGCGGCGCCGGCATCGGCAGCAGCATTCCCGACAGCGCCTACGAAGCCGCCGGCGCGCGGATCGCGGGCGCGCGCGATGCGCTCGGGGCGGAGCTCGTCTTGAAGGTGCGCGCTCCGGGTGGCGACGAGTTCGGCGCATTGCGCAGCGGCGCGACGCTGATCGGATTGCTCGATCCGTTCGACCGCGCCGGACTCGAAGCGCTTGCGAGCAGCGGCGTCGTCGGCTTCGCGCTCGAGCGGCTGCCGCGCATCACGCGCGCACAATCGATGGACGTGCTCTCGTCGCAGGCCAACATCGCCGGCTACAAGGCGGTGATCATCGCGGCAAACGAATACGGGCGCTTCATGCCGATGCTGATGACCGCCGCGGGAACGGTGAAGGCCGCGCGCGCACTGGTGCTCGGCGTCGGCGTCGCCGGGTTGCAGGCGATCGCGACGGCGAAACGGCTGGGTGCGGTGATCGAGGCCTCCGACGTGCGCCCTTCGGTCAAGGATCAGGTCGAATCGCTCGGCGGCAAATGGGTCGACGTGCCGTACGAAACGGACGAGGAGCGCGAGATCGCCGAAGGGGTCGGC
Organism: Casimicrobiaceae bacterium; assembly: GCA_035605875.1. GTDB lineage: Bacteria > Pseudomonadota > Gammaproteobacteria > Burkholderiales > Casimicrobiaceae > VBCG01. Next base: position 12,807 of record DATNGN010000070.1, read on the forward strand.
GGCTATGCGCGTCCGATGCCGCCGTCGTGGATGCAGCGGCAGGCGGGCATCATCGCGGAGCGCTGCCGCGCGATGGACATCGTGATCACGACGGCGCTGATTCCGGGCCGACCCGCGCCGAAGCTCGTCAAGGCCGATACGGTCGCAGCGATGAAGCCGGGTGCGGTGATCGTCGATCTCGCGGTCGAGCAGGGCGGCAATGTCGACGGCTCGCAGCCGGGACGCATCGTCGAGGTCAACGGCGTCAAGATCGTCGGGCTGACGAATCTGCCCGCGCTCGTCGCCGCCGACGCGTCGGCGCTCTATGCGCGCAACGTGCTGAACTTCGTCGCGTTGTCGTTGAACCTGAAGTCGGGCGAGTTCGCGCTCGCGCGCGACGACGAGATCGTGCAGGCGACGCTGGTGTGTGAGGGCGGAAAGGTCGTGCAGAAGTGAAGAACGGGACTGGGGACTAGCGACGACACCCCGGTAGTGGTGCCGGCTCGGGTACCTGTTTGTCGCAACGGCACGCAGGCGTGTTGAACGTCGGCGCGACGCGAAGCAGCAACGACGATGAACAGTGACCGCGACGACGGTCCAATGCGCCTGCGGGCCGGACCCGAGCGGCGCGCAAAACGCAGAAACGCATCAAGGAGAAAGCGAAAGTGGTCGACCCGATCGTCTTCTATCTCATCATCTTTGTCCTGGCGGTGTTCGTCGGCTATCACGTCGTCTGGAGCGTCACGCCGGCGCTGCATACCCCGCTCATGTCGGTCACCAACGCGATCTCCGCGATCGTCCTCGTCGGCGCAATGCTTGCCGCGGGTCCGGCCGCATTCGACTGGGGCGGCTGGGTCGGCGTCGTCGCCGTCGTGCTCGCATCGATCAACGCGTTCGGCGGCTTTCTCGTCACGCAGCGCATGCTCGAGATGTTCAAGCGCAAGGAGCCGGTGAAGAAGCCGGCGGCGAAGCCTTGAGCGGCGCACGGGCGGCGGGCGCGACACGGCAGGCCGACGGAGCCCGGCGATGAGCGCCAACCAGGTCGCGCTGTGGTACCTGGTCGCGTCGGTCTGCTTCATCCTCGCGCTGAAGGGCCTGTCGCACCCGTCGACGGCGCGCCGCGGCAACCTGCTCGGCATCCTCGGCATGGCGATCGCGGTGATCGTCACGCTCGCGCTGATCTACTCGAACACGAAGAACATCGGCGCGATTCTCGCCGGCATCGCCGTCGGCGGCGCGATCGGCGCGGTCATCGCGCGGCGCGTCCAGATGACGCAGATGCCCGAACTCGTCGCGGCGTTCCATTCGCTGGTCGGCCTCGCCGCCGTGCTGATCGCGATTTCCGCGATTCACGACCCCGGCGCATTCGGCCTGCACGTGCCGCTTCCATCGGGCAACCGGCTCGAGCTTTTCATCGGCACGTTCATCGGCGCGATCACCTTCTCGGGATCGGTGATCGCGTTCGGCAAGCTGTCGGGACGCATTCGCAGCGCGCCCGTCGTGTTCAAAGGCCAGCACCTGTTGAACCTCGCGCTCGCGCTCGCGATGATCGTCTTCGGCATCGAGTTCTTCCTGGCGTCCGACGAGGCCAAGTGGCTGCCCTACATCGTGATGACCGCGATCGCGTTCCTGCTCGGCGTGCTGATCATCATTCCGATCGGCGGCGCCGACATGCCGGTCGTAATCTCGATGCTGAACAGCTACTCGGGATGGGCGGCCGCCGGCATCGGCTTCTCGCTCAACAACCCGATGCTGATCATTGCCGGCTCGCTCGTCGGCAGCTCCGGCGCGATCCTGTCATACATCATGTGCCGCGCGATGAACCGCTCGTTCATCAGCGTGATTCTCGGCGGCTTCGGTGCGGAGCCGGGCGCGGCGGCGGCGGGTGCCGAACAGAAGACGGTCAAATCGGGCAGCCCCGACGACGCGGCGTTCATCATGGAGAATGCCGAGAACGTGATCATCGTGCCGGGCTACGGCCTCGCGGTCGCGCGGGCGCAGCACGCGGTGAAGGAGCTCGCGACGAAGCTGCGCGACAGGGGCGTGAACGTCCGCTACGCGATCCATCCGGTCGCCGGGCGCATGCCCGGCCACATGAACGTGCTGCTCGCGGAGGCCGAGGTGCCGTACGACCAGGTATTCGAGATGGAGGACATCAACAGCGAGTTCGGCACGGCCGACGTCGCGCTGATCCTCGGCGCGAACGACGTCGTCAATCCGCTCGCCGAGCAGAAGGGCAGCCCGATCTACGGCATGCCGATTCTCGAGGCGTACAAGGCGAAGACCGTCATCGTCAACAAGCGCTCGATGGCATCGGGCTACGCGGGCCTCGACAATCCGCTGTTCTACATGGACAAGACGATGATGGTGTTCGGCGACGCGAAGAAGGTCGTCGAGGAGATGGTCAAGGCGGTGCAGTGAGCGCGGGAAGAACGGACGCCATCGGTCAGCTCTTCTTCACCCACGCGAGGCACCAGCCCTTGGGACTGATGTCGCCTTCGACGATCGCGCACGACTTCGGCGGCTGGAAGTGCTGGCAGTTGTCGCACTCCGACGTACCGCTCGGTTTGTCCTGATACTTCATCGCGGCCTTGGAAGCCTTCTGCGCATACGCGGGTCGTGTCGCGCCGAGCGCGGCCACGACGCCGGACAGAAAGATTGCCTGCTTCAGCACCGTGCGGCGCGAAAGCTTCGTCGAGTCGTCCATCTCCACCTCCTTCCGAATGCGATACCCGGTTCGCACAGGTGCGACCGGTCGCGCAAACGCGAGTTCCGCCCTGGCTCGCGCCGTTCGAACATGCGCGCGGCCGCAGGCCGCGCCAAGCTCAGCATGCCGCACCCGCTCTCGCACCTGACCATCCTCGACCTTTCGCGCGTGCTCGCCGGCCCGTGGTGCACGCAGCTTCTCGCCGATCTCGGCGCGACGGTGCTGAAGATCGAGCGCCCCGGCAGCGGCGACGACACGCGCGCATGGGGACCGCCGTTCGCCAGGGATCGCGCCGGCAACGACACGCACGAATCGGCGTACTACCTCGCATGCAATCGCGGCAAGCGCTCGGTCGCGATCGACTTCACGCAACCCGAGGGTCGCGATCTCGTGCTGTCGCTGGCCCGGCAGGCGGACGCGCTCGTCGAGAACTTCAAGGTCGGCGGTCTTGCGAAATACGGTCTCGACTACGCGAGCGTCGCGAAGGTCAATCCGCGGCTCGTCTACGCGTCGATCACCGGGTTCGGGCAGGACGGCCCCTACGCGTCGCGCGCCGGCTACGACTTCATCGTCCAGGGCATGTCGGGCTTCATGAGCGTGACCGGCGAGCGCGACGACGTCGCGGGCGGCGGGCCGCAGAAGGCCGGCGTCGCGATCACCGACCTGATGACCGGCATGTACACGTCGGTGGCGCTGCTCGCCGCGCTCGCGCATCGCGACCGGACCGGTGCGGGGCAGTGGATCGACGCGTGCCTCTTCGATTCGTCGGTCGCGATGATGTCGGTGATCGACCTCAACTACCTCGTGAGCGGCATCGTGCCGACGCGTGCCGGCAATGCGCATCAGAACATCGTTCCCTACCAGACGTTCGCGGCGAGCGACGGACACCTGATTGTCGCTGTCGGCAACGACAGCCAGTTTCGCGCGTTCTGCATGATCGTCGGCAGGCCCGAATGGGCGACCGATCGTCGCTTCGCGACGAACGCGGCGCGCGTGCGCCAGCGCGACACGCTCGTGCCGATGATCGCGGCGATTCTCGGCGAGCGCACGCAACGCCACTGGCTGGCCGCGCTCGAATCGGCCGGCATCCCGAGCGGCCCGATCAACCGGATCGACCAGGTGTTCGCGGATCCCCAGGTGAATGCGCGTGGCATGAGGCTCGATCTTCCTCATCCGCTCGCAGGCACGGTACCGCAGGTGCGGACGCCCCTCGCGCTGTCGGCAACGCCGCTCGCGTACGACCGCGCGCCGCCGCTGCTCGGGCAGGACACGGCAAGCGTCCTGCACGAGCGGCTTGGTCTCGACGAGAGCGAAGTCGCGGAGCTCGGCGCGCGCGGCATCATCGGCATTTGGCAATCGAGCGCATCGTCGCTGCATAACGAGGCCTCGCGTTGACCGCGATCACGCGCAAGCCGGCGTTCTGGATCGGATATGCGATCGTCGCGATCGTGGCGCTCGGCGTCGCCGCGCGGCTCTTTCCGCTCGCGATTCCGATCGTCAATCTCGACATCGCAATGTCGCGCGACGACGCGACGGCGAGGGCACGCGCGCTCGCGACGAAGCTTTCGCTCGCACCCGAAGCCGCGCGCGTCGCCGTGCGCTTTTCGCACGACTCGACGACGCAGAATTACGTCGAGCTCGAGGGCGGCGGGAAGCCGGCGTTCACGAAGCTCGCGCAGGGCGGACGCTATTCGCCGTTCTTCTGGGAAGTGCGGCTCTTCACGCTCGGCGCGGTCGACGAGACGGTGATTCGTCTTTCGCCGAACGGCGCACCGCTCGGTTTCGCGCATCGGATCGCCGAGACCTACGTGCGCGACCCCGCACGCAAGGCGCTCGATGCGGCGAGCGCGCGCGCGATCGCCGAGACACGCGCGCGCGACGACTGGGGCATCGATTTCTCGCGATACAAGCGCCTCGAGCAATCGCAGCAGACGCAAGTCTCGGGACGCGTCGACCACACGTTCACGTACGAACAGCCCGATCCGATCGGCGAGGCGCGGATACGGCTGCTCCTCACGGTCGCCGGCGACGAGTTGACCGGCGTCGGGCGGTACGTCCACATTCCCGAATCGTTCGGCCGCCGCTACCAGTCGCTGCGCAGTGCCAACGACCTGATCGCGAACCTCGCGACCGTGTCGGCGGGATTGCTCTACGGGCTTGGCGGGTGCGTGCTCGCGGTGCTGTGGCTCGCGCGGCGGCACTGGCTGCTGTGGCGGCCGCCGCTCGTCGCCGGCCTCGTCGTCGGCGGATTGCTCGCATGCGCGTCGCTCGCGTCCGCCGACACGTCGTGGTTCGACGTGAACACGACCGAGACCGCCGCGACGTTCTGGTTGAAGCATGCCGGACTCGCGCTTCTGATCGTCGCCGCCGGCGGACTCGCGTACGCGCTCGTGTTCATGGCGGCGGAAAGCCTCTCGCGCCGCGCCTTCCCGCATCAGCCGCAGCTCTGGCGGCTGTGGTCGCGCGAAGCGGCCGCGTCGCCGCAAATCGCCGGGCGCACGTTCGGCGGCTATCTGTTCGTGCCGCTCGAGCTCGCGCTGATTGCACTCTTCTACTACGCGACGAATCGCTACCTCGGCTGGTGGCAGCCGTCCGAAGTGCTGACCGATCCGAACATCCTCGGATCGAAGGTTCCTGCGCTGTCGCCGATCGCGATCTCGCTGCAGGCCGGCTTCATGGAAGAGTGCGTGTTTCGCGCGATTCCGTTGTCGCTCGGCGCGCTGATCGGTGCGCGCTTCGGCCGGCGCTCGCTCGGCATCGCGCTCGCGGTTATCGTGCAGGCACTGATCTTCGGCGGCGCGCACGCGAACTATCCGGGCTTTCCCGCGTATTCGCGGCCGGTGGAACTGCTGCTGCCGTCGATCGTCTGGGCGCTGATCTTCCTGCGCTTCGGGCTTTTGCCGACGATCCTGCTGCATGCGACGTTCGACCTGTCGCTGTTCTCGATTCCGCTCTTTCTCGTCGATGCACGCGGTGCGCACGTGCAGCAGGCGCTCGTGATCGCCGCCGCGCTCGTTCCGCTGGCGATGGTCGCGCTGCGGCGTTTTCAGGCCGGCGCGTGGCACGAGCTGCCGGCCGCGCTCCGCAACGGCGGCTGGAGTCCTGCGCTGCGCGCGCCGGAGGCCGTGCACGCGTCGGTCGCCCTGACGATCGGCCGCGCGTCAGGCGCGTTCCAGCGTGCGCTGCCGGTGCTTGGCGTCGCCGGGCTCGTCGCCTGGATCCTGCTGGCGCCGTTTCGCGCCGACGTGCCACCGTTGACGCTCCCTCGCAACGCGGCGATCGCCGCCGCCGATGCGGCGCTCGCTGCGCAGGGCGTGCATCTCGGGCCCGAGTGGCACCGCTTCGCGACGGTACGGCTCGCGAACGAAGAGCCGCAGCAATGGCTGTGGCACAAGTTCGTCTGGCAGGAAGCGGGTCCCGACGTCTATCGGCAGCTGATCGGCAAGATTCTCGCGCCGCCCGTGTGGCAGGTCCGTTACATGACGTTCGAGGGCGATGTCGTCGAGCGGGCCGAGGAATGGCGCATCTCGATTGCGAACGACAAAAGCGTTCGCGCGATGAGCCATGTGCTGCCCGAATCGCGGGCCGGTGCGAACCTGTCGCGCGACGCGGCGCTCGCGCTTGCGCAGAAGGCGCTGACGACGCGCTTCGGCGTGGACCCGGCGCCGCTTTCGCTCGTCGCCGCCGATCAGGAGCAGCGGCCCGCGCGCACCGACTGGTCGTTCGTCTTCGGCGATCCGCGCATCGTCGTCGGCGCCGGGGGCGAAGCGCGCTATCTCGTCAACGTCGCAGGCGACCAGGTATCGGGCGCTGGCCGGTACGTGCACGTCCCCGAAACGTGGACGCGCGGCGAGCAGGAAGTCGACAACAAGCTGCAGGTCGTCGCGCTCGGCGGGTTCGCCGTCTTTTTCGCGGCCGGCCTTGCGGCGCTGATCGTCGGCATCGTGAGCTTCGTGCGTCATCGTGTCGATACGCGCGCGCTCGCCATCGTTTTCGTCGTGACGTTCGTGCTTGCGCTGTTGTCGGCGGCGAACGCATGGCCCACGATCGCGATGTCGCTCTCGACGACGGAGCCGCTCGCCTCGCAGCTGACGATGAAGGTGCTGGGGGGGATTGCATCAGCCCTCGTCGGCGCGTTGCTGCTTGCGCTTTGCGCGGGCGTCGGCGTGTTCGGCGCCACGCTCGCGCCGGCCCGCACGCTTATCGGACGTTGGCCGGCCGGCCTCGCCGCGATAGCCGCCGGTGCATTCGTGATCGGTTTGCAGACGGCGTTGAGTGCGCTCGCGGTGTCCGACCAGCCGACGTGGCCGAGTGCCGGATGGGCGTCGCAAAGCGTGCCCCTTGCAGGTGCCGCGCTGTCGGGGTTCGGCTTCGTCGGGCTCGCCAGCGCGGAGCTCTTCGTCGTCTATGTCGTCTCGCGGCTGACGCGGGGCTTTTCGCAACGATTGTGGCTCGCGGTCGCCGTCGTGCTCGCGCTCGAGTGCGCGGCCGCGCTCGCGCAAGGTCGCGCCAATCTCGCCGGTGCGCTGATCGGCGGCCTGATCGCCGGTGTCGTCGCGTCCGGCGTGCTGCTGATGCTGCTGCGCTACGATCCGCGGCTCGTTCCGGCGTTCGCCGCCACGACCGTGCTGCTCGGCGGTGCGGTCAAGGCCGCGCAGTCGAGCGCCTGGCTCCCGTTCGCGATCGAGGCGATCGCGACGATCATCGTCGCCGTCGTCTACACGCGTTACCTGGTCGGGGTCAGAGACGACCTTCCGGTGAGTCCCGCAAAAGTGGGGTCAGAGACGCCTTTCCAGTGACATCATCGCGTTCGACGAGCGGCACCCGGAAAGTCGTCTCTGACCCCAGGCGCGTCGCCGCGAAGCCGCACGTCACGTATCCACCCGAGCTCCCGGTTTCGCAGCGGGCCGGCGATATTGCGAAGGCGATCCGCGAACATCCGGTCGTCATCGTCTCCGGTGAGACGGGCTCCGGCAAGACGACGCAGCTGCCGAAGATCTGCCTCGAGGCCGGACGCGGTGAGCGCGGACTGATCGGTCACACGCAGCCGCGCCGCATCGCCGCGCGTGCGGTCGCCTCGCGGATCGCGCAGGAGCTCGGCACGCCGCTCGGCGAAGCGGTCGGCTACAAGGTGCGCTTCACCGATCGCACGCGCCGCGATGCGTACATCAAGCTGATGACGGACGGCATCCTGCTCGCCGAAACGCAGGGCGATCCGCAGCTTCGGCGCTACGACACGATCATCATCGACGAGGCGCACGAGCGCAGCCTCAACATCGACTTCCTGCTCGGTTATCTCAAACGTCTGCTCGAGCGGCGACGCGACCTCAAGGTGATCGTCACGTCGGCGACGATCGACGCCGACCGCTTCGCCGCGCACTTTTCGAATCGCGGCCGTCCTGCGCCGATCATCACGGTGTCGGGACGCACGTATCCGGTCGACGTCGTCCATCGACCGCTGCGCAGCGGCGACCGCGAGGCGGACGACGAGGAGGAGCTCGAAGAGGCGATCGCATCGGCCGCCGAGGACGCGTGGCGCGAAGGGCCAGGGGACATCCTCGTCTTCCTGCCCGGCGAACGCGAAATCCGCGAGACGGCCGACGTCGTGCGGCGATCGCTCGCACGCCGCCCGTACGCGAATGTCGTCGAGATCCTGCCGCTTTACGCGCGCCTGACCGTCGACGAGCAGCAGCGCGTGTTCGCGCCGTCGCGCGGACGCCGCATCGTGCTCGCGACGAACGTCGCCGAAACGTCGCTCACGGTTCCCGGGATCCGCTACGTGATCGACAGCGGCCTTGCACGCCTTTCGCGCTACTCGCTGCGCAACAAGACGACGCTGCTCGCGATCGAGAAGATTTCACAGGCGGCCGCCAATCAGCGCGCCGGCCGCGCCGGTCGCGTGCAGAACGGCACCTGCGTGCGGCTCTACGATGCCGACGATTTCGCAGCGCGTCCCCTCTACACCGATCCCGAAATTCTGCGCAGCTCGCTTGCCGCCGTCATCCTGCGCATGGCGGCGCTCGGGCTCGGCGACGTCGGCGCGTTTCCGTTCCTCGATCCGCCGACGCCGCGCGCGGTCGCCGATGGCTACCAGTTGCTGCACGAGCTCGGCGCCGTCGATGTCGAGCGGACGTTGACGCCACTTGGCCGCGAGCTCGCGAAGCTGCCGCTCGATCCCCGCGTCGGGCGCATCGTTCTCGCCGCGCGCGACGAGGGCTGCCTCGCCGAAGCGCTCGTCATCGCGAGCGCGCTGTCGGTGCCTGATCCGCGCGAGCGGCCGCTCGAGCACGCGCAGGCCGCCGACCAGGCGCATCTCGCGTTTCGCGATCCTCGCTCCGATTTCCTGTCGCTGCTCGCGCTGTGGGAGTTCTTCGAGAGTCCCGCGCAGAAGGCGCTGTCGCATCGCAAGCGAGTCGAAGCCTGTCGCGCGCACTTTGTCTCGTTCCTGCGACTGACGGAATGGCGCGACGTGCACGCGCAGCTCGCCGCCGTGCTCACCGATGCCGGCTGGAAGGTCGATACGAGGCTGCCAGCGTCGATCGATGCGATGCGATACGAAATGATCCATCGCGCGCTCCTTGCCGGGCTGCTCGGCAACATCGGCATGAAAGCGGAGCCGGCGGCAACGCTCGCAGGGCAGTTCGACGGCGCGCGTGGCATCCACTTTTTCATCCATCCGGGATCCGGGCTCGCCAAAAAGCCACCGAAGTGGGTGGTCGCCGCCGAGCTCACTCAGACGACGCGGCTTTTCGCGCGCTGCGCGGCACGCGTCGAGCCCGAATGGATCGAGGCGATCGCCGGTGACCGCGTCACGCGCGACTACTTCGACGCGCATTGGGACAAGGCGCGCGGCGAAGTCGTCGCGAGCGAGCGCGTGCAGCTCTATGGCCTGACGCTGATTGCGCGCCGGCCGGTCGCCTACGGCAATCTGGCACCGAAGGATGCGCGCGACGTGTTCATCCGCGAAGCGCTCGTCGCCGGCGAGCTCGGCATCGACACGGCGTTCCTCGCGCACAACCGCGCGCTGATCGCCGACGTCGCGAAGCTCGAGCACAAGACGCGCCGCGAGGACGTGCTGGTCGACGACGAGGCGATCGCCGCCTTCTACGCCGAGCGCATGCCCGATGACGTGCATTCGCGCGCGACGTTCGAGCGCTGGCGCAAGGCCTCCGAGCGCGCGGACCCGAAGCGCCTTTTCCTGACGCGCGAGCTTTTGATGCGTCATGCGGCGTACGCCGCCACCGAGGCGCTCTTTCCCGAGACGTTGATGATCGCCGGCAGCGCGCTGTCGCTCAAGTATCGCTTCGCGCCCGGACATCCGCTCGACGGCCTGACGCTGACAGTGCCGCTCGCGCTCCTCAATCAAATCGACGAGGCGACGCTGTCGTGGCTCGTTCCGGGCATGGTCCGCGACAAGGTCGCGCTGTATCTCAAGTCGCTGCCGAAAGCGCTTCGCAACCGGCTGATACCGCTGCCGGATGCCGTCACCGCATTTCTCGAGCAGACGCGAAGCCGCGACGTGGCGCTGCCCGACGCATTGCGCGACTACGTGCACGAGCGCCTCGGCGATGCGCCCGCGCAGGCGTTTCGCGACGTCGATCTGCCGCCGCACCTGCGGATCAACCTGCGCGTCGTCGATGCGTCGGGGCAGGAGCTCGGCATGGACCGCGACGTCGCGGCGTTGCGGTCGCGCCTGTCGGATGCGGCGCGTCTCGAATTTGCCGCGGAAGAGCCCGCCTTCGAGCGCCGGGGCATGCGTCGCTGGGATTTCGGCGAGCTCCCCGAGACGCTGACGATGCGGCGCGACGGCCAGCGTCGCACCGGCTACCCGGCGCTCGTCGACGAGACGGATGGCGTCGCGCTGATCCTGCTCGACACGCGCGACGCCGCGCTTGCGGCGACGCGCAAGGGCGTCGTTCGGCTGATCGGCTTCGATCTCGGCGATGCGCTGTCGAAGCGGGTGAAGGCCGCCGCATGGACGCCGATCGGCATCGCGCTGCGCAATGCAATTCCGCTCGACCGGCTGCAGGAGGATCTCGCGAATGCCGTGGCCGATCGTGCGTACGTCGGCGACGATCCGCTGCCGCGCGACCGCAACGCGTTCGCGGCGCAGGTGAAGCGCGCGCGCGCACGCCTGCCCGCCGTGTTCGACGCGGCCCTTGCGCTTGCCGGCGCGATCGCATCCGAGCATCACCGGCTGTCGCAGAAGATCGCCGCACTGCCAGCCTCGCAGCGAATGCTCGCCGCCGAGGCGAGGGCGCAGCGCGACGCGCTTATCCATCCGGGCTTTCTGTCCCAGACGCCATGGGCGCAGCTCGCCCATCTGCCGCGCTATCTGCAGGCGCTGTCGCGGCGCCTCGACCGCTACGCGCAAAATCCCGAGCGCGACCAGCGGCATGCGGCGCAAGTCGGCGCGTGGTGGGCACGCTACCGGGAGCGTGCGGAAGCCGAGCGTCGGGCGGGTACCGTTTCGGCGCCGCTCGACGCGTTTCGCTGGCTCATCGAGGAGCTCCGCGTGTCGCTTTTCGCGCAGGAGCTGCGCACGAGCGTTCCGGTCTCGATGAAGCGTGTCGAAAAGGCATGGCGGTCGCTGCCGCCGCCCGGTTCTGCCCGGTGATCGGTGGCATACAATGCGTGCCCATGCTAGAGTCGTCGAGCCAATGAAGCCGGCAGCGTGCCTGTGCCTCCCCAGAACGTAACGACCAACGTTGCGCCGGCCCGCCGTCCCGTGCCTCGGGAGCTGGCGAAAATCCTCGCTGACTGCCGAGACATCACCGTCCACCGGCTGCTGCTGTCGTTCACGGCGCTTTGCGACCGCGTCTGCGACATGCTGATGGACCGCGCCGGTCGCTCGATCATCCGCGACGAGCAGCAACTCTTCCTCGAGGCACGGCAGGTGCTGATCGTCGGCCGCGCGGAGCTGATGGCCGAGTTCGAGAAGCGCCTGCGCACGCGCATCGAGGATCAGGTGTCGGGGCGCGCGGAAGAGCGCGCCGACTTCTCGAAAGCCGACGCGACGAAGCTCGCGCTCGTCGATCTCACGATCGTCGACGAGTCGGTGATCGTCGGCAACATCGTGCGCGTCGTCGAGAACGTCTGCCACGAGGAGCTCGTCGCGCTGAACCGCGGGATCGGCCACCTGCTCGGCAAGTCGGTCGTCGAGAACGCGGCGAATCCGCTCGGACCCGACACGATCGTGCGTGCGTTTGCCGAGGCGCTCGACACGCTGAAGACCGACGCGCGCATCAAGTTCCAGATCCTGAAGGAGCTGAATCAGGCGCCGCTGTCCGAAGTCGCGTCGATCTACGCCGACGTCAATCGCCATCTCGCGAACCTGCGGATCATTCCGCCGACGGGCGTGCGCAAGACGACGCCGCACGGCACCGCACCGCAACGCAGGCGCGCCGCCGATGACAAGCCCGAGGCGATGCAGCCCACGCCTGCCGAAACCGACGTGATGGCGATGTTCCGCCGCGCGGCCTCGCACGGCGGCTTCCCGCTCGCCAATCACCCGGCGCCACCGACGCGCGTGTATCCGCCGCTGCCGCCAACGCCGTCGGGATACGTTCCCGGCAACCCGATCGTTGCGACGCCGGGCCTGCGCGAGGGCCTGACACGCCTGCAGGCCGGACAGACGCAGTTCGACGTCGAGGGGATGCAAGTCGCGTTCTCGGGAATTCCCGAGGGCACGCACAACGTGCTGCGCGATCTGCAGGAATCGCAGCTCGGTCAGCGCGCGAACCAGCTCGAGGCGATGACGATCGAGATGGTCGCGATGCTGTTCGACTTCATCTTCGAGACGCGCGACCTGCCCGACGGCATCAAGGCGCTGCTCGCGCGCTTGCAGATTCCGGTGTTGAAGGTGGCCATGCTCGACGGCGCGTTCTTCGCGCGGAAGACGCATCCGTCGCGCCTGCTCGTCAACGCGCTCGCCGCCGCCGGGCTCGGCTGGGCGCCGTCGATGGGGCAGGACGATCCGCTGTACCGCAAGATCGAAAGCATCGTCCGCCGCGTCATCGACGGCTTCGGCGAGAACATCGGCCTCTTCGACGAGCTGCGCACCGAGCTGGAAGCGTTTCTCGCGACCGAGGAGCGTGCGGCAGAAGAGAACTTCTCGAGCACCGCCGAGGCGATCAACGAGGGCGATCGCAAGGATCTCGCGAGCGTCATCGCGAAGTCCGAAGTCGAGCGGCGCATCGAGAGCTATCCGATCCCACGCTTTCTCGCGCGGTTCCTGCGCGAGAAGTGGCAGGGCACCCTCGAGGGCATCTATCTTCGCGACGGCGACGACAGCGAAGCGTGGAGCTCGGCGGTGGCCACGCTCGAGGATCTCGTCTGGAGCGTGCAGCCGAAGAAGACGCCCGAGGATCGCAAGCATCTCGTCGCGTTGCTCCCGTCGCTTCTGAAGCGCCTCGCGGCCGGCGCGCCGCCCGCGCAATGGGCAGCCGGCGAGCGCGAAGCGTTCATGGCGAATCTCGTCGAGGCGCACGCCGCGGCGGTGAAGCCGTCGCTTGCGACCGTCGCGTCGCCGACCGCTGCGGTCGCGGAGGCGGCGCGCGCCGAAGCGGTCGTCGCCAAGGCGTCCGGCAACACCGAGGCAGCCGCGCGCGCGGAAGCGCTCGCGCTCGCGATGGCGCCGGCCGAGCCGGCGGTGCCCGACGCCGGTCCTGCGATCATCGAGGACGAGTTCCTCGAAATCGCGCGCAGCATGGATCGCGGCATGTGGGTCGAGTTCGAGGATGCCGATGCGCAGCTCTCGTTCGCGAAGCTCGCATGGATCAGCCCGCTGCGCGGCACCTATCTGTTCACGAACCGTCAGGGCCAGAAGGCGCTGTCGATGACTGCCGACGAACTCGCCGAGCAGTTCCGCGGCAACCGCGCGCGGCTCGTCGAAGCCGAGCCGCTGATCGATCGCGCGTTCACGAGCGTGATCCACGAGCTCTCGGATCGCTTCGAGCTCGAGACCGCCTCGGTTTAAGGCGTCAGGGCTCCCTTTGACGCGCCAGGGAACCGCGGCGTCGATCGTCGGCGCGCTGTCGCGCGCGGTACCGATCCTCTTCACGGCGCGGATCGTCGGTCTCGCGCTGCTGCCGCTTCTGGTCGCGGCGATCGTCTGGACCGGCATCGCAATCGCCGGGTGGCATTCGCTGACCGACCTGCTCGCTCGTCTGTTCGGCGCGACCGACGGCGCGTCGTGGTGGCAGCGGCTCGCCGCAGATGTCATCGCGGTGCTGGTCTTCGCCGCACTCGCGGCCGCGACGGCATTGACCGCGATCGCGGTTCTCGCGATGCCGGTGATCGTGCGCACGGTAGCCGCGCGCCACTTTCCGGCGCTCGCGGCGGTGCGCGGCGGCACGTTCGCGGGCAGCACCGGCAATGCCGCATTGGCGCTCGCGATCTTCGTGCCGCTGTGGCTCGTCTCGCTGGTGCTGCTGTTCGTGCCGCCGATCTACGCGGTCGCGTCGCTCGTGCTGAACGCGTGGCTCACGCAGCGGATGTTTCGCTACGACGCGCTCGCTGAGCACGCGACGCGAGGCGAGATCGCCGCAGTGATCGATCGCAGCCGCACGCGATTGATGGGCCTCGGGCTCGCGTTGTCGCCGCTGTCGCTGATCCCGGTCGTCAACATCTTCGTGCTGCCGCTCTATGGCGGCATCGCGTTCACCGAGCTGTGCCTCGCCGAACTGGTGTCGCTTCGCGCAGCCACGCCACGAATCGCCGGATGAATGGGCTGATCGGCAGCGGCCGCTGGTTCGACGACGTCAGCGTCGGCGACACGTTCGCGAGTGCCTTGACGATCACCGAAACCCACATCGTGATGGGCGCGGGCTTGATCGGCGACACGAATCCGCATCACATGAACGCCGAGTATGCGAAGAGCACGCGCTTCGGCACGCCGATCCTGCACGGAATGCTGACGTCGTCGATCATGGGCGCCGCGGTCGGCATGTACTTCCATGGCACCGCGGTCGCGTATCTCGAGCACCACGCGCGCTTCATCGCGCCGGTCCGCGCCGGCGACACGCTGACGACGACGTGGACGATCGCGGAGACGCTCGACAAGCCTGCACACGACGCCGGCATCGTCGCGCTCGCAGGACGCGCGGCGAATCAGGGCGGCATCGTCGTCGCCGAAGCCGAAGCGCGGATGCTCGTGTCGCGGCGGCCGCGTTAGCGACACTCTTCGCGGGTTGGCAAAGCAGCGGCCGGGGAGCGACCGCGCGCTCGAAGTCCGTAAACGACGTGGCGCGCAGGTCGGCGCCTGCGCACGCGGCGCCCGCGCTGACACTCTCCGGCTGCTGAGGCTTTCGCGAAGTCGAAACAGTGAGTCAGCCGCTGCCCGGGCGGCGCAGTCGCATCTGATTGGGCAGCGGCAACGCGCGCCGCAACACGTCCTCGGCGAGCCAGATCGCCGCGCGGCGGGCGCGCGCGACGACGATGTCCGGCGGCATCTGCTGATAGTCGTCGTTGAAGACCTCGAAGCTGTAGTCGCCGCCATAGCCCATTCGCGCGAGCCGCTTGACGGCGTCGGCGAGTTGCACGCTGTGCACGCCTTCGCCGGGAAACACGCGGAAATGGCGCGCCGTCGCAATGCGCTCCTCCGCCGTGCGCACTTCCTGCCACATGAAGTCGGCGAGCTGCACGAGGAAGATCTTCGCCGGGTCGATGCTTTCGAGCTCATCGAGCGACGTTTCCTTCGCGAACAGATGATACGAGTCGAGACCGAGGCCGAGATTCGGCGCATCGGCGCGGCACACGATGTCCCAGGCCTTCGTGAACTCGTTCACGGCGCGGCCCCACGACAGCGCCTCGTAGGCGACGTCGACGCCGAACGGAACCGCGAGCATCGCGAGCTTGTGCAGGTCGCGCGCCAGTGCGTCGGCGTCGCTGGTCGCGTGCGTCGACGTCGACGAGCATGCGAGCAGCACCTTCGCGCCGATCGCGTCGCACATCGTCAGCATCGACTTCGCGACGTCGACCTTGTAATCGTGCAGGTGTCCCGACAGTCCTTCGAAGTCGCGCAGCACCTGGAAGCCGGTGACCCGCAGTCCGCTCGATCGCACCGCATCGACCGCCGCTTCATAGCCTTCCGGATGCGAGACGAGATCGCGCGCCGACAGCATGATCTGCGAAAAGCCGCCGCGCCTCGCCGCGTCGAGCTTGGCCGGCAGCGTACCGGCGAGCGATATCGTGTCGATCCCGAAATCGCCGATGTCGGGCAGCGGGCCGAGCGCCGACGGCCGGCCGCTGCGATCGTCACCGTTCATCGTGCACGAGCTCGAACATCACGCTGCCGAGGTAGCCCTGGGTCAGCGCGCCTCGCGTTTCCGAATGCACGTCGCGCGACTCGATGAATTCGACGCCGCGCTCGCGCAGCGCCTTCGTCGTCTGCAGCACGTCCGGCGTGCCGAGGCCGACACGCTGCAACGTCTCGTTCGGTTCAACCTCGTACGTGCCTTCGACCGGCTCGATCAGCTGCAGGTAGAACGCGCCGCACGGACTGCGCAGGATGCGGCCCTTCGGCAGGATTCCATAGCGTTGCTCGTCCGGCAGCACGGTGAAGGCGAAGAGCTTCGTGTAGAACTCGGTCCAGTCGGCGGTCCGGTCGGTGCCGACGTACTGGACGATCCCGAACCAGTGCAGGCCGGCGAGCGCAGCCGGGTGTCGATCGACGCCGGGGTTGCGCACGAAGTCGACGTCGTAGATCGAGAAATCGCGGTAGCGGTCGACGAAGTAGATGCGGCTCGCGCCGGCGCCGTGAATGCCCGGGATGTTGAGCTCCATCACTTCGGCGTGCGTCGCGACGGCCCACGCGCCACGGTCGAGCACGTAGCGGTACGCGGCCGCGGCATTGCGCGTGCGAAGCGCGATCGCCGAGATGTACGTCGCCTCCGACGGGCGCTCGGCATTCGCGCCGCGCTCGCCATGCGCGTTGACGACGACGTTCATGTCCCCTTGCCGATAGAGAAGGACCTCGCGCGAGCGATGCCGGGCGATCGCGCGAAAGCCCATCATCTCGAGCACGTGTCCAAGCGCCTGCGGCTTGCTCGTCGCGTATTCGACGAACTCGATGCCGTCGAGCCC
The DNA here is from genome assembly GCA_035605875.1 of Casimicrobiaceae bacterium. Classification (GTDB taxonomy): domain Bacteria; phylum Pseudomonadota; class Gammaproteobacteria; order Burkholderiales; family Casimicrobiaceae; genus VBCG01. The sequence goes on from DATNGN010000070.1 coordinate 29,578, forward strand.
GAGCGGGTTCCCGGCGGGCGCGATCGATTCGCGATCGGGCAGTTGCATCAGGGGCTCCAGGCCGCGGCGTCGGTCGCGGCAGCATGTCGATCGTGCCGATGCTATCCTAATCCGGGCCTTCTCCGGTCGTTCTTTCCGTTTCTTGCCGAAACGTCGCGCGCGCAAACGTTCGTCGATCCCGCCAACGCCCCCTCCCGCTCCCGCGCGGCGGCCGATGCGGCGTTCGTTGATCGTGCTGTCGACGATCCTGGTGGTCATCGGCGCCGGACTGCTCGCATGGTGGTGGAACGTCGAATCCCCGACGACGACGCCAATCGCAGCACCGCGCACGGCGAGCGCATCGCTTAGCGACGGGGCAACGCGCACGACGAGTGACGCCGGCGCTTCGGCCTGGTCGGGTGCCAGGCCATCGTTTGTCGGCATGGCCGCGTGCGGCAAATGCCACGAGTCGTCGCTCGCCGCCTGGCGAACGTCGCAACATGCGGTCGCGATGCAAGCCGCGAGCGCGCACTCCGTGCAGGGCGACTTCAACGGTGCGAAGTTCCGCTACGGCCGCATCGAATCGACGTTCTTCAAGCGCGACGGCAAATTCCTCGTCCGCACCGACGGCCCCGACGGTGCGCTCGCCGACTACGAGATCGCTTACACGTTCGGTGTCGATCCGCTGCAGCAGTACCTGATTCCGTTCGCCGATGGGCGGCTGCAGGCTTTGTCGATCGCGTGGGACACCCGGCCGCAGCGCGAGGGCGGCCAGCGCTGGTTCCACCTGTACCCGGGGCAGGGCATCGACCATCGCGATCCGCTGCATTGGACGCGCGGCGCACAGAACTGGAACTTCATGTGCGGCGAATGTCACGTGACGGGATTCGAGAAGAACTACGATGCCGGCGCGAATCGGTACGAGTCGCACTGGACCGAACTCGGCGTCGGATGCGAGGCGTGTCACGGACCGGGATCGATGCACGTCGCGTGGGCCGACGCGCGCGCGGCCGGGAAGCCGGACGATGTCGCGAACAAGGGACTCGTCGCGAGGCTCGACGAGCGGGCAGGCGTCACGTGGCAGCGGTCGCCGGAGCGCAATACGGCGACGCGATCGACGCCGCGAACGGACGATCGCGAGATCGAGGTGTGCGCACAGTGCCATGCGCGCCGCGCGCCGATCGCCGCGGGCTATACGGCGGGCGCGCGATTCCTCGATTACTATCTTCCGGCTCTGCTCGAACCCGGCGTCTATTACGCGGACGGCCAGCAGCGCGCCGAGGTGTACATCTGGGGGTCGTTCCTGCAAAGTCGGATGTACGCGGCCGGCGTGACGTGCAGTGATTGCCACGAGCCGCACACCGGGAAACTTCGTGCGCAGGGCAATGCGCTGTGCGACCGCTGCCACGACGCCGCGAAGTTCGACACCACGTCGCACCATCACCATCCGAGCGGCAGCGCCGGCGCGCAATGCGTGAACTGTCACATGCCGGCAAATGCGTACATGCAGATCGATCCGCGCCGCGATCACGGATTGCGTCCTCCGCGTCCTGATCTGTCGGTCGCGATCGGCACGCCGAACGCATGCAACGGCTGCCATCGCGACCACGACGCGCGCTGGGCCGCGGCGCGCGTGAAAGCCTTGTGGGGTGACAGCCCAGATCGGCTGCACCGCTACGCGGCGGCGTTCGCCGCTGCCGACTCCGGCGCCGCCGATGCAGGTGCGCCGTTACGTGCGGTGGTCGCCGCCGCGGATCAGCCGGCCATCGCACGCGCCTCGGCGCTGGCGCGCCTCGACGCGAACCAGGACGCGGCGAATCTCGAAGCGATCGCCAACGCTGCACATGACGGCAGTCCGCTCGTTCGACTCGGTGCCGTCGAAGCGTTGACGCACGCGTCGCCCGACGCGCAGCGGACGATCGGGGCTCCGCTGCTGTCGGATCCCATCCGGGCCGTACGCCTCGAAGCGGCGAAGATGCTTGCCGGCGACATCGACGGTGCGAGCCCGCAGCAGCGCAGCGCTTTCGAGGCGGCGGCGACGGAATTCGTCGCGAGCCAGCGTTTCAACGCCGACCGTCCCGAAGCGCGAAGCGCGCTCGGTACGTTCGAGATCCGGCAGGGCGACTTCGCGCAGGGCGTCAAGGATCTTCGGTCGAGCATCGCGCTCGATCCGACGTTCGCCGGTGCCTACCTCGATCTCGCCGATGCGTTTCGCGACGCGGGCCGGGAGGCGGATACCGACGCGACGCTGCGCGAAGGACTTGCGCACTTGCCGCGCGACGCGACGCTGCATCACGCGCTAGGACTTTCGCTCGTGCGCGCGAAGCGGCCGCAGGAAGCGCTCGCGGAGCTTGGAGAAGCGACGAAGCTCGATCCCGGCAACGCGCGCTTCGCCTACGTCCTGGGCGTCGCGCAGCATTCGTTCGGCGACGCGAAGGCTGCCATCGCCACGCTCGAGGCAGCGAATCGCGCGCATCCCGCGGATCGCGAGATCCTGGAGGCGCTCGTGAGCTTCGAGCGCGAGGCGGGCGATCGTGCAAAGGCCGATCGCCATGCAGCGCAGCTGCGCGCGCTCGGGCAATGAGCTGCGGGGCCACCACGGGCAAATACCCGGCGGGAAGCAACGACCGTGATCCCGCCAGCGTTCGCGTGACCTGCTGGACCAACTCGACGCCGTGCTTTTTTGCACTGCGATGGTAGTCGAGATCGCGGCCCGCGCCATGTCCGGCTGGCGGCCGGCTCGCGACACGGAAAAGTGTCGATAAAAATTACACTCGGCCGATCCCGATTGCGGCCATCCAAACAATCTCTTAACCGGAACAAACGATTACATTGCGGGCATGGCGCCTGCTTCGGAGTTCCATCTTGCACGCCATGAGTTAGACGAACGTCAATCCGAACAGCCGACCCATCGAGGCCGGCGACGAGGGAGGTGCAGCGTGAATCTGCTACGTCGCGCGTCGGGCGCCCTGTTCCTGCTCGTACTGTTGTTGAGCGCGGGCATTGCAGCGGCAGCCCCTGGCAATGGCAACGCCAACGGCAACGGGAACAGTCCTCCCGGCCATGCCGGCGCCAACGGCCGCAATCCGAACATCCTCTTCATCATCCTCGACGACGTCGGGATCGATCAGATGCGGGTGTTCGGCTACGGCGGCATCGACGCCGCGAAGACGCCGAACATCGACACCATCGCGCATGCCGGCGTGCGCTTTCGCAACGTGTGGGCGATGCCCGAGTGCTCGCCGAGTCGCGCGGTCTTCTTCGAGGGACGCTGGCCGTTGCGCACGAACGTGAGCAGCGCGCTGCTCAACATCGACCTCGCGAACTCGCAGGTGTCGCCGTTCGAGATCACGACGCCGAAGCTTCTGAAGAAGCGGGGATACGAGAGCGCCAATTTCGGCAAGTTCCACCTCGCGACGACTACGAACAACCCGTTCGGCGACGCGATCGTGCACGCGCTTGGATGGGATTACTTCGACGGCTTCCTCGACGGTTCGCCGCATCCGATCGACACCAGCGCCGGCGGCTTGATCGATAGCGGAACCGGCCAGCCCACTACGGCTTACACGTGCGGCTTCGTCCCCAACGCCATAAGACCCGGTGGCGCCGACGAAGGCTCGTGCCACTTCCTGGATTCCACGTGCAAGGACATGGCGGCGAATCCAGCGGCCCCGACGCCCGGACGCGCGTGTCTCGAGCAGGGTGGCATCTTCGTGCCGAATCAGGCATGTGCAGAACCGCTGTCCGGTGCACTCGATTTCGGCAACCAGAACGCGTTCTACGTGTGGGAACGGGTGATCAACGACGCCGACGGCAACGTGACGGTGATCGCCCCCGACAGCGGCGATCCGAGCACGCGCCGCTACATCGGCGACGTGATGACCGACTCCGCGGTGAGCTGGATCAACGGGCGGAAGGGCAACAAGAAATGGATGGTCACGGCGGCGTACCCGCAGATCCATGCGCCGTACCAGCAAACGCCGCGGTCGCTGCTGCCTGCCGGTTCGCAGGACCTCAGCAACCTCGACTGCACGCCGAACCTGCCGGGCAGCCAGGGCATCGCCAACTACCATCTGCTCAGCAACCAGATGCTGGAAAGCGCGGACGCCGAGATCGGACGTCTTCTCGTGCAAACGGGCCTCGCGAGCTACAACGCCGACGGAAGCCTCGACTACCAGCCCGAAAAAACCGACACGATGGTGATCATCGTCGGCGATAACGGCACGTTCAGCCCCGGCGTCAAGCCTCCGTTCCAAATCTCGCACGCCAAGGGCTACGTCTACCAGACCGGCGTCTGGGTGCCGCTGATCGTTGCAGGACCGCTCGTGAAATCGCCCGATCGTCCCGTGGATGCGATGGTGAACGTCGCCGACCTCTATCAGTTGTTCGGCGAGCTGGGCGGCGTCGACGTGCGCAAGGCAGTGCCGTCGAGCCACGCACTCGACTCGCAACCGATGCTCGCGTACCTCACCAATCCCGATCAGGTGGAAATTCGCCAGACCAACTTCACGCAGATCGGCAACAACATCCACCCCGTGGATCCGCAGCCGTGCGTCCTCCAGATCGGACCCACGCCCGCATGCCTGCAGCTTTTCTCGGGCAAGGGCATTTGCCATTTCGAGGGCGGCGTCTGGTGGGGCGACGCGCCCGACAAGGGGACTGTCGCCTATGACACGTGCTGCGCGCTGAAGACGTCGCCCGATGCGGCGGCCGTCGACCCGACAATCCCCGGCATGTCGCTCGTGCCCGTTTCACAGCAGGCGGTGCGCAACGACGTGTACAAGCTGATCAAGCTGAACCAGCCCGATTGCGCGGCGCCGCCCGACTTCAAGCCGGTCACCGTCACCGAGTTCTACGAGATCGACGAAGCGGCGCCGTCGCCGCGGCTCGACGAAGCGCGCTTCGCGCTTTGCGCCGATTCGTTCGACGTGACGACCGGTGCGTACACGCAGAACTGCCCCGGTCAGCTGACGCCGCTGCAGCTCACGAACTTCAATAACCTGTCCGCGACCCTGAATTCCATCATGACGTCCGAGGTTTCGTGTCCCGGAGACGGCAACCTGGACAAGGTCGTCGACGAACAGGACCTCAAGAACTGGACGCTCTTCTCGCAGGTGCAGACGACGCCGTCGTCGAGCTCGAGCTGGTACGACTTCAATCACGACGGTTCGACCGACTCGCTCGACCTCGCATTCATCCAGAGCAATTTCGGCAAGAGGTGCGTCGCGAAGAACTAGCCGCAAGGCAGCGGTACCGACGCGGTGTCTGAAGGCGACTTGGGCTATACCCAGGGAGGTATAGGTCATGACCGATGACGATGCACGGGGGAGTGCGAAGAACGGTGTCTCGCGCCGCGACTTCCTGAAAGCCGTTGGCGGCGCCCTTGGCGGCGTCGCGCTCACGACGGCGGGCAGCAGCGGCAACGCCCGGAACGGGTCGCTCGGCGCGGTTCCGAACGGCTACGTGTTCTATCGCGTGTGGACGGCGAACGACGGCGCAGCGTGGCCCGGTGATCCCGGTGGCATCAATCCGGTGGGCGAAATGACGCCGGTCACGATGATGGCCGGCGGCACGCCGTTCATCTACTTTCACGGCCATATGACGCAGGCGGCAACGGACAAGGCGCCGGGCCTCGGCCAGGGGGCGACGCCACCGGATGCCGTTTTCCTCGCGAGCGTCGACTACACGCGAACGCCGCCGGCGATCACCGACCTGCGCCTGTGGGTCTACCAGAACTTCTCGTTGACGACCCCCAACATCGTCGGCGTGCCGCAAGATCAATTGCCGCTTACGATAAGCCGAATCGGCACGGGCGACACCAATTCGGCCGGGCACTACGCGACGACGCTCACGTGCGCCGATTTGAGCGGCAGCGTCGCGGTCAAGAACGCGCCCGGCGTTTATCTCATCATGCCGGAGACGAAGGTCTGGAGCAGAGTCGCGCGGTTCGGCGATCCGGCGCCCGAGGGAGGACAGTACGGAGGCATCTTCGGCGACGTCGCCCTCGCAGACGACGACACGGTCACGTTCATCGGCACGACCACCGACACGTCCACGACGTCGCTGGGCGCAACTCAGGCACTCTTTTCGGCCAGTCCGAAGCATCCGAGATCGAGCCGCGTGCTGATGCGCGCCGGCGATCTGCTGCCGGGAACGAATTCGGCGATCCGCAGCTTCGGGCTCGTCGACGTCGCATCCGACGGCGGCTTCCTCGCGCAGGTGAGCGCATTCCGCGTGGATGGCGCCGATCGCCGGCCCGGCACCGCGCTCATTCAAGGCGACCTGCAGAAGTCGCTGTCGAGCTATCGCCTGCTCGCCGCATCGTCGCATCTCGTCGGCCGGCTCAGCCGGCAAACCGACATCGTGCCCGGCGACACGATCCTCGGTGCGCGGATCGCGCGCGGCGGCATCGTCGCGCAGGTGACGCACACGACGTCGCACCTTCACGGCCTCACGTTCCGCACCCGGCTCGGCGGCGCAACGTTGCTCACGCGCAATGGCCTGCTCCGCGGTGGCCGCACGGTCGCGTCGCTCGGCGCCCCCGTCGTCAGCGACTCGGCGCTCGTGTACGAGACGGAACTGCTCGACGACGGGTCGAGCGTCCTCACCGTTTCCGACGGACAGACGACGCAGACGATTCTTCGCAGCGGCGACATGGTGCAGGGGAAGCAGATCACCGAGATCCTGCACGGCTATCACCCGCGCCAGACCGACAGTTCCGGCCGGCTCGCGTTCGGCGCCGAGTTCCTCAAGAACGCGTCGGGCGATCCGGACGACCCGAACAACGTCGAAAGCGCGCTGGTCGTCGGCATTCCGGTCTGATCTCCTTCGAGGGAGCAGGGGCACATCATGGCTCAGTTCACAGACGTTTCCATCGGCACGTCCGAACCGATCAACCTGTGCGTGGGATTGCCGCTGTCGCCGATCGGAAGCGTGCGCGCCGGCTTCGCGGCATCGCAGCACTCCGACGAGATCTTCGATACGGCGTCGACCGTACTGTTCTCGCGCTTCAAGCTGTCGTCGTACTACGACTATCTGATGGGCATTTGCGGTCCGTCGTTGTCCTTTCTGTTCGAGAACGCGACGGTGTCGATGGTCAACGCGTCGAACAGTGGACAACTGAGCGTCGACTTTGGCAGCGCCAAGCAGGAAATGCAGTCCGGGATGTTCATGGGCTTCTCGTTCGGCGGCGGTGTGGACGCGAAGGAACAGCTCTACCTGCCGTCGGCGTGGTATTCGCCGTGGAAGTTCAGCTGGCATACGGTGTTCGACGCGAGCATCAAGGTCGAGATCGATTTCCTGGAGCTCTTCGCGGAGCTGATTGCCTACCTGCTCGAGCAGGCCGCGGAGGACGCCCTGCTGGAAAAGGACACATCGGATCACCTCGCGTCGGTCATCGATGCAGGGCAGACGTTCATGTTCGTCGGCGACACGGAGGACGAGCTCCCGGCGCAAAAGTCGCTGACGGCGACGCCGAGCCTGACGATTCCGATCAATCTCGTCGATTACGTTCCGGGCCTCAATTCGTTCGTCAAGACGCTGCACAAGGTCAAGGGCGATCTTTGCCTGGGCCCGTCGTTCACGATCGGGATGCCGGTGACGATGTACGTCGACTCGTTCACTGTCGACAAAGGCATGGCGACCCAGGCGACCTACGGCTCCCTGGCGTACGGCAAGACCGCGATCACGGCAACGGGACCGACGTTCGGAGCGACGCCGCCGAAGACACTCACGACGAACGTGCACTACGACATCGGCTTCAGCCTCGACCTCGGCGTCTACTTCTCGCTCTCGGCGTGCAAGCTCTTCAGCTTCGGCTGGCAGGCGCCGAGCCTCGGCCTCGCGCCGCTGCTCGGCTTCAAATCGATCACGCCGTCGATGTCGGGGAACGTGTCGACATTGCTCGAGTCGTCGTCGCTGTCGTGCGTTCTGGTCCCGGAGCTCGAGGTGAAGTTCAGCGAGGATCCAGTGCTCACTGGCACGCCGGTGACCGTGACGGTCGGCGTCGCCTCGCCTTACATCGGGCCGATCAACGTCGCCATCGCAACCGATCCGGTGCAACCGGGCTTTCCGACCTCGGTGCTCATTCCGAGCGGAAAGAACAGCACGAGCTTTACGCACACGTTCCCCGACCTCTGCATATTGAGCGGCGATCCGAACGATCCGACGGCCATGCAGTCGCCTTCGCCGACATCGCCGACCTATACGGTGAAGGTCACGGGCAGCGCGACATTGAGTCCGCCGCCGACGTGCGGCAGCAGCGACATCAGCGTCACGTCCGCGATCAACGTGCTCGACAACGTCCTCTCGCTCATCCTGAGCGAGGATTCCACCGCTGGACCGGCGCCGCCGTGGGCCGACCAGAGCCTCGGCGGCGCGACGATCAATGCCGACCCGAGCCTTCCCGCGGGCGACACGAACGCGTCCAACACTGCGTTCATCAGCATCGTGCTTCCCCGCAATGCGCCCAGTGGGCCGGTCCCCGTGCGATTCGCACTGCTGGACGAGCAGCGGCAACCGCATGCGACGAGCGCGCTGCAGGTCGGCTTCGAGCGCGATCCTGTCTTCGCCGTACTCGGACCAGCGCAAACGTTGTCCATCCACCTGCCCAATGTCATTCAATTGAGGTGGGCATCCAAGGGGCCGCAGGTCAACTACTCGAACCGGTTCATCCTCGTCGTCGATGGCGGCTGCAGTTATGGCCAAAGCGAGTTCTGGCTCGACGTCTGGAACTGGTCGTGAGTCTTTCTTTCCCGCGCACGGCGCGCTCGGATGGAAGGCCGGCCCTCGGCGATGGCTGCTGATCCGGCGCTCGCGTCGCCGCCACGACCGCGCGAGATTCGCTCCGGGCGGGACCTGATCGCGGCGCTGAACGCGCCGGAACCGCCGGTGCGATTTGCCGCGCTGAATGCGATCAAGGCGCAGCCGGAAGCCGCCAAGGCGTTCGGGCTCGTCGACGGGCGCGACGTCATCGACGCGCTTCTCGCTCGCGCCGCGAAGGGTGTGCATGGCCGGCGCGACTCGGAATGGCTCGCCGTCGCGGCAGCCCTCTCGGCATTTCGCGACAAGCGCGTCGTCGCGTTTTTTGTCGACGTGCTGGAAACCGATGCGCATCCGGATTTGCTCTTCTCGGCCGCGGGCTGCCTGGCGGCCGGATCCGGCCCGGCGCTTCGCGACCGGTTGCGCCCGCTTCTGCTGCAGAACGATTCGGTCGCACGCGCGCGCGCCGTCGCGTCGATCCTCGTCGGGGTCGCGCCGACTTGCGCGGAGGAGCAGTTGCGCAAGGCGCTGCTGACCGATGGAGGCGGGAACCCGCCTCGGGTCGATGAAAACAACGCGCACGCGTGGTTGGCCGAACTCGACGGGCCGTTTCGAGAAGAAGCGCGCGCGGCGATCGAGCAGGAAGGCGAGCGCGCATTCGGCCATCTGCTGCACCGCTGGGATCGGCTTTCCGACGACAACCGCGAATGGCTCGCCGCGTGGGGGCTCCGCGCGTTCGCCGGTTGCGCGACGTCGGTCGTCGCTCGTGCGCTCGCATCCGATGCCGACCGCGTCGCGCGCGTCGCACTCGAGTTTCTCGCGGCGCATCCACGCGATTCAGGCGCCGACGCAAGCGCGCTGAATCGTTTCGCGAAGCACGCCAACCCCGGGCTGCGCAGTGCGGCGATCGCCGCCGGCGCGAGCGTCGACCTGCGTCGCTGCCTGGCCGAGGACGACGATGTCGAAGTTCGGAGGGCCTGCGTTCAACGTCTCGCCGACGCCGAAGGCGTTCGCGCGTTGCCCGACCTCGTCGCGCTGCTGCGCGGCAGCGACTGGCCGACGCGGGCGGCTGCGACGCGGGCGCTCATTGGTCTCGGCGATCGCGTGGTCGAGCAGGTGAAGCCCCTCGTGCGCTATCCGGAGCATGGGGCGCGCGTGGCAGCGGTTCAGGTGCTGGTCGCGCTCGGACAGGAATCCTGGCTACGCTCGCAATTGACCGAGGCGCAAGCGCCCGCAGCGTAATGCGCCTGCATCGCGGTTGGCGCGCGCGCGGCCGCGCTACGGTTCCCGCGACGCTGCCAGCGCCCGCACGCACTCGGTGATCAGCGCCGGTCCGCGGTAGATCAGGCCCGTGTAGAGCTGCACCAGCGTCGCGCCCGCATCGATGCGCTCGCGCGCGTCGTTGCCGGACATGATGCCGCCGACGGCGATGATCGGCAGCGCGCCATCGAGGGCGGCGGCAAGCGCGCGCAGCGTCGTCAGCGCGCGCTCGCGCAGCGGCGCCCCTGACAGGCCGCCTTGCTCGCTCGCGTGCGTCAGTCCCTCGACGCCGTCGCGCGCGAGCGTCGTGTTCGTCGCGATCGCGCCGTCGATCCCGTGCTTGATCAGAAGCTGCGCCACTGCGCGGACGCCGTCGTCGCTCAAGTCCGGCGCGATCTTCACGACGAGCGGCACGCGGCGGCCTTGCCACTGCGCGAGATCGTCGCGTTCCGCGCAGATTCGTGCGAGCAGCGCGTCGAGCGCGTCCTCGGACTGCAGGTCGCGCAGTCCCTTCGTATTCGGTGACGAGACGTTGATCGTCACGTAGCTCGCCTGCGCATGCACGGCGCGCAACGCAGCGATGTAATCGTCCGCGGCGCGCTCGTTCGGCGTATCGAAGTTGCGGCCGATGTTGATGCCGAGAATGCCGCGATACCGCGCGCGCTGCACGTTGCTGACGAAGCGATCGACACCGTCGTTGTTGAAGCCGAGGCGATTGACGATCGCGTGCGCCGACGGCACCCGGAACAGCCGCGGTCGCGGGTTGCCGGGCTGCGGTCGCGGCGTCACGGTCCCCGCCTCGAGAAAGCCGAAGCCCAGCGTCGCGAGCCCCGTCAGATGCGCGGCGTTCTTGTCGAGGCCGGCGGCGAGCCCGACGCGGTTGGGGAACGTGATGCGCATCGCCGTCACCGGCGCTTCGGGCAGCCGCGGCGCGGCGAGCCGTGCGAGGCCGGTCCGCGCCGCCATGTCGAGGCCGTCGAGCACGAGCGCGTGCGCGGCCTCCGGATCGGCGGCGAAAAGGAGCGGTCGAAACAACGGATAGAGGGTGTCGATCAATGTCGGACGCGTCGATCGTCGACGTGAAACGCGTGCGACGATACCATTGCGCGTCCGTTTCCTGTGATCACGATCGTGCGGTATTGCCTGCTCGCTGCGTTCGCGGTGGTTCTCGCCGGTGTCACGGCGCTTCCCTGCGCGGCCGCATCGCGCGGACATGGCGTGGCCGCTTCCGCGCCTGCCGGGTCGGGTTACGAGCGACGAGCGGACGTGCGCGCGTTCATCGGTGCGCTCGTCCACGACGACGGCTTTTCGCGCAGGACCCTGACGCACTGGTTTCGCGACGTGCGCTACCAGCAGAAGATCATCGACGCGATGGAGCGGCCGATCGTCGCGCCGCCGAAATGGTTCGAGTACGCACCGCAATTCCTGACGCCGGCGCGCATCGACGGTGGCGTCGCCTTCTGGCAGGCGCACGCCGGCGCGCTCGCGCGCGCCGAACGCGAATTCGGCGTGCCGCCGGAGATCATCGTCGCGATCGTCGGCGTCGAGACGTTCTACGGCCGCAACGTCGGCAACTACAGGGTCATCGACGCGTTGTCGACGCTCGCATTCGACTATCCGCGCCGTGCCGCGTTCTTTCGCGGCGAGTTGCGGCAATTCCTGCTGCTCGCGCGCGACGAGAAGTTCTCGCCGCTCGTGCCGAAGGGCTCGTTCGCCGGCGCGTTCGGCGTGCCGCAGTTCATGCCGGGCAGCGTGCGCGAATACGCGATCGACTACGACGGCGACGGGCGCATCGACCTGTGGCGAAGCGGCGACGACGCGATCGGCAGCGTCGCCAACTACCTGGCGCGCCACGACTGGCTGCGTGGCCAGCCGATATGGACGAAGGCGGTAGTCGCGCCGTCGCAGCGCGAGGCGGCGTTCCGCCGGCTCGACGGCGGCATCAGCGAACGGCGCCCGCTCGCGGCGTGGAACGACGACGGCGTCGCCGCCGAATGGCTTCCCGATTCGCTGTCACCCGAACCCGTCGGCTTGCTGTCGCTCGAGGCGAAGCCCGATTCGGACGGCGACGCCGACGGCCAGGAGTTGCGGATCGTGTTTCCCAACTTCTACGTGATCACGCGTTACAACAAGAGCCGGCTCTATGCATCGGCGGTCACGTCGCTCGCCGAGGCGATCCGCGCGCAGCACGACGCCGATGCGGCGGGAGCGGCGTCAGCGCGTCGGTAAGATGAAAGGCGTACCGCTGCCCCGGGGCCGGGGCAGGCGATCGGAGGCCCTACGCGCCCGACATGAGCGTCCGCGAATACGCGACGAGCGCGCGCGTCGACGGATCGGTGCCGTCCGGCAGCGGCGCGTCACCGGCAAGCGCCGCGATGATCGGCTTCGCGAGCGTCTTGCCGAGCTCGACGCCCCATTGGTCGAACGAATTGATCCCGCAGAGCACGCCCTCGACGAACGTCCGGTGCTCGTAGAGCGCGAGCAGCGCGCCCAGGTTGTGCGCGTCGAGCTTCGGCAGCAGCAGCATCGTCGACGCGCGGTTGCCCGGGCAGCGGCGCGCCGCGATCGCCTGCTCGAGCTCGCCGTTCGCAAGCCCCTGCGCCAGCATTTCGTTTCGCAGTGCGGGGCCATCGCGGCCGACCATCAGCGCCTGTGCCTGCGCAAGTGCATTCGCGACGAGCAGCGTCTGCTGGTCGCGCAGCGGATGCGTCGCGCGCACCGGCACGATGAATTCCACCGGCACTTCGTGCGTTCCCTGATGCAGCCACTGGAAGAACGCATGCTGGCTGTCGGTGCCGACGTCGCCCCACAGCGCAGGCGCGGTCGGCCCGTCGACCGGCGTTCCGTCGCGGCGCACGCTCTTGCCGTTGCTTTCGAGCGAAAGCTGCTGCAGATAGGCGGGGAGCCTCGCGAGCGCCTGCGCGTACGGTGCGACGATCCGCTGCCCATGGCCGAGCCAGCGCGCATTCCAGTAGCCGACGAGGCCGAGGATCACCGGCAGGTTGCGTGCGAGCGGCGCCATCCGGAAATGCGTGTCCATCGCCTGCGCGCCGTCGAGGAGGTCGGCGTACGCCTGCCACCCGGCACGAACGGCGATGATGAAGCCGACCGCCGACCATAGCGAGTAGCGACCGCCGACGCCCTCGGCCATCGGCAGGATGTCCGCTTCGCGCACGCCGAAGCGCATCGCCGCATCGGTGTTCGACGTGACGGCGACGAAGTGCGGCGCGAGATCGACGGTGTCGCCGAGACCGCGGCGCAGCCATTCGCGCGCGCTTTGCGCATTCGCGAGCGTTTCCTGCGTCGTGAACGTCTTCGACGTGACGATGAACAGCATCGCAGCGGGATCGCGATCGGCGAGCGCGCGCGAAAGATGCTCGGGATCGACATTCGAGACGAACGCGACGCCGGGCGCGCTGCTGCGGAAGTCGGCGCTGCCTTCGAGCGCTTCGCAGACGAGCCGCGGTCCCAGGTCAGAGCCGCCGATGCCGATGTTGATGACGCAGCGCACGGGGCGGCCCGTCACGCCCTTGCGGCGTCCTTCGCGAATGGCGGCGGCGAGCGCGCGCATCCGCTCGCGCGTCGCGCGCATCTGCTCGGTCACGTCGACGCCGTCGACGAAGATGCCCGTCGACGCAGGCGCGCGAAGTGCGGTGTGCAGCACCGGCCGGTGCTCGGACACGTTGATCTTCTCGCCGGCGAAAAGCGCGGCGATCCAGTGCGGCAGGTTGGCCGCCTCGGCGGCGCGCAGCAACGCCGCGAGGGACGGCTCGTCGACGCGCTCCTTCGAGACGTCGGCGCGCCAGCCGTTCCAGTCGAGCGAAAGCGATTTCGTGCGCTCGGGATCGCGCGCGAAAAGCGCATGGAGCGAGGTCGCCGACAGGCGCCGGGCGCTCTCGGCAAGATCGTCGAACGGGGAGACGGCGGACATCACGGCGCGGCGCTGCGCGCGCGCCGCGGACAAGCGATTCGCAGGCGCATCGGTCAATGCTAGCATCGCGCGCCGGGCGCGTCAGCCTGCGGCGACACTACGAGCCCCGCGGTATAATTCGCGCCCATCGCGGTCGCGCGGCCAGAAGACGCACGTCGCAACGTAGATCAAGCGCGAACCGCGCCGATGCGCATTCTCCTCTCCAACGACGACGGCTATTTCGCGCCGGGGCTCGAGCATCTCGCCGCGGCGCTCGCACCGCACGCGGAGATCACCGTCGTCGCGCCCGAGCGCGACCGCAGCGGTGCGTCCAATTCGCTGACGCTCGACCGTCCGCTGTCGGTGCGCCGCGCACCGAACGGATTCCTGTTCGTCAACGGCACGCCGACCGATTGCGTTCATCTTGCCGTGACCGGTCTTCTGAACGAACTGCCGGACATGGTCATGTCCGGCATCAATCTCGGCGCCAACATGGGCGACGACACGATCTATTCGGGCACCGTTGCGGCGGCGACGGAAGGCTTCCTGCTCGGCGTTCCATCGGTGGCGCTCTCGCTCGCGTCGAAGACGGCCGCGCATTTCGAAACCGCCGCCGCGGTGGCACTCGAATTGCTGCAGCGGCATCAGCGGCAACCCGCAGGACCGTGGCTTCTGAACGTGAACGTACCCGACGTCGCCCGCGAAGCGGTGCAGGGCTATCGAATCACGCGGCTCGGACGGCGGCACAAGGCCGAGGACGTCGTGCGCATGCAAAGCCCGCGCGGCGAGACGGTGTACTGGGTGGGCGCCGCAGGGCCCGCGGCCGATGCGGGCGAAGGAACCGACTTTCACGCCGTCGAGAATCACTGGATTTCCGTGACGCCGCTGCAGATCGACCTCACCAACCGCGAGCAGATGCGCGGCGTCGATGGCTGGCTTCGTACGAAGACCGATTGATGGCGACGCCGGGGTCAGGCAACAGGGGAACGGCCGGCAGCGGCATGACGTCCGATCGCACGCGCGCCCGGATGGTCGAGCGCTTGCGCAGCGAAGGCATTCGCGACGAAGTGCTGCTGTCGGCGATGAATGCCATCCCGCGCCATATCTTCGTCGACGAAGCGCTCGCGATCCGCGCGTACGACGATTCGCCGCTGCCGATCGGCAGTGGCCAGACGATCTCGCAGCCGTGGGTCGTCGCGCGGATGGTCGAGCTCGCGCGGAACTGCCGCGACCTGGACGGCGTGCTCGAGATCGGCACCGGCTGCGGGTACCAGACCGCCGTGCTCGCGCGGCTTGCGAAAACGGTCTACACGGTCGAGCGCGTCGTCGCGCTGGTCAACAAGGCGCGCCGGCACCTGCAGTCGCTGAAGATCCGCAACGTGCACCTCGCGCACGGCGATGGAAGCGCGGATCTCGGCGAGCCGCTTGCCGTCGACGCGATCATCGTTGCGGCCGGCGCGACGCACGTGCCGACGACGCTGCTCAAGTACCTGAAGCCCGGTGGGCGCATGGTCCTGCCGCTCGTGCAGAACGACGACGGCGAACGCAGCATGCAGCGTCTCACGGTGATCGAGGCGGCGCCGGCCGGCATTCGCGAGCACGTGTTCGACGCGGTCCGGTTCGTGCCGCTTCTTCCAGGCCTTGCATGATCTTCGCGGTCCGTTCCCTCCGCTCCTCGATGCATTCGTTTTCGCTGTCCCGATCGTTGTCGCATTTGCGTTTGCCTTCGATGCTCGTCGCCGCGGCGCTCGTCGCCGTCGGATGCGCGACGCATCGCCCCGCCCCCGTCGAGGAGCGCCCGCTGGGACGCGGTGTTCCGTCGCGAACCGCCGTCTCGCCCGGCGTCGCTGCACCGGCGACGGCCGAAGCGCCGCAGCCTGCGACGTACACGGTCAAGCGCGGCGACACGCTGCACCAGATCGCGCTCGACACCGGTCTCGACTATCGCGAGCTTGCGGCCTGGAACAACCTGGAGAACGTCAACCGAATTTATCCGGGCCAGGTGCTGCGGCTCACGGCACCCGGTGAACCGGCATCGTCGGCGAGTACCGCGGCGCCGATCGCGCAGGACAATGCGAACGGCGTGACGACCGCACCGCTGCGAACGCCACCAGCCATCGTCGAAAGCAAGCCCGCATCGACGCTGCCCACGCCATCCGCAACCGCATCGCCGTCATCGGCGCTGCCCATGCCATCGCCATCCGCGCCGCCGCCGGCGCCGCTCGCGTCATCGCAAGCCAACCTGAAGACGTCGCCGAAGGCGGTGAAACTGCCTTATTCAGAGCAGGCCGTGCGCGATCTCGATGCTTCCGCGAGTGCGGCGCCCGCACCGCGCGATGCGCTCGCGCTGCCATCGCAGGATGCGAAGACGCAATCGCGCAATCCGGCCGCGTCTGCGCCGTCGTCGAACGCCATGCCCGCGGCAGCGGCGCCGTCGCCTGCGCCGGCGGCGTCAGCGCCGCCGGCTTCGCTGACGAACGATTCCGACCAGCTCGACTGGGCGTGGCCGGCGAAAGGCAGGATCGTGACGGCGTTCTCGGAGACGGCGAACTTGAAGGGGATCGACATCGCCGGCACCGCCGGCGAGCCGGTGCGCGCGAGCGCGGCGGGACGCGTCGTCTATGCCGGGGACGGATTGCGCGGCTACGGCAAGCTCATCATCATCAAGCACAACAACACGTACCTTTCGGCGTACGCGCACAACCGGGAGATCCTCGTCAAGGAAGGCCAGCAGGTGACGCGCGGCCAGAAGATCGCCGAGATGGGCAAGACCGATGCCGACCAGGTGAAGCTGCATTTCGAGATTCGTCGCCACGGCAAGCCGATGGATCCGACGAAGTTCCTGCCGCCCGCCTGATCGGTCAATGATGAAAGAACGCGTGCGGTAACCACAGCGCGATCTGCGGAAACGCCGACAGCAGGACGACGAACGCCAGGATGATCGCGATGAAGGGCAGCACGCCGAGCACCAGTTCGCGCAACGAGATGTCCGGCGCGATGCCCTGGATCACGAACAGGTTCAGGCCCACGGGCGGGTGAATGAGCCCCGTCTCCATGACGATCGTCATGTTGACGCCGAACCAGATCGGATCGAAGCCATGCGCGAGCAGCCCGGGCATGATCACCGGCGTGATCATCAGGATGATCGCCACCGGCGGCAGGAAGAAGCCGAGCAGCAGCACGAGCACGTCGATCCAGAACAAGTATTCCCAGCGCGACAGCGGCAGCCCGACGAGCCACTGCGTCGCCTCCTGCGTGATGTGCAGGTAGCTCATCACGTAGGTGAACAGGAACGCCATCGCGATGATCATCATCAGCATGCACGACTCGCGCGCGGTGCCGACGAGGATCGGCCTCACGTCGGTCCACCGATAGCACCGGTAGACGAGCGCGACGACGACGATCGTCGCGAGCGCGCCGACGCCCGCGACCTCGGACGGCGTCGCGAAGCCGCCGTAGAGCGTCACCATCACGATCGTGATGATCACGATGAAGGGCAGCAGACGCGGCAGCGCGCGCACGCGTTCCCGCAGCGTGAACGTGTCGCGGACGGGGGCGGCGCCGTCGTCACGGCGCAGCGCGCGACGATTCGTACGATGCGACTTGAAACCGACCCACAGCGCGAAAAGCAGCGCGAGAAGGATGCCGGGCACGACGCCGGCGATGAAGAGCTGGCCGATCGACTGCTCGACGACGATGCCGTACAGGATGAACGTGATCGATGGTGGAATGAGAATGCCCAGCGTGCCGCCGGCGGCCACGAGCCCGCCGGCAAGGCCGCCCGCGTAGCCGCGCTTGCGCATCTCGGGAATGCCCATTGCGCCGATCGCCGCCGCGGTGGCGGTGCTCGACCCGCACATCGCCGCGAAGATCGCGCAGCCGACGACGTTCGCGATCCCGAGACCGCCGGGGAGCCGGTAGAGCCAGCGATACGCCGATTCGTACAGGTCTTCGGCGGCGCCGGTTTTCCCGACCGCGTCGCCCATCAGGATGAACAGTGGAATCGCGAGCAGCGTGAAGTTGTCGAGACCCTGATAGAGCGTTTCGGCGAGGTCGGCGATGTTCGCCGACGGCATGAACGCGAGCATGAACGCCACCGAGACGCTGCCGAGCGCGAACGCGACCGGCATGCCGGACAAGAGCAGGATCAGCGCGACGACGACGAACAGGATGCCGATCTCATTGGGGCTCATGAGTCCCCGCGCTGTCGACGCCGTGCACGACGCGGCTCACGCGATGCAGGCGATCGTCGATCACCTGCACGACGTACTCGATCGTGAGCAGCGTCATGCCGACCGCCATCACCCCGTACGGGATCCAGAGCTTCGGCGCCCACACCGAATCGGTGGTCCAGCCTTCACTCCACGCCTGCCAGGCGTAGGCCCATACCTTGATGGCGATGAAGCCGCAAAGCAGCAGCGACAGGATGTCGCCCGCGAAGATGCGGCGTCGATTCCAGCGCGCCGGCATGAATGCCTGCAGCACCTCGGTGCCGACGTGGCCGCGCAGCGCCTGCGTGCCGCCGGCCGCGAGGAACGTCGCCGCGATCAGCAGGAAGATGTTGAGCTCGAGCGACCACGTGTGCGGCGCATGGAGATAGTAGCGCCAGAAAACCTCGTTCGAGATCGCGATGCAGGACGCGAGGATGAGGAGCCCGCCGACCAGCAGGCAGAGCGCGTTGATCGCCGAAACGACGCGGCGGAGCGCAGACCACGCGCGGCGCGGCAGCGGCACGCGCGCGTCGTTTGCATCGCCGCCTCCGCCGTGCCCGGGACGAAGGCGGCGCGCGCGCGGAGGCGACGCCATCAGTCGACGGCCGTCGCCATGTCGATCAGGTGCTTGCCGTCCTTGACGTGATCCTCGAAGTCCTTCCACGCGCTCTTCTGCGCGAGTGCCTTCCACTGCGCGAACTGCTGCGCGTTCATGTCGGACACCTTGTCGCCGGCCTTCTCGAACACGTCGGCGACGCGCTGGTCATCCTTCTTGCATGCGTCGAGCGCGAACTTCTCCAGCGAATGACCGACGTCCATCACGATCTTCTGCTGCGCGGGTGTCAGCTTGTCGTAGGCGGCCTTCGACATCAGCATCGGCTCGAACATGTACCAGAACGTGTGGTCGCGCGCGGTCGTCACGTAGTGCGCGACTTCCTGCAGCCGGAAGCTGATCAGCGACGCGCTCGACGTCCATAGCGCATCGACGACGCCGGATTGCATCGCGTTGTAGGTCTCCGTCGACGGAAACGTTGCGATCGAAGCGCCGGCCGCCTGCAGCATCAGCTCGATCTCCTTGCCCGCACCGCGGGTCTTCAGGCCCTTGACGTCAGCGGGCACGAGAATCGGCTTGTCGCGTGATGCGACGCCGCCGCCCTGCCAGATCCACGTGATGATCTTGACGCCGTGCTGGTCGAGATAGTCTTCGAGCCATTTGCCGATCGGCTGCTTCTCCCAGTCGTACGCCTGCTGGTAGTTCTCGATCAGCGCCGGCATCAGCGTGAGATTGGTCGCCGGCAACTTGCCGCCGGAATAGGCGAGCGGATACACGGACATGTCGAGCGAGCCGTTCGCCAGCGCATCGAACTGCTGCGTCGGCTTGTAGAGCGATGCGCCGGGATAGATCTGGAACTTGACCTCCCCATTGGTGCGCTTCTCGACTTCCTGCGCGAACTTGCGCGCGATCTGGTCGCGAAAATCGGTGTTCGCGGGAAACTGGTGCGAGATTTTGAGGACCACGGGAGCGCCGAACGCGAGCGGCGCGACCAGCAGAATCGAGGCAAACGCGAGCAGGCCTTTCCATGCCATCCGTACGTGCATTGTCATGTCGAAATCTCCTCCGGGTTGGAATTGCCGTCTCGAGCTGCACCATTCGCTCCCCGGCGCAGCCATCGCCTGACGCGGGACGATGCGGCCACCCGGCCTTCGCGAAAGTACGCCTCGTGGTTCTCCTCGATCTGCGACGGCTCGTACACGTAGTTGACCATGATCCCCAGCGATTCCTGCAGCCCTCTTGCCGAGGTATTGGCCAACCAGTCGATCCGGTCGAGCCGCGCGCCGTTTCCGAAATGGAAGCGGGCAACCGGATCGATCGGAAGTCCATTGCGCTTCTCGACGACGAGATAGCGCGCGCAAAGCGGCACGACGACGCATTCGAGCGCCGCGCGCGTTGCATCGTCGTCCGGCATGTCGCCGGCGACGGCGCGGCGCAGCGCATCCTCGGCATCGGCCTTTCGCGCAAGCTTTGCGAATGCGCTTCGGCTGCGCCTCGCAATGAGTGCCGGCTCTTCGCGTGCGAGCTGCTCGGCAAGCCATTTGCGAAAACGCGGCACCGGCGAAAGCGTCGCGAACGTCGTGAGCTGCGGAAACTCGGCGAGCAGCTTCTCGACGACGCGCTTGATCAGGAATCCGCCGAATGGCACGCCGCGCAGGCCGCGCTGCGTGCTCGAGATCGAGTAGAAGATCGCGGCGTCGGCCGCGCGCGGATCGATCGCCGGCTGCGATTCGTCGAGCAACGGCGCGATGCTTTCCGCGACGCGGCTCATCAGGGCGACTTCGACGAACACCAGCGGCTCGTCGGGCATGCGCGGGTGGAAGAACGCGTAGCAGCGCCGGTCCGACTCGAGCCGGTGGCGAAGATCGGTCCACGAGCGGATTGCGTGCACGGCCTCGTACGCCATGAGCCGCTCGAGCAGCGACGCCGGCGAGTTCCACGTGATCCGGCGCAGTTCGAGATTGCCGGGCGCGAACCAGTCGCGGAACAGCGAGAGGAGCGCCTCGTCGATAACGCGGACCTCGATGCTGCCGGACGCAAGGCGGATCGAATCGGCGCGCAGATCGACGAGGAACTTGACGCCCTCGTCCAGCAAATTGAACTGGCGCAGGCCCGCGAGCGTCCTTCCGGCGAGCGCCGCACGCAACCGCAGCGCGGATAGTTGCCGCGCGGCGCCCGACGCGCGCTGGAAATCGTCGACGAGCGACTGCGCGACGGCGCCGTCGCCATCGCCGACCGCCGCCAGCAATTCCAGGTATCCGCGCTTGCCGGCGTCGTCCTGCGCGCGGTAGATCCCGGCGAGCGTTGCAACGCGCGAGCGGGCCGATGCCTCTCCGCCGACTCCGCGCGCGCATTCGTCGAAGGTGCGGCGAATGCGCGATGCCGGCAGCCGTGTACTCGAACGCAAACGGCTCCGCGCCGCCTTGCGTCGCTCGAGCCAGGTGAAGATGCGGCTCCTCGCGGGCGCCTCGGCGGCGCCCTGCACAGAGGGAGCCGATGCGTCGTTCACGTTGTGCTGCGGGATGCTCCGACCGATGCCGCAACGGTGCCTGCGAAACGTCGCGCGGCCGCCGGGCGAGGGACGCGAAGTTAGACAGTCCTTCGAGCAAAGATTCGGCGGCGCGGCTCGCCGATGCGTAATGCGCCATTTCCGGCAACATTGCTTTGCCGGTTTGGTGCCTTTACGTCATCGCGCGGAGCTTCCCGGCGCGCGGCAGCGCCTCGATCGCACGCTCGAGCGTCGCGAGCAGCGCCGCACGCTCGCTCTCGCGCTTCGCCATGTCGCCGTAGCGCAGCATCGCGAACGATTCGCCGATCGCACGGAACGCGATCTCGAACTGCGGCCAGCGACGCGATGCGCGCTCGGCGAACGCGAGCGGCCCTTCGTGCTCCAGGCGCGGCAGGCCGCCGCGCGCGAGACGCCGGCAGGCATGCTCCCAGAGCGTCAGCGCCCGCTCCTTGCGCTTGCGCCGCGCGGCGAACCAGGCGAGCACGGCTACCCCCCACGCGGTCACGCCAGCCGCGACGGCCCCCACGATCTGCCAGGGTGCGAACTCGTCGACCTTCCATTCGCGCCACAGCGCGCGCTGGCGATCGCGGTTGAACTGGACAACGTTGCGCTGCCATTGATGGTTGATCGCGTCGAGCGTGAGCTGAAGGTTCTTCAGCCAGCTGCCGTCCTCGCGCGCGAAAAGCGGCACCGGGTCTCCGGCCGGCACCGAGCCGAAGAGACCCCGCTCGATGCGCGAAGGCGCGACCGCCGCCGTCGGATCGAAGCGTTGCCAGCGTCCGTCGATCACCGCCTCGGCCCATGCATGCGCATCGGATTGGCGCACGATCAGGTAGCCGCCGCGCGGATTGATCTCGCCGCCCTGGTAACCGGTGACGACGCGCGCCGGGATGCCCGCTGCGCGAAGCAGCACGACGAACGCGCTCGCGAAGTGCTCGCAGAAGCCGCGGCGCGTGTCGAACAGGAATTCGTCGACCGGCTGGCTCTCCTCGAGCAGCGGCGGTGCGAGCGTGTAGAAGAACGGCTCGTCGCGAAACCACTTCAATACCGCGCTGATGTAGCGTCGATCGTCGGGAAAGCGCTCGCGCAGCGAACGTGCGAAATCGATCGTGCGCGGATTACCGGGCGGCATGCGCGCGTTCTGCTGCATCTCGAATGCCGACGCGACCGGATAGCTGTCGACGAGCAGCGACGTGAGCGTGTAGCGCAGCGTCTGCGTCACCGGTCCGCGCGTCAGGAACTGCTGTTCGCGAGAGTAGCCGGCAAGGCCGCCGGCGCTGGCGCGCGCACCGCCGTCGGCATCGATCTCGGGCACCGTCGACGGAAAGTCGAGCGCGAACAGCCACGGATGATCGTTCGCCTCGAGCGTCACCGTATAGCGGACGCTTGGCGCATTGCCTTCGAGCAGCCGGCCGCCGGCACGCGGCGACAGTGCGCGCCACTCGCGGCCGTTGAAGAGCGACAGCACCGGACCGCGCCAGTAGCGCAGCCGCGACGGTGGCGGAGCGCCGTCGAAATCGACACGAAACGCAACCGCGTCGGACAGCGACAGCTCGCTGATCGACCCCGGCGACATTCGATCGGACAGCCCGGTCGCTGCGGCACGGTCGGCCGGCAATCCCCACAGCGGGCTCGCGAGCCGCGGAAAGAGCAGGAAGAGCGCGGCCGCGATCGGCAGACCCTGCGCGATCATCGTCGCCGTGCGAACCCATGCCTTGCGCACGCTGCGCGCGCTGACCGGCGTTGCGTGGCTGCTGCCGAGCGCTTCGAGCGCGGCGCCGGTTGCGAGCACCGCGGGCAGCGCGGCGACCGCCGCGAGCGGCGATTGGCTGTAGAAGAACGGCGTGATCAGCAGGAAGATCGCGAGGCAGACGAGCAGCGTGCCGTCGCGCAGCGTCCGCACCTCGAGGAACTTGATGCCGATCAGCACGTACAGGAATGCGACGCACGGATCGCGACCGACGAAGTAGCCGAACTGCTTGCGGATCAGGAGAGCGATCGCGAACGCGACCACCGCGAGTGCCCACGCCGGAAGCCCCATCTTCCGCGTTCGCTCACGACGCATCAGCACGAACCGCAGCGCGACGAGTGCGACGCCGAGTACGCCGATCCACAGCGGCAGGTACACGGCCTGCGGCAATTGCGCGGCAACCAGCAGGATGCCGAGGCTTCCGACCTGCGCCGGCGTGAGCAGCGCGCCGGCAACGGGACGAAGCGGCGCAACCGAACGCCGCAACGGCAACGTAATCACGCGGGCGCCTCGGGATACAGCGCCAGCGCCGTCAGCACCCGGCGTCGATGCTCGGCGTCGGTGGCCGCCGGAAACGCCGTGCCCGGCAGCGAGACCGCAAAGGGCCGCGCCGCGCGCTCCGCATCGAGCACCCATGCGGTGAGACGCGACAGCCGCGCCTCGACGTCGAGTTCGCGCGGCAGTTTCGACCATTCGAGCGCAACGGGTCCGCCGGCCGCGTTGCCTTCGAACGCCTTCGAGAACCAGCCGGCGCCCCGCGCCACGGCCTTCCATGCGACGTGCTGCAGCGGATCGCCGCGCTGATAGTCGCGCAACCCGGCGAGATCGCTTTCGTCGCCGCGTCCCTGCGCGCGCGCGTCGAAACCGTATTCACCGGGAGGCAGCGGCGGCGGCGACGCTTCCGGCGTCGGATACGCGATGCCGGCGAGCGGGAAGTGCACGTACGCGAAGCCGCGCCACAATGCGAGCGGCTGCGTCGACGAGAGCGTCACGCGGCCGAGCGGGACGCGTCCGCGCGCAGGCACCGGCACCGCGAGCGTCACCGTTGCGAGCTGTCCGGCGGTCACCGCCGTCGTGACCGTCACGCCGTTGGCGGAGATCGCGATGCCGCGCCGATCGATCGATCCGGCAGCGAGCGACAGCGAAAACACGATGTTGCTGCCGGCGAACGCATCGCTCGCCGCGAGCGGCTTGATCTCGATTCCCGCAAGGTTGCGAAACGTGTGCAGCAGCGTCGACGCGATCAGGCCTCCGAGCATGAACGTGACCGCGAGGCCGAGCGACAGCGCGTAGTTGAGTGACGTCAACAGCATCAGAAGCAGCGTCGCGATAACTGCCAGGCCGCGTCGCGTCGGCAGGATGTAGATCCGCGAGTGATGCAGAACGACCGGCGCGCGATCGGCCGGCGCGAAGCGGAATGCGCGCTGACGGATGCGACCCCCCCACGCTTGCAGCCGGTCAGACCAAGTTCGCGCTTCGCGCTCGCGTGTTCGCCCCAGGGACGGCCCGTCGGGCTCACGTGCTGCGCTGCCCCCTGCGGGGGCGGAACGCGCGGCTCGGGGCGGTCCTTCGCCGCTCGTGGCTCGCGCGCCGGTCACGGCAATGCGACGGCCCGCAGCAGCGTTTGCGCCTGCAGCGCGCCGGCGCGTGCACCGCCGGCCAGCCGATGCCCGGCCACGGCGGGGAACACCGCCTGCACGTCCTCGGGCACGACCATCGCGCGGTCCTCGAGCAGCGCCCATGCGCGCGCGGCGGACAGCAACATCAGCCCCGCGCGCGGGCTCAAGCCGCGCCGCGACGCCGCTTCGCCGCTCGCGCCCGCGCTGCGGCCGGGAAGATGGCCGCGCGACGCGGCGAGCAGCGCCTGCACGTAATCGAGCAGGGCCGGCGCGACGTGGACGGCTGCCGATTCGCGCTGCCACTGCACGAGCGTCGCGGAATCGGCCTGCGGCGCAAGGTCGGCGAGCTTGCTGCGGCGGTCGCCGCCGGCGAGAAGCTCGCGCTCGGCTGCGGCGTCGGGATAGCCGAGTTCGATCGCGAGCAGGAAGCGATCGAGTTGCGATTCGGGGAGCGGGTATGCGCCAATCTGCTCGACCGGATTCTGCGTCGCGATCACGAAGAACGGCTCGGGCAGGACGCGCGTGACGCCGTCGATCGACACCTGCCGCTCCTCCATCGCCTCGAGCAGCGCGCTTTGCGTCTTCGGCGGGGCACGGTTGATCTCGTCGGCGAGCACGACCGAGTGGAAGATCGGGCCGGAGTGGAAGCGGAAGGTTTGCGTGCGCTCCTCGAAGATCGACACGCCGAGCACGTCGGCGGGCAGAAGGTCGCTCGTGAACTGGATTCGCGCGTACTTGAGGCCGAGCGCGGTCGCGAGCGCCTGGGCAAGCGTCGATTTGCCGACGCCCGGGATGTCCTCGATCAGCAGGTGCCCCCGGGCGAGGAGGCAGGCCAAGGCGAGCTTGAGCGGCGCTTCCTTGCCGACGACGATCTGCGACAGTTGTTGCAGAACGACGGCGAGGCGATGCGCGGTCGGAATGGTTTCGGTGGCGGAGCGGACGGTCATGGAAATCAAAGGATAGAGGATAGGAGATCGAGGATCGGGCGGTGCGCGGCGGTGGTCGAATGAGCTGACGGCGGCCCTCAGGGTCGTCAGCGACGGCGGGTGGCGCTAGACTTGGGGCAGAAACGCCACGTTTTCGTCCCTCCGAACCGGGTGCCTGTCGCGCCCATCAGCGTAAACAGGGCCAATCGATCGTGACTACCACGGCTTTTATCACGCACCCGTCCTGTCTCCAGCACGAAATGGGCCCGGATCACCCCGAGTGCCCCGATCGGCTGCGTGCGATCCACGATCAGATCATCACGTCAGGCCTGGAGCCGCACCTGACACGGCTCGAGGCGCCGCCCGCAACCGCCGAGCAGCTTGCGCGCGTCCACGAGCGGCGCTACGTCGAGGCGATCGAGGCCGCCGCGCCGTCCAGCGGCCTGCGCTACCTCGACCCCGATACCGCGCTCAATCCGCATTCGGTCACCGCGGCCCTCCATGCCGCCGGGGCCGTCGTCCACGGCGTCGACCTGGTGTGCGGCGGAGAATACGAGCGGGCGTTTTGCGCGGTGCGGCCGCCAGGTCACCACGCGGAGAGCCGGCGCGCGATGGGCTTTTGCGTATTCAACAGCGTCGCCGTCGGCGCCGCGCACGCGATGGCGGCGCACGACCTTTCGCGCGTCGCGATCGTCGACTTCGACGTGCATCACGGCAACGGCACCGAGGAAATGTTCACCGACGACCGGCGCGTGCTCATGGTCTCGACGTTCCAGTATCCACTCTATCCGTACTCGGGCGTCGACAACCCGGCCCCGAACATGGTGAACATTCCGCTGTCGGCCGGCAGCGGCGGTGGCGAGTTTCGCGATGCGGTGCGCAAGCACTGGTTGCCCGCGCTCGACGAACACGAGCCCGAGCTGATCCTGATTTCGGCCGGTTTCGACGCACATCGTGAAGACCCGCTCGCGGGCCTCGCGTTCGTCGAGGACGATTACGCGTGGGTGACGCGCGAGCTCGCGAGCGTCGCCAGGCGCCACGCGGAAGGGCGCATCGTATCGTCGCTGGAAGGCGGCTATGCGCTGAGCGCGCTCGGCCGCAGCGTCGTCGCGCACGTACGCGAGCTCGTCGCCGCCTGATCCTTGGTCATGAAACGGCGTGAATTCCTCGGCGCCTGCTCGCTCCTGACCGGCGTCGCGTCGCTCGCCCACGCGCAGGCCGGCGCATCGGGCGAGCAGCATGCGTATGCGCGCACGCGCCTCATCGACATCCACGGCACGCCGATCCGATACGCCTCGATCGCGAGCGAAACGAACTATGTGTTCCAGTACCCGTTCGCGTCGACGCCGTGTTTCCTGCTGCGGCTCGCGGCATCCGTGTCGCCGGTGCCCGCGATGCGGCGCGAGCGCGGACCGTCGTACGTCGCGCCCGGCGGCACCGGTCCGCGCCGCGATCTCGTCGCCTTCTCGGCGATCTGCGCGCACAAGCTCGCCTATCCGACGCGTGACGTGTCGTTCATCCGCTACCAGCGGCAGCGGT
This sequence comes from Casimicrobiaceae bacterium, assembly GCA_035605875.1. Lineage (GTDB taxonomy): Bacteria > Pseudomonadota > Gammaproteobacteria > Burkholderiales > Casimicrobiaceae > VBCG01. The sequence continues at coordinate 56,594 of DATNGN010000070.1, forward strand.
CGCCGACCTCGGCCGGCAACGTCATCCACTGCTGCGCCGACCACAGCGTCTACGATCCGGCGGCCGGCGCACGCGTCGTCGCAGGGCCGGCGCCGCAGCCGCTCGCCTGTGTCGCGCTCGAGTTCGACGCTGCGCGCGACGAGCTGTATGCGCTCGGCACGGTCGGCGCCGAGCAGTTCGACGCGTTTTTCGAGAAGTACGCGATGAAGCTGACGCTCGAATACGGCAGTCTCGACCGTGCGCGCAAGCTCGTGACCGACACGACGGTCGTCCGCGAGCTGACCGCCTATTGCCGCAACACCATCCAGTGCTAGGACCGACTGGCCCTCGAGTGTCCGTCTACTCGACGATCAGCGCTGCGGTGACCGAGCGTCCCTCGGCGACGAGAATGTTGTAGGTGCGGCACGCGGCACGCGTGTCCATCACCTCGAGCCCGACGTTCGCGTTCGTGAGCGGGGCGACGACGGCGGGCCGTGGAAAGTGTTGCGCCGCGCCGGTGCCCAGCAGCACGATTTCCGGCGAGGTTCGCAGCAGCGCCGCGAAGTCGTCGGCATCGAGGCTTTCGAAGCCATCGGGCGCGAAGCCCGGTACCACGCCGTTCGCGAAAACGACGATGTTGTCGCGGTATTCGTCGTTGCCGACGCGCACCCAGCCCGGACCGCTGCCGGTCACGACATTCGACGCCGGCGCCTGCAGATGAAATTTCATTGATGCATTGCGGTAACTGCGCGATTTCCTTTACGATTGTAATCCCTCCCGATCTTTCGTCGCTCGGACGGTTCCGGGCGCTTACGAGAAGACCATGGCATCGCCTCCCAGAACGCAGTTCGCGCGCATCGACCGGCTTCCGCCGTACGTTTTCAGCATCACGACCGAGCTCAAGATGGAAGCTCGCCGCCGCGGCGAGGACATTATCGATTTCGGAATGGGCAACCCCGATGGGGCAACGCCGGCGCACATCGTCAACAAGCTCGTCGAGACCGTGCAGCGCGGCGACACGCACGGCTATTCGGTCTCGAGGGGCATTCCGCGGCTGCGACGCGCGATCTGTCACTGGTACGACCGGCGCTGGGGCGTGTCGTTCGATCCCGAGACCGAAGCGATCGTCACCATCGGCTCGAAGGAAGGCATTGCGCATCTCGCGCTTGCGACGCTCGGCCGCGGCGACACCGTGCTCGTGCCGAATCCGAGCTACCCGATCCACATTTACGGACCGGTGATCGCCGGCGCCGACATCCGGCAGGTGCGGCTCACACCCGACGTCGACTTCTTCGCGGAGCTCGAGCAGACGATCAAGCTGTCGGTACCGAAGCCGAAGATGCTGATCGTGAATTTTCCGGCGAATCCCACGGCGCAGTGCGTCGAATTGCCGTTCTTCGAGAAGATCGTCGCGCTCGCGAAGGAATACGGCATCTGGGTCGTCCACGATCTTGCGTACGCCGACATCTGCTTCGATGGCTGGAAGGCGCCGTCGATCATGCAGGTTCCCGGCGCGCGTGATGTCGCCGTCGAGTTCTTCACGATGTCGAAGAGCTACAACATGGCCGGCTGGCGCATCGGCTTCATGGTCGGCAACCGCGACCTCGTGTACGCGCTGTCGCGGATCAAGGGCTATCACGATTACGGCACGTTCACGCCGATTCAGGTGGCGGCGATCGCCGCGCTCGAAGGGCCGCAGGAGTGCGTCGCCGAGATCACGCAGCGCTACCAGCGGCGCCGCGACGTGCTCGTGAAGGGATTGCACGAGGCGGGCTGGAAGGTCGACGTGCCGCAGGCTTCGATGTACGTGTGGGCGAAGATTCCCGAGGCGTATGCCGGATCGGGCTCGCTCGAATTCGCGAAGCGGGTGCTGACGAAGGCGAAGGTGTCGGTGTCGCCGGGGATCGG
>DATNGN010000071.1:0-7424 GCA_035605875.1 Casimicrobiaceae bacterium
GATCGGCATCGTGAAGGCGATCCGCGTCGTGCCGCAGCAGCGCGCATGGGTCGTCGAGCGCCTCGGACGCTTCTACGGCGTGCTCGCGCCGGGGCTCAACTTCGTCGTTCCGTTCCTCGACCGCATCGCGTATCGCCACGATCTGCGCGAGACGCCGCTCGACGTACCGCCGCAGGTCTGCATCACGAAGGACAACACGCAACTGCAGGTCGACGGCATCCTGTACTACCAGGTCACCGATCCGCGGCTTGCTTCGTACGGCTCGGCGAACTACGTGCTCGCGATCACGCAGCTCGCCCAGACGACGCTGCGCAGTGTCATCGGCCGCATGGAGCTCGATCGCACGTTCGAGGAGCGCGACGCGATCAACGCGGCGGTCGTGAGCGCGCTCGACGCGGCGGCGCCGAACTGGGGCGTCAAGGTGTTGCGCTACGAGATCAAGGACCTGACGCCGCCCGCCGAGATCCTGCGCGCGATGCAGGCGCAGATCACCGCCGAGCGCGAGAAGCGCGCGGTGATCGCGACGTCGGAAGGCAAGCGGCAGGAGCAGATCAACATCGCGCAGGGCGCCCGCGAAGCGGCGATCGCGCAATCGGAAGGCGCGAAGCAGTCGGAAATCAACACGGCGCAGGGACAGGCCGCGGCGATCCTCGCGATCGCGGATGCGAACGCGAAGGCGATCCGTCAGATCGCCGATGCGATCGGCACGCAGGGCGGCATCGGTGCGGTCAATTTCAAGATCGCCGAGGAATACATCGCGCAGTTCGGCAATCTCGCGAAGGCGACGAACACGGTGATCCTGCCTGCGAACGTCGGCGACGTCGCGGGTTTGATCGCAACCGCGTTGTCGGTCGTGAAGGCCGCGCCGGCCGCGCGCGCGTAGCGGAGCGGCCATGCAATTGCGCGGCAGCACGTACATCGTCACCGGCGGCGCGTCGGGCCTCGGCGCGGCGACCGCGCGCATGGCCGTCGAAGGCGGCGGCCGCGTCGTCATCGCCGACGTCAACGACGACGCGGGCAACGCCCTTGCGCAGGAGATGGCAGGGGCGGCGCGCTTCGTGCACACCGACGTCACCGACGAGGCGAGTGCGCAATCGTGCGTGCAGGCGGCACTCGATGCGTTCGGCGCCGTGCATGTGCTGGTCAACTGTGCCGGCATCGTCCACGGCGAGCGCGTCGTGGGCAAGGACGGACCGCATGCCCTGGCGAGCTTCCTGCGCGCCGTCAACATCAACCTCGTCGGCACGTTCAACCTGATCCGCCTCACCGCGCAGGCGATGGCGAAGAATATGGCGAACGGCGAGGGCGAGCGCGGCGTCATCGTCAACACCGCGTCGGTCGCCGCGTTCGACGGGCAGATCGGCCAGGCTGCATACAGCGCATCGAAAGCGGGGGTGGTCGGCATGACGCTGCCAATCGCGCGCGAGCTCGCACGATCGGGCATTCGGGTGATGACGATCGCGCCCGGCATCTTCGAGACGCCGATGATGGCGAGCCTGACGGCCGAGGTGCACGACGCGCTCGGCAAGATGGTGCCGTTCCCGCCGCGGCTTGGCAGACCGGCGGAGTTCGCGTCGCTCGTGCGCGAGATCGTCGGCAATCCGATGCTGAACGGCGAGGTGATCCGCCTCGACGGCGCGATCCGGATGGCGCCGAAGTAATCGCCGAAGCGGATGCCGCAGCACGTCGATCTCCTGGGAAGCGTCGGCATCGCGATCTCGGTCGCGGCGATCCTCGCGTTCATCGGCCAGCGGCTGCGGCAACCGCTGCTGCTCGCCTATTTGCTCGCCGGGGTGCTGATCGGGCCGAAGATCGGATTGGGCATCGTCAACGACGAGGCCAGCATTCAGACGGTTTCCGAGATCGGCCTGATCCTGCTGCTTTTCATCATCGGCCTCGAGCTCGATCTCAAGAAGCTCCTGTCGGCCGGCAAGCCGGTGCTCGTCACCGGCGTGCTGCAGTTTCCGCTGTGCGTGGCGCTCGGGCTCGGCTTCTTCGCGCTGTTCGGCTTCACGATGGGCGGCGGCAACTTCTCGTTGCTCTACGTCGCCGTATGTGCCGCGCTGTCGAGCACGATGATCGTCGTCAAGCTGCTCTACGACAAGTTCGAGCTCGACACGCTGCCTGGGCGTATTACGCTCGGCGTGCTGATCTTCCAGGACATCTGGGCGATCATCGTGCTCGGCGTGCAGCCGAACCTGCGCGATCCGCAGGTCGGGAAGGTGCTGCTGTCGCTCGGCAGCGGCGTGCTGCTCGTCGGTGCGACGCTTCTGGTCAGCAAGACGGTGCTGCCGAAGCTCTTTCGTTCCGTGGCGAAACTGCCGGAGCTCGTGCTGATCGGGTCACTCGCGTGGTGCTTCATCGTCTGTGCGGCCGCGAGCGGTGTCGGGCTTTCGCGCGAGATGGGCGCGCTGATCGCCGGCATCAGCATCTCGACGTTTCCGTACAACCTGGACGTGATCGCGAAGGTCGTCAGCATCCGCGATTTCTTCGTGACGCTGTTCTTCGTCGCATTGGGAATGGAGATTCCGATGCCGAGCGTCGAGCTCGTCGGCCTTGCGCTCGTCGCATCGCTGTTCCTGGTGGCGAGCCGCTTCGTCGTCGTGTTTCCGATCCTGCGCGCGCTGCGCCAGGGACATCGGACGAGCCTGCTGCCGTCGATCAATCTCGCGCAGATGAGCGAGTTCTCGATGGTCATCGCCGCTCTTGGCGTGAGCTACGGACACATCGACGCGAAGACGGCGAGCCTGCTGATCTTCGTGTTCGCGATCACGTCCGTCGCGTCGACGTACCTGATCGGCTACAGCCATCCGCTGCAGCGGACGCTGGGGCGCTGGCTGTCGTCGCTGTCGGTGAACGACCTGGGCGCGAACGACACGCCCGAACCGGGGAGCGACGCGGACGCGGCGAAGGATGTCGTGCTGCTCGGCTTCTTCACCGAAGCGAGCGCGCTCGTCCACGAATACGAAATGGGGGAGACGCCGAATGCGCAGGCGATGCTCGAGCGGCTCCTCGTGATCGACTTCAACCCGCACGTGCATGCCGAACTGTCGCGGCGCGGCATCGCGTGCCGCTATGGCGACGTCGCCAGCATGGACACGCTGCATCACGCCGGCGTGCACGAGGCGAGGCTCGTCGTATCGACGATCTCCGACGCGATCCTCAAGGGCACCGACAACCTGCGGCTGCTGAAGCTCGCACGCAGGCTCTGGCCGCAGGCGAAGGTGATCGTCACCGCCAGCGGCCCTGCTTCGGCCGTGGCACTCTACGAGGCGGGCGCCGACTTCGTATTCGTGTCGCGCCTGCACTCGGCAGCGCAGATGGCGTCGATCCTCGAGCAGGCGCTGGACGACGACTTCGACAGCGTGCGCGACGCACACATCGCGCAGATCAGGCGCCGCCGCGAGGTCCTGGCGTAAGCGCTTTCACATCGGCGGCACGAGCCCGTCCTTGCCGACAAGTACGCTTGCAGCGGTGAGCGCGCCGTCCGCCTTCGGGCGGGCATTGACGAGGACGTGGGCGCCGGCGCGCAGCATCTCGCGGCTGCCCGGCTCGAACGTGACGACCGGCGCATCGCGCGGCACGACGATCGTCTTCTCGCCGTCCTTGTACTTGAGCGTCAGCCGCTGGTCCTGATCGACCTTCGTCACTTCGGCCACCGTCGCGTTCGTCATCGTGCTGCCCGGCCGCAGGTCCCACGGGTAATGGCCTTCGCCGCTGCCCCGGCCCGATTCGGGAAACACGAGAACTTCGAGCGCACGCTGCGTGCCGTCCGACTGCGGCATGGCTGCGGTGCCGACGAATGCGCCGGTCCTGATCGCGTCGCGTGGCGCGGGCACGACGGCGACGACCTTGTAGTTGTCGGCGAGTTCGATCGGCACCGTATCGCCGGTGCGCGTACGGATGGTGAGCTTCGTCCCCTCGATCGAGACGATGTCGCCGCGGACGTGCTGCGCCGACTGCGCGAAGGCCGACGACGCGAACAGGACGAGCGCCAGTGCGAAAAGCGGGATCGAACGCATGCCGGAAGGCTCCGCGTGATGGGTCACGAGCACGGCGAACAGTCGCGCCCGCGTCGCTAATCCCGGCGAATCAGCGCAATCGCGGCGGCGATCATGCTCGCGAAGAAGACGAACGTCCAGCCGGCGATCGACAAGCCGAGGAATACCCAGCCTTTTTCCGCACATTCGCCGCTGCCTTCGAGCACCTTGCGCACGACGTCGGTGAACGGCAGCGTGTCCATCATGTACGAAAGGCCCATCCCGCACGCCGGCACCTGATCCTTCGGCAGCGCCTGCAGCCAGATCTGGCGTGCGGCGAATCCCGCACCCGCACCGGCGATGATCAGCGTCAGCACCGCGTAGAACGCGGCGCCGGTTCGTCCCGGGTTCTGGATGGCGGCGACCAGGAACACGAGGCCGACGGCGGACACGCAGACGCGCTGGAACATGCAAAGCGGGCAGGGTTCGAGGCCTTCGCCGTACTGCAGCCACAGCGCCCATGCCATCAATGCCGCGCAGACGAGGAAGCCGAGCAGGTACGCCGCGCGGCGCGGCGGCAGCACGATCAACCCGAGCGATGCGACGCCGAGCGTCATCACGAACACGCGATACGCCGATTCCGACATCGCCGGTTGCGCGCCGAACGAGCGCAGCAGGAACTCCTGGCCGACGAGGGCGATGCAAAGGAACAGCGCGGCGTAAGGCCACGGAATGACGGAATAGCGATTCATGGAAGTGGATGGGAGGCGGAGGATTCGAGGTGGATGTCGGCGAAATTCGCTAGCGTTGCGAACGCTCGAGGGCCTGGTCGAGATCCCACAGGATGTCGTCGAGCGACTCGAGTCCCACCGACAGCCGGATCATCTCCGGCGACACGCCGGCGGCGCGCTGCTCGTCCTCGTCGAGTTGCCGGTGGGTGGTCGAAGCGGGGTGAATGATAAGCGTCTTCGCGTCGCCGACATTGGCAAGGTGCGACAGGAACTGCACCGCCTCGATGCAGCGCACGCCGGCCGCGGCGCCGCCCTTGACGCCGAACGTCAGGATGCCGCCCGCGCCGCGCGGCAGGTAGCGTTTCGCGAGCGCATGGCTTCGACTGCCTTCGAGCAGCGGATAGTTGACCCATTCGACGGCCGGGTGCTGCGCGAGATGTCGCGCGACGGCGATCGTCGATTCGCAATGCCGCGGCATCCGCAGATGCAGCGTCTCGATTCCCTGCAGCAGCAGGAACGCCGACAGCGGCGACAGCGTCGGCCCCAGCGTGCGCATGGTTTCCATGCGCGCCTTCATCGTGAAGCCGAAGTCGCCGAACGTCTCGTGGAAGATCACGCCGTGATACCCGCGCGACGGCTCGGTCATCTGCGGGAAGTTGCCGTTGTCCCACGGGAACTTGCCCGATTCGACGACGATCCCTCCCATTGTCGTCCCATGTCCGCCGAGGTACTTCGTCAGCGAATGCACGACGATGTCGGCGCCGTGCTCGAACGGCCGGCACAGATACGGCGACGCGAGCGTGTTGTCGATGACGAGAGGCACGCCGGCGCCGTGTGCGATGTCGGCGATCGCCGCGATATCGGGCACGTTGAGCTGCGGGTTGCCGATGGTCTCGGCGTAGAGGCACTTCGTCGTCGGCTTGAGCGCGCGGCGGAAGTTCTCGGCGTCGTCGCCATCGACGAACGTCGCATCGATGCCGAACTGCGCGAACGTCACCGCGAGCTGCGAATACGATCCACCGTAGAGCGTGCGCGCGGCGACGATGTGATCGCCGGCTTTCGCGAGCGTCAGGAACGCGAGCATCTGCGCGGCCATGCCGGTGGCGGCCGCGAGCCCCGCACGTCCGCCTTCGAGCGCCGCGACGCGTTCCTCGAGCGCGGCGACCGTCGGATTCGAGATCCGCGAATAGACGTTCCCGAACGTCTGCAGGTTGAAAAGCGATGCCGCGTGATCGGCGCTGTCGAAGACGAACGACGTCGTCTGGTAGATCGGCAGCGCGCGCGCGCCCGTTTGCGCGTCGGGAATCTGCCCGGCGTGCAGGCACAGCGTGTCGAAGCCGAATGAACGGTCGGGCATTCGCGGTCGGGCGAGGCGCGGCTCGATGCCGCGGGTGCACGATTATGCGCGAGCCGCGCCTTGCCACGGCCGTCGCCGTGCAACCCCTTCTGCGAAGTCAGGCGGCCGGCCGCCGCGCGGAAATCACGCCGGTGTTGACGCCCGCCCAGTTGAGGCCGCCGAGGATGCGCGCGTGCTCGATCTTCACGCAACGGTTCATCACGACGTCGAGGCCGGCGTCGCTGGCCCGCTGCGCCGCCTCGTCGTTGACGACGCCGAGCTGCATCCAAAGCACTTTGGCGCCGATCGCGATCGCGGAATCGGCAATGGGGGGAATGTCGCTCGACCTGCGGAAGCAGTCGACGAGATCGACGGGCTCGGGAATCGCGCGCAGATCGGGATAGCACTTCTCGCCGAGCACCTCGTCGTAACGCGGATTGACCGGAATGATCCGATAGCCGTGATCCTGCATGTACTTCGCCGCGAAATAGCTCGGCCGGTACCACTGCGCCGAAAGGCCGACGACCGCCAGCGTGCGCGAGCGCGCGAGGATGCGGCGCAGGCCGGCGATGTCGTCGACGATCGGCATCGGGCGTGGGTCAGCGTTCCCAGTTCGGCTGGCCGTTGTACGGATAACGTTCGGAAATGCGGCGTCCCGACGAAATCTTGTTGTCGAGCGCGCGCGGCAGACGGCGGTAATCGCCGGGACCGAACGTGCGGCACTGTCCCTGGAAATCGGCATCGCTGCAGAAGATCCAGTAGCCGCGCTCGACGCGCAGCGACTGCGCGCGGTCGTTGAACCCGGTGTTCGCGAGATCGCGCATGTAATTGCCCTGCACGACATAGCGATCGCCGCGGAAATCCGAATTCGAGAAGAGGACGGCGCCGACGCCACGGTCACGTCCGCGATCGTTCGGTCGTCCCTGCGTCGGAACGAAGCCCGCTTCGCGCGCCGACGACACGCGATTGTTGAGGCCCATCTCGCGCAGCGACGGATAGCGGCCCGGCTGCAGCGTGACGCAATGGCCGCGGAAATACGCGTCGTCGCAGAGTTGCCAGACACCGTCCCGAATGACCGCCGACGATGCGCGGTCGTTGAAGCCCGTGCGGTCGAGGTTGGCAACCGAATCATTCGCCTTGAAGCGGGGCCCCTCGAAGCCCGGACGGCCGAAGAGCGTCAACTCCGCCGCCTGCGCGCCGGCCGCTGCGACGATCAACGCGACGGCAACAAGAGTGCGTTTCATCATTGTCGTGCTCCGTTTCGTTCGGCGCGCAAGGCGCCCATTCGTCGATGCTAACCGGCGCCGCGATCGTTCCGAAGTCGGCGCGGCGCCGATCGACCTGTCGGGATGATCCTACGCTTGCGGCGTCGCCGAT
>DATNGN010000072.1:0-9693 GCA_035605875.1 Casimicrobiaceae bacterium
CCTAAACGGATTGCCGCAGCTGTTCGAGTATCGCGGGATTCTCGAGCGTCGACACGTCCTGCGTGATCTCCTCGCCCTTCGCGAGCGAGCGCAACAGGCGCCGCATGATCTTCCCCGAGCGCGTCTTCGGCAGGTTGTCGCCGAAGCGGATGTCCTTCGGCTTCGCGATCGGGCCGATCTCCTTGCCGACCCAGTCGCGCAACTGCTTCGCGACGTCGGCGGCTTCGCCGTCGGAGGGCCGCGTGCGCTTCAGCACGACGAACGCGCAGATCGCCTCGCCGGTCAGCTCGTCGGGACGCGCCACGACCGCCGCTTCGGCGACGATCGGATTGGCGACGAGCGCCGATTCGATCTCCATCGTGCCCATCCGGTGCCCCGACACGTTCAGGACGTCGTCGATGCGGCCCATGATCGTGAAGTAGCCGGTCTTCGCATCGCGCACCGCACCGTCGCCGGCGAGATAGGTCCTGCCGCCAAGCTCCTCGGGAAAGTACGACTTCACGTAGCGATCGGGATCGCCCCAGATCGTGCGGATCATCGACGGCCACGGCCGCTTGATCACCAGCATGCCGCCCTGCCCGTTCGGCACGTCGTGCGCGGTCTCGTCGACGATCGCCGCCATGATGCCGGGCAATGCGAGCGTGCACGAGCCCGGCACGAGCGGCGTCGCACCGGGCAGCGGCGAGATCATGTGGCCGCCGGTTTCCGTCTGCCACCACGTGTCGACGACCGGGCAGCCTTCGCGGCCGACATTCTTGTAGTACCACATCCATGCTTCGGGATTGATCGGCTCGCCGACGGACCCCAGCACGCGCAGGCTCGACAGGTCGTAGTTCGAAGGCGCCGTCGCCGCATTGACGTTGTTCGCCTTGATCAACGACCGGATCGCGGTGGGAGCGGTGTAGAAGACGCTCACGCGATGGTCGGCGATCAGCTTCCAGAAGCGCCCGGCATCGGGATAGGTCGGAATGCCTTCGAACACGATTTCGGTCGCGCCGCACGCGAGCGGCCCGTACGTGATGTAGCTGTGGCCGGTGACCCAGCCGATGTCCGCCGTGCACCAGAAGACGTCGTTCGGCTTCAGGTCGAATACCCAGTCCATCGTCAGCGCGCACCACAGCAGATAACCGGCCGAGCTATGCTGCACGCCCTTCGGCTTTCCGGTCGATCCCGACGTATAGAGGATGAACAGCGGATGCTCGGCGCCGACCCACTCGGGCTCGCAAGTCTCGGCCTGCTTCGCCGTCAACTCGTGCATCCAGACGTCGCGGCGCTTGTCGAACCCGCAGTCGCCGCCGCTGCGCCGATACACGATCACGTGACGCACGGCGTCGCAGCCGCCCATGCCGAGCGCCTCGTCGACGATCGCCTTGAGCGGCAACGCCTTGCCGCCGCGCATCTGCTCGTCGGCGGTGATCACCGCGACGGCGCCCGCATCGACGATCCGTTCCTGCAATGACTTCGCCGAGAAGCCGCCGAACACGACCGAATGCGTGGCGCCGATGCGCGCGCACGCCTGCATCGCGGCGATCCCCTCGACCGACATCGGCATGTAGATGACGACGCGGTCACCCTTCCTGACACCGAGCGAGCGCAGGCCGTTGGCGAGACGGCACACGCGCGCGTGCAGGTCGCGATAGGTGACTCGAGTCACCGCGCCGTCGTCGGCCTCGAAGATGATCGCGACCTTGTCGGCATTCCCGTTTTCGAGATTGCGATCGAGGCAGTTGTACGAGACGTTGAGCTGTCCGTCCTCGAACCAGGTATAGAACGGCGGCTTGCTTTCGTCGAGCACCGTCGTGAACGGCTTCTTCCATGCGAGCGTCTTTCGCGCGAGATCGGCCCAGAAGCCTTCGTAATCGCGCGCCGCCTTCGCATGCATCGCTTCCGCGTCGGACTTCTTCACGTTCGCCTGCGCCGCGAACGCGGGCGACGGCTCGAATACGCGCTCTTCGTGCATCACGGACTGGATGTTCGCCATCGCTTCTCCTCCTCGTCAGGACATGCCGGTCGCGCGCCGGCATACGTCGAAGTCTACCGAACGGCCGCGTGACGCGCCAACGGCCGATGCTAAGATCGGCGGCCATGACGACGATCGCGCAGGAAGACCTGATTCAGAGCGTCGCCGACGCGCTGCAGTTCATTTCGTACTACCACCCGGCCGATTACATCGCGGCGCTCGGCGACGCGTACGCGCGCGAGCAATCGCCGGCGGCGAAGGACGCGATCGCGCAGATCCTCACGAATTCGCGGATGTGCGCCGAGGGCCATCGGCCGATCTGCCAGGACACGGGCATCGTCGTCGCGTTCGTGCGCATCGGCATGAACGTCCGCTTCGCCGATGCGACGATGAGCGTCACCGCGATGATCGACGAGGGCGTGCGCCGCGCCTACCTCGATCCCGACAATACGCTTCGCGCGTCGATCGTCGCTGACCCCGCCGGCTGCCGCGGCAATACGAAGGACAACACGCCAGCCGTCGTGCATTACGACATCGTCCCCGGCGACACGATCGACGTTCGCATCGCAGCGAAGGGCGGCGGCTCGGAGAACAAGGCGAAGTTCGCGATGCTGAATCCGTCGGACTCGATCGTCGACTGGGTCGTGCAGACGGTGCCGACGATGGGCGCCGGCTGGTGCCCGCCCGGCATGCTCGGCATCGGCATCGGCGGCAGCGCCGAAAAGGCGATGGTGCTCGCGAAGGAGGCGCTGATGCAGCCGATCGACATGCCGCTCCTGAAGGCGCGCGGCGCGTCGAATCGACTCGAGGCGCTGCGCATCGAGATCCACGACAAGGTCAACGCGCTCGGCCTGGGCGCGCAGGGTCTCGGCGGACTGTCGACGGTGCTCGACGTGAAGATCCTCGACTATCCGACGCATGCGGCCAGTCTGCCCGTCGCGATCATCCCCAATTGCGCAGCGACGCGGCATGCCCATTTCACGCTCGACGGCAGCGGCGTCGCCACGCTGGCGCCGCCGGATCTCGCGGCGTGGCCCGACGTGCGCTGGTCGCCGGCGCCGGGAGCCCGGCAAGTGAACGTCGATACGCTGACGCGCGACGACGTCGCGCAATGGAAGCCGGGCGAGCGCTTGCTGCTTTCGGGAAAAATCCTGACCGGCCGCGACGCCGCGCATAAACGCATCGCCGACATGCTCGCGCGCCACGAGACGCCGCCGGTCGATTTCACCAACCGCGTGATCTACTACGTGGGTCCCATCGATGCCGTGCGCGACGAAGCGGTCGGACCCGCCGGACCGACGACGTCGTCGCGCATGGACAAGTTCACCGCGACGATGCTCGCGCAAACCGGGCTGATCGCGATGATCGGCAAGGCCGAGCGCGGACCGGTCGCGATCGACGCGATCCGGCGTCATCGCGCCGCTTACCTGATCGCGGTCGGTGGCGCCGCGTATCTCGTCTCGAAGGCGATCAGGCGATCGCGCGTCCTCGCGTTCGCCGATCTCGGCATGGAGGCGATCCACGAGTTCGACGTCGCCGACATGCCGGTCACCGTCGCCGTCGATTCCGCCGGCGAATCGGTGCATGAAAGCGGCCCGCGCGAATGGCGGCAGCGCATCGCCGGCATCCCGGTCGTCGCCGCCTGAAGGTGCGCGTCAGCCGCCGAGAAAGAGCCGGGCGACGTCGGGATTGTCGAGCAGCTCGGCGCCGCGGCCGGCGAGCGCGACGCGTCCCGACACCAGCACGTACCCGATATCGGCGAACTCCAGTCCCTTCTTCGCGTTCTGCTCGACCATGATGATCGTCCTTCCTTCGCGACGCTGCAGATCGGCGAGGATCTCGAAGACCGTGTCGATGTAGCGCGGCTCGAGCCCGATCGAGGGCTCGTCGACCAGCAGTACCGCCGGTTCCATGATCAGCGCGCGCGCGATTTCGAGCAGCCGCCGCTCGCCGCCCGACAGCACCGCCGCACGCTGGCGCCGACGTTCGGCGAGCCGCGGGTAGCGCTCGAACACGTTTTCGGCCGCGCGCCGGGCCGTTCGGCTGTTCGGCAGCAGATGACCGCCGATCAGCAGGTTTTCCTCGACGCTCATGTCGGGGAACACCGAATTGTCCTGCAGCACGTACGCGATGTGCGCGTCGCGCAGTTTGCGTTGCGCCGGCACGCGGGTCACGTCGCGGCCGCCGACCCGAATCGCACCGGACATGATCCTGGTGAAGCCCTGGATCGAATGCAGCACGGTCGACTTGCCGGCGCCGTTCGGACCGATCAGGCAGAGCGACTGGCCGCGGCCGACGCGAACGTCGATCCCGTGCAGGATTTCCATCCGCTCGTATCCGGCCACGAGACGATCGATCGCGACGAACGGCGCACCCTGGCAAAGCCCGTCGAGGCGGCGAAGATCCGGTCCTTGGGCCGCAATCTCGCTCGTCGCACGCTCGACCTCCTCGACCGACAGCACGACGTCCGTTGCACCGAAGCCGTAACCGCTGGTGGCCTGCCGCACCGTCGCATCCGAGGTGGCCATCAACGGCCCCCGAGGTACGCGTCGACGACCCGCGGGTCACGCCGGATCGCATCGGGCGTTCCCTGCGCGAGCAGCTCGCCGTGCGCGAGGCAGTAAATGTGGCTCGCGAGATTCATGATGACGCGCATGTTGTGCTCGATCACGAGCAGCGTGATCCCGAGCTCCGCATTGGCGCGCTTCAGCCGGTCGACGAGCCCGTTGATCAGCACCGGATTGATGCCGGCCGTCGGCTCGTCGAGCAGCAGCAGGCGCGGGCCGCTCATCAGCGCCATCGCGAACTCGAGCAGCTTCTGCTGGCCGAAGGACAGCTCGCCGGCGGGCAGCAGGCGCTTCGCGCGCAGTCCGACGAATTCGAGCAGCGCATCGGCGCGCTCGGTGACGGTCGCCGACGGCCTGCGCAGCATCGTCGCGAGCGTCTCGTGCGACTGCGCCGTGCTGATCTGCATGTTCTGCACGCAGTTCATCGCGCGGTAGACGCGCGTCTGCTGGAACGTCCTGACGATGCCGAGCCGCGCGATCTTCGCCGTACGCAGTTGCGAGATCTCGCGGCCCTGGAAGCGGATCGAGCCGCCGTCGATCGGATGCTGTCCGGCGATCGAATTGAAAAGCGTCGTCTTGCCCGAGCCGTTCGGGCCGATCAGGCCGGTGATCCGACCTGCCGGCACGTCGAGCGACACGTCGCGATTGGCGACGATGCCGCCGAAACGCTTCGACACGTTGCGCACTTCGAGCAATGCGTGCTGCTCGCGCACCGCCTCATCGGCCTCGCGCACGCTCGGCTCACTCTTCCCCGCACCCGGGGAGAGCGCCGGGTCGGCGGTGCGCTGGGCGGTCGTCACGGCGCGCTTTTCGCAGTGGTGGCCGGCACCGTCTCCGCGCGTCGGGTGCGCGACAGCGAGCCGAGGATGCCGGTCGGGAAGAACACGACGATGACGACGATCACGAGTCCCATCGCGACGCGCTGCCAGCCGAGCAGGTATGTCCAGAAGATCTCCTGCGTCACGTGGAAGATCACGGCGCCGATCACCGGGCCCCACAGCGTGCCCTTGCCGCCGAGCACGGCCATCAGCACCATCCATACGCCGAACGTCGCGCCCGCGAATGCGAGGTCGCGCGGATCGATGAAGCCGACGAGGTTGCCGACCGGCCCGCCGGCGGCGCCCAGGAAGAAGGCGCTCACGCACCAGGCGAACACTTTCGTGCGCGTCGTGTGCAGGCCCATCGCCTCGGCCTTGTCCTCGTTGTCGCGAATCGCGTTCATCGCGAGGCCGAGGCGTGTGCGGTAAAGCGCCCGCGCCGCGAGGAACGTGATCGCGGCGAGCGCGAACAGCAGGTAGCAGAAGAAGCGGTTGCGATCGCCGATCGCGCCCGGGAATATCGGCACCGTCATTCCGGATGCCGCGCCGATGTACTCCCATGCCGACGCGACGTCGGCGGCGACGATCGACAGGCCGAGCGTTGCGATCGCGAAATAGTGCCCGCGAATGCCGAGGATCGCCGGACCGAGCACGAGCGCCGCGATGGCCGCGCCGAGCCCGCCAAGCGCGGTACCGACGAAGAGGGCCGGATAGTAGCCGAGCCCCGAGTCGCGCTGGATCACCGCGCAGACGTAGACGCCGATGCCGAAGAAGAACACGTTGCCGAACGAGTTGTAGCCCATCTGCCCGCCGTTGATGTCCCACGTCACGGCGAACAGGATCATCAGCCACAGGAACGCGAGCTGCGTCACGATCTTCGGAAGCAGCCACGGCGCCACGACGCCGAGCACGCCGATGGCGGCGAGAACCGCGACGTCGTTGCGCTTCGCCCCCAGCTTCACCGAAGGTACCTGCGCTGGCGCGCGAGCAGCGCGTTGCGGCCGATCAGAAGCACGATCAGCAGAAGGAAGATGAACGCCGTCTGGTATTCCGCGCCGAGCACGAACCCCGCCGCCTCCTCCAGCACGCCGAGCGCGCTGCCGGCAACGATCACGCCGGGAAGGTTGCCGAGGCCGGCGGCGACGACGATCATGAACGAGCGCAGCGTGTAGGTGAGACCGAGATACGGCTGGATGAACCACGTCATCGCGACGAGACCGCCCGCCGCCCCGCAGATGGCGCCGTTCAGCGCGAACGTCGTCGCGTAGACCCGGTCGGTGTCGACGCCGAGGACGCGCGCCGCGCGTGCGTTCTGCGCCGTCGCCCGGATCGCGCGCCCGATCCGCGTGTAGCGCAGGAACACGAACAGCGCGACGCCCACGACGAGTGCGGCGACGAAGCCGACGATCTTGACGCCCGCAATCGTCACCATGCCATTGTCGAACGCGAGCGTCGGCAGGCCGGAAGGAAGCGTACGGATGTCGGCGCTGAACAGCTGATTCGCCAGCTGCTGCAGCAGGATGCTGATGCCGAACGTCGCGAGGATCGACACGAACATGTCGCGCCCGACGATGCGGTAGATCACCGCGCGATAGAGCGCGAAGCCGAACACGAACATGACCGCCGCGGCGATCGGGATGCCGAACAGCGGCTGCACGCCGGCGCCCGCCAGGTAGAACACGATGTAGCCCCCGAGCATGACGAACTCGCCCTGCGCGATGTTGATGATGTTCATCACGCCCCAGACGAGCGCCATTCCGTACGCGACGAGCGCGAAGATCGCGCCGACCAGGATGCCGCTCGCGACGAGCTGCACGAGCAGGATCGGTGCGTCGATCAGGACGCTCAGGTTCGACATGGCGAGGAGCGCCGGCGCTCGGTCGTCAAGCGCCGGCGCGAGTCACGCTACTTGCGGGTGACCTTGGAATCGGTCTCGCGCTTGTCCCACGTCGGCGCCGGATAGATCGGCTTGCCCTCGGCCCACTTCGCCGGTGCGACGACGACGTACTTCTCGTGCTGCACCTGGTACATCACCATCGACTTCGCGATGTTCTTGCCGGTCGCGTCGAATTTCACGGGACCGAAGAACGTCGTCATGTCGGTCTTCGCGAGCGCATCGCGCACCTTGTCCTTGTCGAGCGAACCGGCGCGCTTGATCGCGTCGGCGAACACTTCGACGGAAGCCGTCGATTCGGCCGCCTGGTACGGCGGATCGTAGTTGTAGGCCTTCTTGAACATGTCGGCGTACTGCTGCGAGTTCCCGAACCATGGATCGGTGTACGTCATGCTCACGTCCCATTGCGACCCGCAGAACGCGTAGTCCGACTCCCTGCCGAACTTCTCGGTGATCTGCGCCGAGTCGCAGTGCGTGAGCGCGAGCATCGGCACGTACACCTTCTGCTCGGCGACCTGCCGGATGCCGAGCACCGCGCCCTTCTCGTGCCCGGAAATCATCAGCGCGTCGGGCTTCAGCGCTTTCACTTTCGTGAGCGTCGCCGTCATGTCGTTCAGGTCGGCCGGCAGCTTGTCGTCGATGACGACCTGCATGCCGTACTTCTTCGCGTCTTCGACCACGCCGTCGCGCACGTCCTGCGAGAAGTTGTCGTTCTCGATCGCGATCGCGATCTTGATCGACTTCGGATCGCGTCCCGCCTTCTTCGCCTCGTCGGCCAGGATGTTGACCGCCGCGCGCAGGTAGTAGTCCGACGTGTTCAGCACCGCGAACATGTACTTGTAGCCCTGCGTGAACAGGCTGCGGTCGGCGCCGTTGCCCTCGACCATCGGCATCTTGTACTTCTCGGTCACCGGCGCGATCGCCTTGGTGAGCGCCGAGCTGTAGGGCCCGAGGACGAAATCGACGTGATCCTGCCCGATCAGGCGCTCGACCAACTGCGCGCCGCGCGCGGACGTTGATTCGTCGTCGTAGTAGACGACCTTGAGCTTGTAGGCCTTGTTGCCCACCTTGACGCCGCCCTTGTCGTTGATCACCTTGACGGCGAGGTCGTAACCGTCCTTCGTGTTCTTGCCGTTCGTCGAGTATTTGCCGGTGAGCGATACGGCGGCGCCCAGCACGATCGAGTCGTCGGTGGCCGCGATGCCGGGTGCCGCGCTTGCGAGGAGGGCGACGCCGATCGCCGCCGCGAGAATGCTGCGTGTGGTGTACATGAGTTCCTCCAGAAGGTGCTGGCCGATGGCCGGCGGACCCTTGAATTAGAAGGAATCGGGTCCGTGTGCGAAGGATCGGCGAATTGACGGGTGATGGTCAAGTCTCGCGCGTGCGGACGGCAGCGTCCGCAAGCCGTCAGACCCCGCGGGGCTTGTCGCCGTTCACCCCGGCCCGCAGATCGCTTCCCCTGTCGACGTCGGCGAGCACGCCGGCGTCGTCGACATCGAGCAGCGTCAGCGCATCGGGATGGGCCAGCAGGACCGCGCGTGCCCCCGCGTCGCCGGTCAGCGCGCAGAGCGCCGCGAAATGCCGACGCGAAAAGCCGACCGGATGACCGCGGGTGCCGCGATAGGCGGGCGCGACGATATCCGCACCCTGTGCGAGCACATCGGCGACCGCGCGAATCGT
This sequence comes from Casimicrobiaceae bacterium, assembly GCA_035605875.1. Classification (GTDB taxonomy): domain Bacteria; phylum Pseudomonadota; class Gammaproteobacteria; order Burkholderiales; family Casimicrobiaceae; genus VBCG01. The sequence goes on from DATNGN010000072.1 coordinate 8,920, forward strand.
CGGCGGCGCGATCCACGGCATGTCGGCGAGCGCGACGATCCAGCCGTCCGCATCGGATGCCGATATGACGCCGCAGGCGAGACTGACGCCCATTCCGTCGTCGGCATTCGCGCACTCGACGACGCGCAATCCCGCCTTGCGCACGCCATTGGCGAGTTGCGGATCGCCGGGACGCACGACGCCGATCGAATCGGGCAGCGCCGCAGCGACGTGCATCGCGGCTGCGACGCCCATCGCCGTTCCGGCCGGCATGTCGAGCGAGGGTTCGGGAAGCGGCGCGAGCAGCTTGTCGCCGCCGAAACGCGTCCCTCGCCCTGCGGCGAGCAGGATGCCGACGATCCGCATCACACAGGCTGGGAGAAGCGCATGGAAGGGGGGTTGCGACGGTGAAAGCGCAGCCGTACAGTGTTCGCGTACCTCTTTCGCAGGAGGGCATGCAATGCGTCGCAGACTCTATTTCATCATGCCGGACCTCGCGAGCGCGCGACGGGCAATGGACGACCTGCTGCTCGCGCGCATCGAGGAGCGTCACATCCACTTCCTGGCAAGGCGCGGCACGCCGATGGAAGGGCTGAACGAGGCGAACCATCTGCAGAAATCCGACCTCGTCCACGGCGCGCAGGTGGGGCTCGCCCTCGGCGCCCTGCTGGGGTTCATCCTTGGCGGCATTCTCGTGCTGACCGGTGTCACCGAAGACCGATGGCAAATCGTCACCGTGCTCGGCGCGGGCATCGTCGGTGCGCTGTTCGGGACCTGGGTCGCGAGCATGGTCGG
>DATNGN010000073.1:0-11262 GCA_035605875.1 Casimicrobiaceae bacterium
CGGGTAGGCGAGCTGGCGCCGTCCCCAGTCTTCGAGCCGGTGAATGCGGCCGCCGGGGCCGCTCACCATCGTGCGGTAGCGCTCGATCATCGCGGGCACCTGCTCGCTCTGATCGGGGTGCACGATGAATACGATCTCATAATGACGCATCGGAGCGTCTCTCCTTTCGGTCTTTGGCGCGGGCGCATGCGGCCGCGACGGTCGGCCTCCCCTGTGAAGCCGAGTGAGGCAAGAAAGCCCGATAGTCTAGCAGGAAACGGCCAGGGAGATCAATTGACGCGCGTGGTCGTGCGCTGCGCCGTCATCGCCGATGCCGCGGCGCGCTTGGCAAGCGCGTCCAGCGCCGCGTCGCGCTTGTGCTTGGGCAACGCCGCAAGCTCGCGCACGCGCTGGTAGAACGTCGGCAGGTTCCCGTTCGATTCGTGCAGAAGCTCGCGAAACGCCGGCACGCGGTCGGTGTAGAGCCCGATCGCAGCGATCGCGGCGTTGTTCGGCTGCTGCGCGAACCAGCGGTCGTAGCCGGACAGTCCGGGCTCGCCCTGCTTCGCCGCCTCGTACGCGCTCTTCATCGCGGCGATGATTTCCTGCTTGGCGCGCCGCTTGTCGTCGTCGCTCGCGTTGCTCGCATACGCCTCGGCGAGCTTCGCGCGCGTCGTGCGCACGAGGTCGCGGAAAATCGTGCGCATGTGGTCGGCTCGTGCCGCGAGCTTGGTGAGCTGCGAGTCGTGACGCGCCGCGAGCCAGCGCTCGAGCCCCACTTCCTCGACCGTGGTCGCATACGACTCGTTGAACGTCGAATCGCTCTTCACGTAGATGAGCTGGTGCGCGAGCTCGTGGAAGATGAGCCGCGCGACCTCGGTCTCGGGCCAGCTCACGAACGACGAGAGCACCGGATCGTCGAACCAGCCGAGCGTCGAATACGCCGGCACGCCACCGACGTAGACGTCGTCGCCCGATGCCTTCAGCCGCTTCGATTCGCCGGCCGCCAGCGCTTCGCGGAAGTAGCCGCGGTAATTGACGCAACCCGCGATCGGGAAGCACCACTGGCGTGGCTTGAGCGACAGTTCAGGCGTCGCGAAGACGTTCCAGCTGACGTAGGGACGGCCGAGATCGGTGTAGCGCGTATAACTGCCATTGTTCGGCAAGTCCAGTTCGCGGCTCGCGAATTCGCGGATCTCGCGGATGCGCTTCAACCGTGCCGCGAGCGCGGCGTCACCCTTGCCGATGACATCGGGAATCGGCTGCGAGTTGGCGAGGAGCTCGAGCTGGCCCGCCGCGCCTTGCCAGTAGTAGTCGACCGTGTCGAACGTCGCGCAGGCGGCCAACGTGACCGCGCCGACCAGCACTGCCACCACGATCGGCCAGCGACGGCGCCGCCGCGCTTGCCGCGCTACGTCACTCGATGACGATTCACGGCGCACGCGCGCCGGCACGAATCGTCGCATTGCATCGGGAACAGGCATCACCGTGACACTCTAAAGCAGCCAGCTGCGCAGCCTCTCCACACCCTCCGCAAGCCTGCGCTCGTCGATCGTATACGCCAGTCGGACGTGCTGCCGCGCGCGATGCACGCCGAAGTCGATGCCGGGCGTGAAAGCAACCGCCGCGCCTTCGAGCACCTGCCGGCAGAAGCGTTCGCTGTCGTCCGAAAAGCGCGAGCAGTCGGCATACACGAAGAAGCCGCCGCTCGGCATGATGGGCACGCCGAATCCGACCTCGCGCAAGGCAGGAACGAGGAAGTCGCGCCGCGCCTCGAACGCCCTCCGCCGTTGTTCGACGATTTCCGCGGTGGCGGGTTCGAAGCAGGCGATCGCCGCGCGCTGCGACGGCGCGGACGGCGAAATGTAGAGGTTTTGCGCGAGCTTTTCAAGGTTGCGCACGTGGCGCTCGGGCGCGACGATCCACCCCAGCCGCCACCCGGTCATGTTGAAGTACTTCGAAAAGCTGGAGACGACGAACGCGTCGTGCGCGAACTCGAGGACGCTTCGGGGAGCGTCGCCGTACGTGAGGCCCAGATAGATTTCGTCGACGATCAGCGTTCCGCCACGGGACGCGACGACGCCCGAGATGCTGCGCATCTCGTCGCGGGTAACGCTCGTGCCCGTCGGATTCGACGGCGACGCGATCAGCACGCCGCGCGTTCGGTCCCGCCAGTGCCGATCGACGAGGTCGGCGGTCAGTTGATAGCGCCTGTCGGGACCCACCGGAATGCCGACAGGCCTGCCTTCGAGCACGCGGACGAAGTGCCGATTGCAGGGATAGCCGGGATCGGCGAGGAGGATCTCGTCGTCGCGATCGACGCAAAGCGCCATGACCAGCAACAGCGCCGCCGACGAGCCGGCGGTGACGATCACGCGCTCGGGCGCGACATCGACGCGATAGTGCTCGGCGTAGTGGCGCGCGATCGCTTCGCGCAGTTCGGGCAGGCCGAGTGCCGACGTGTAGTGCAGATGGCCGCCCGCGATCGCGCGCTGGGCCGCGTCGAGCACCGGTTGCGGCGTGGGGAAGTCGGGCTCGCCGATCTCCATGTGGACGACGTCGCGCCCCGCGGCCTCGAGCGTACGCGCCGCGGTTTGCACCTCCATGACGTGGAACGGCTCGATGTCGCCGACGCGGGCGGCGAGCCGGGTATGCGCATCCATCGAAGGTCTTAGTGTCGTCGATGCCGGGAAAGCGCTATCGTACCGCCTCGATGAAGCGCTCCATGCACACGAACGGACGTTGGCCCGGGCTCGCGCAGGCGAGCGCAGCGCTGTGCGCGCTCGTGGCGCTGCTCGCCGCGCCGCTCGCCAGCGCCGGCATCTACAAGTGCGCGCGCGACGACGGCTCCGTGACGTACCAGGATGATCCGTGCCCGGCCGGCCACGAGTTGCGCGATTTCGATCGCGACCCGCCACCGGTGTCGGTCGTTCCGTTCCGCATTCCTTCGATGCCCGAAACCAGAACGCCCGCGCCGCGAACGACGGCTGCGCGCGAGACGAGCGAGCGCAAGTCGCGCAAGAGCGCCGCAGAGCCGCAAGGCAACGCAGCCGAGCGCAAGTTTCTCGTGCCGGGCATCGGCGAAGGCGAAGTCGTCGCGCGCATCGGCCGTCCCGACATGTCGACCGGTGCCGGCCGCAAGACGGTGCGCTGGACGTACCTGCCTGCGCCGGACGATCCGCAAACCGTCACGACGCTGACGTTCGAGCTCGGCCGCCTCGTGCAGGTCGAGCGGAAGGTGGTGCGCACGCCCTAGCCCGTGAGAGCGCTCGTCCAGCGCGTGCGTGCAGCACGCGTCGAAGTCGAAGGCAACGTCGTCGCGGCGATCGGCCGCGGCCTGCTCGTGCTCGTCGGCGTCGCAACCGAGGACGGCCCGGACGACAGCGACTGGCTCGCGCGCAAGCTCGTCGATCTGCGCATCTTCGATGACGACGACGGCGTCATGAATCGGGCGGTCCGCGACGTCGACGGCGACGTGCTCGCCGTTTCGCAGTTCACGCTGTACGCGTCGACGCGCAAGGGCAACCGGCCGTCATGGTCGCACGCCGCCGCGCCCGCGCTCGCGCGGCCGATGTTCGCGGCGTTCGTCGCGGCCCTCGAACAGCGCCTCGGCAAGCCGGTGCCGCGCGGCGTGTTCGGTGCACAGATGCAGGTCGCACTCGTCAACGACGGGCCGGTGACGATCATCCTCGATTCGCGCGAGCGCGAATGACGTCTGCTTCATCCTGAACGCGAACGCAAGATCGTCGCGCGCTTACAGCTTGTAGGCGGCCTTGGCGAGATCGCGCGCGAGCGCTGGCGCGAGTTCCATCGCCTCGTCCTCGCCAAGGCGATGCTCGACGACGGCGGTGGCGAGGAAGCGGCACACCACGCGGCGCCAGACATCGTGGCGCGCGGGAATCGACAGGAACGCGCGCGTATCGTCGTTGAACCCGGCGGTGTTCGCAAAGCCCGCCGTCTCGATCGCCTGCTCGAGAAAGCGAACCATCCCCTGGAAGCTGTCGTGGAACCACCACGGGGGGCCCAGCTTCAGCGTCGGATAGTGACCGGCGAGCGGCGCGAGCTCGCGCGAATACGTCGTCTCGTCGAGCGTGAACAGGATGATCGTCAGCGCACGCTCGTTGCCGACGTCGTCGAGCATCGGCTTCAGTGCATGCACGTAGTCGGTGCGCATCGGAATGTCGGCACCCTTGTCGCGTCCGAAGCGCGCGAATACCTGCGGATTGTGGTTGCGAAACGCGCCCGGATGAATCTGCATGACGAGACCGTCGTCGACGCTCATCCGCGCCATTTCGGTCAGCAACTGCGCGCGAAACAGCTCGGCCTCGGCCGCGTCGATCGTTCCGGCCAGCGCGCGATCAAGCAGCCGTTGGCATTGCGCCGCGTCGAGATCCGCGGTTTGCGCGGTCGGATGGCCGTGATCGGTCGACGTCGCGCCCATCGACTTGAAGAATGCACGGCGCGTCCGATGCGCCGCGAGATACCCGCTCCACGTCGACGTGTTCTCTCCCGTCAGCTGGCCGAACTGCGCAACGTTCGTCGCGAAGCCGTCGAACTGCGGGTCGACGACCGGGTCGGGCCGATACGCGGTGACGACGCGCCGGTTCCAGCCGCTTTCGCGAATCGCGCGGTGATGTGCGAGCGCGTCGAGCGGTGACTCGGTCGTCGCGATCACCTCGATGTCGAAGCGCACGAAGAGCGCGCGCGGGCGGAATGCGTCGTCGCGAAGGCACGCGTCGATCCGGTCGAAATAGCGATCGGCGCTCTCGGGCGTCAGGCGCTCGTCGATGCCGAAGACCGTATGGAACGCGTGATCGAGCCAAAGCCGCGTGGGCGTGCCGCGAAACAGGTGATAGTTCGCCGCGAACAGGCGCCAGATCGCGCGCGCATCGTAGGGCGGGTTCGCCGACGCATCGTCGCGGCGCGCAACGCCAAGCGCCTCGAGCGGAATGCCCTGGCTGTAGAGCATCCGGAACACGTAGTGATCGGGAACGATGAGAAGCGCCGACGGATCGGGAAACGGCTCGTTGTCCGCGTACCACGCGGGATCGGTATGTCCGTGCGGGCTGACGATCGGCAGGCTGCGCACCGTCTCGTAGAGCGTGCGCGCAAGCCGGCGCGAAGCCGGCTCGGCAGGGAAGAGGCGGTCGGGATGGAGGTCGATGGGAATCACGCAATGGCCTTCGCGACGGTTTTCGCGGCGCCGAATGAAAACAGCGTCTCCAGCCAGCGCACGACGGGCGCGATGAAGCGCGGCTCGTTCTGCAGGTCCTCGTCGAAGATGGAGTGAATGGCGAAGAGCGCCTGCGCGAACGCCTTCGGATCGCCGCGATGCCGGGAAGCGAGCGAGGCGAAGGTCGAGGCCAGCGGGTCGGACACGTCGACCTTGCGGCCCTGCTCGTCTTCGCCGTAGACGTAGCGCATCCATCCCGCGACCGCCAGCGCCGCGAGTGCGATGCCGCGCCCGGCGGCGAGATCGTCGCGAATGGTGGCGAGGATGCGCTGCGGCAACTTCTGCGAGCCGTCCATGGCGATCTGCTGCGTACGATGCGGCAGTGCCGGATTCGCGAAGCGCCGCACGAGCGCGTCACGATAGTCGGCGAGATCGACGCCGTGCGGCGGCACGAGCGTCGGCGTCACTTCGTCGGCGGTGAAGCGACGCATGTAGGCAACGAAGTCGGGCTGCGCCGCGACCTGGTAGACGTATTCGTATCCGGCGAGAAAGCCGAGATACGCGAACGCCGAGTGGCTCGCGTTCAGAAGCCGCAGCTTCATCGCCTCGTAGGCATCGACCTCGGGCACGAACAGCGCGCCGCCCGCCTCCCACGCCGGCCGGCCTGCCGCGAAGCGATCCTCGATCACCCACTGGATGAACGGCTCGTGCACGACCGGCGCGTCGTCGTGCACGGACAGCGCGCGATCGTTCTCGCCGATGTCGCGGCCGGTGGTCGCCGGCACGATGCGATCGACCATCGTCGATGGAAACGCAACCTCGCGGCTCACCCACTCGGCCAGCGATGGGTCGACCAGGTTCGCGAACGTCGTCACGACGCCGAGGACGAGTCCGCCGTTCTGCGTCAGGTTGTCGCAGCAGACGACCGTCAGCGGCGTCCCGTGGATGCGCCGCCGCTCGGCGAACGCCGCGACGAGCAGCCCCGGCACGCTGCGCGGCTCGTCAAGCGATGCGAGATCGTGCGCGATGTCGGGATGCCGAACGTCGAGCCGACCTGTCGCGGGCTCGTGGCAATACCCTTTCTCGGTGACCGTCAACGACACGACGCGCGTCTCGGGCGCAATCAGCCGCTGCATCACCGCGGCGCGCTGCTCCGCATGGAACAGCACTTCGCGGACGCTGCCGATGATCCGACGGCGAATCCCCTCCGGGCTCTTGCCGATCGACGTATACAGGCCGTCTTGCGGCGTCATCCGGTTGCGAACGCCCGGCGAGCGCAGGCTCACGCCACAGATGCCCCAGCGGCCGCCGGCATGCGCGAGCGCATCGTCGGTGTAGACAGCCTGATGCGCGCGATGAAAGGCGCCGATGCCGAGATGAACGATGCCGATGCCGGTATCGCGGACCGCGTATCGCGGCGTTGCGATGTCGGGAGGCAGGCGATCGAGCGTCGAAAGATCGAGACGGGCCATGAACGTCATGCGGCGTTGCGCAAGCTACGCCGTTTGCGGATGTTCCTTGACGCGCGAGACGAGCTGCGTCGGATTGACGAAGCGCAGCGCGATCAGCAGCCAGACGAGCGTCACGGCCATGTAGATCATCGCCATCGCGTCGACCGATTGCGGCGCGCGAACGCCGGCGGCGAACACCGCGTAATACAGCGCGACGACGAGCGTCTGCGAGTCGGGTCCCGCGGTCAGGAACGTGAGCTCGAAGAGCGCGATCGTGCGGACGAGCACGAGGAGCGACGCGGCGAGAATGCCGGGACCGAGCAGCGGCACGAGGACGTGCACGAACGTCCGCCAGGTGTTCGCGCCGAAGACGCGCGCGGCGGCCTCGAGGTTCGGGTCGATCTGCTCGATGAACGGCGTCATCACGAGGATGACGAACGGCGCCGCGGGAATCAGGTTCGCGAGAATTACACCGAGAAGCGTGCCGCCAAGCCCGGTCTGGTAGAGCACGGTGGCGAGCGGAATGCCGTACGTGATCGGCGGCACCATCAGCGGCAGCAGGAACAGCAGCATCAGCGCGCGCTTGCCGCGAAACTCGCGCCGTGCGAGCGTGTACGCAGCGGGCACGCCGAGTACGAGCGACAGCACGACGACGGCGACGACGACCTCGACGGTGACCCACAGGATCGACGCGAGCTGGAACTCCTTCCACGCGTCGACGTACCACGAGCTCGTCCATCCCTGCGGCAGCCAGGTGCCGAGCCAGCGGCTCGCGAACGAATTGGTCGCGACCGCGGCGATCATCAGAGCGATGTTGACGAGAAAGAGCGTGATCAGGCCGAGCAGCAGCGCCCGCCACGCACGCTCGGCGACCGCGTTGCCGCGCGACGCGCGAATCGACGGAATCGCGGGGAGCCGGTGCGGAGCGATCGTCGCGTTGTCCACGCTTCAGCCCTTGCCGCCGGTCACCGGCCCTTTGTAGAACCAGCCGCGCAGCGACAGCACGAAGGCGACGATCACGAGTTGCACGGCCCCCATGATCATCGCGATTGCGGACGCGAGCGAGTAATCGTATTGCTCGAACGCCGCCTCGTACGCGGCGATCGAGATCACGCGCGTCGGTCCCGCGGGCGCGCCGAGCAGCACCGCCGACGGGAACACCGAGAACGCCTGCACGAACGCGAGGCAGAAGCACATCGCGAGCCCCGGGGCGAGGAGCGGCAGGTAGATGTGCCGGAACTGCGCCTTCCGGTCGGCGCCGAGCGTCGACGCCGCGCGCGCGAGGACCGGGTCGATGCCGGTGATGTACGACAGGATCAGCAGGAACGCGAACGGAAAGCCGGAGATCACGAGCGAGATCAGCACGCCCCAGTAGTTGTGCGTGAGGCGGATCGCCCCGTCGTAGAGGTGCGTCACCTGCAGGAACTGCGCGAGCCAGCCGCGCGGCCCGAAGTACGTCAGCATCCCTTCGGCGATCAGCACGGTGCCGAGCGTGATCGGCACGACGAGCAGCGTCGTCAGCACGCGCTGCCAGCGCGAGCGAACGCGCATCCGGTAGGCGATCGGCAGCGCGACGAACACGTTGATGATCGTCGCCGGCAGCGCGAGCTTCAGCGTCGTGCCGACCGTCGGCCACAGGCGCGACGACGAGAAGAACTTGTGATAGTTCGCGAGCGCGCCGCCGTCCTTCGGCTCGAACGACAGCACGAGGCCGTAGACGAACGGGTAGACGAAGAGCAGCAGCATGAACAGCGCAGCCGGCACGACGAAGAGCAGCGCCTTGTCGAAGCCGGCGACGCGAGCCTGCGCGTGGATCATTGCGCTTCGCCCGGATAGACGAGCACGCGCTCGGGCGGCACGTGCACGAACACGTTCGCGCCCGGGCTGACCTTCCCGGCCGCGCGCACGTGCAGCCGCGCGCCGGAGGACGTGACGACTTCGACGAGCGAGTCGCGGCCGCCGTACTCGACGCTGTCGACGCGCCCGCCGATCACGTTCGTTGCGGCCGGCTCGCTTGCGATCGTGATCTCCTCGGGCCGCATCGCGACGAGCGCGCGTCCGCCGTCGAGGGGCAGCTTCGCGACGCCGGTCAAACGCATGTCGGGTGCCTCGAGCGTCACGCGCCCATCGCGCTCGCTCGTCACCGGCAGCTCGATCACGTTGCGGTAGCCCATGAAGCGCGCGACATGAATGTTCGCCGGTTGTGCGTAAACCTCCTCGGGCGTGCCGATCTGCTGCACGACGCCGTCCTTCATGACGACGATCCGGTCGGCGAGCGACAGCGCCTCGTCCTGGTCGTGCGTCACGTAGATCGTCGCGCGTCCAAGCTCGCGATGGATGCGCCGGATCTCGGAACGCGTCTCGAGCCGCAGCTTCGCATCGAGATTCGACAACGGCTCGTCCATCAGGATCAGCGGCGGCTCGATGACGATCGCACGCGCGATCGCGACACGCTGCTGCTGACCGCCCGACAGCTGGCCCGGCAGCTTGCTCTCCTGTCCGGTGAGCTGCACGAGGCGCAGCGCATTCGCGATGCGCGGCGCCGCGTCGGCCTGCGTCATCCCGCGCATCCGCAAGCCGAACCCGATGTTCTTCACGACGCTCATGTGCGGGAACAGCGCGTAATTCTGGAACACCATGCCGAAGCCGCGACGCTCGGGCGGCAGCGTGTCGATTCGCGTGTCGTCGAGGCGGATCGTTCCGCCCGACAGCGGCAGCAGCCCCGCGATGCAGTTGAGCGCCGTCGACTTGCCGCAGCCGGAAGGACCGAGCAGCGCGATGAATTCGCCGCGCCGTACGGTGAGCGTCAGGTCGTTCAGCGCATTGAACGCATTGCCGCCGGAGCCCGCGAAGCGCCGCGTCACGCGGTCGAGGCGCAGCTCGCTGAAATCATGCTTCATGATCAGACTCGAACACGCCCTCTCCCCGCGAGGCAGGGAGAGGGTCGGTGAGGGGACGCCCTTATTTGGTCTTCGCTGCGCCGACCTGCTGATCCCAGATCCGGAACATCTCGACCTGCCCCTTGGCCTCCAGCGACTGCGTGTGCGGGAACTCCTTCAGCCACTTGTCGTACTCGGGACGTCCGTATTCCTTGATCAGCTCCTGGCTTTCCTTCGGCGCCATCGACAGCGGCACGTTCTTGACCGCGGGACCCGGATAGAAGTAGCCCTTGTCGTAGGTGAGCGCCTGCGCCTCGGGCTTCAGCATGTAGGCCATCAGGTCGAGGACCACGTTGACCTTGTCCGCCGGCACGCCCTTCGGAATCACCATGTAGTGGGCGTCGTTGACCCACGTCATGTGCTGGAACGGCGCCACCTTGTACGACTTCGGCACGATGCCGAGGATGCGCGGATTCAGATCCCAGCCGGTCATCGTCACCGTCATGTCGCGCGAGCCTTCGCCGAGCTCCTTCATCACCGCGCCGGTGCCGCTCGGGTAGTACTCGATGCAGCTGTTGAGCTCCTTGAGATACGCCCACGTCTTGTCCCAGCTCGCCGGATTCTTCGGATCCTTGTCGCCGAGAATGTAAGGCAGGCCCATCACGAACGTGCGGCCCGGGCCAGAATTCGCCGGTCGCGCGTAGATCAGGCGGTTCGGATTCGCCTTGCACCAGGCAAGGAGCTCCTGCGGCGTCGTCGGAACCTGCTTGACCTTGTCGGGGTTGTACTCGAGCAGCGGCCCCGCCGGCATGAACGCGACCTCGATGCCGTAATCGCCGGCAAGCTCCTGCATCTTCGCGGCGGCCGGCTGATAGTTCTGCATCAGGTTCGGGAATTTCGCGCTGTGATCGGGCAGGATCTTGATCAGCAGACCCTGCTCGATGCCGGCGGCGAGGAAATCGGTGCCGGTCAGCACGAGGTCGATGTCGCTGCGATTCGCCGCCTGCATCGCCTTCAGCTTGGCCGGCAGCTCGGGCGCCGGCGCCTTCGTGAAGTTGACCTTCGAGACGAGCTTCGGATTCTTGTTCGCGAAGTTCTGGATCGCGTCCTGCGTCAACGCGAGGTCGCCGGCCACGTCGACGACGTTGATCGACACGGGGCTTTGTGCCGACGCCCCCGTGATGCCGAACGCGATTGCCGCCGCGGTCGCGGCGGCAATCGCCGTGATCCGTTGCGCTGCACGACGCCGACTCTGCGAATGCACGCTGCTGCGTTTCATTTACGTCCTCCTGTGATTGGGCTTGCCGCCCGTCGATTTCGACGCCGCCGTTTGATCGACGCCGCGCTGGAACTCACGCGTCACGCGCGAAAGATGCCGGTGCATCGCCGCGCGCGCGCCTGCGGGATTCTTCGCCTTGACCGCGTCGGCGATCGCGGCATGATCGCGGATCGTGCGCTCGGCGAGATCGTTCGTGTGGAAATGGCGCTGGAGCCGGCCCCACAGCTCGGCGCGCTGGTTCCACAAGCCTTCGACAACGAGCTCGAGCGAGCCGTTGCCGGTCGCCTTCGCGAGCAGCAGATGGAAGCCACGGTCCTCGGCCTCGCGTGTCGCGAAATCGTCGAGATGCCGCTCGAGTCGCGCCACGCTGCGCTGCAACGCCTCGACATGGTGCGGTCGCGCATTGCGTGCGGCGAGTGCCGCGATTTCACCTTCGAGAAGCTTCCGCGCAGCCAGCAGCTCGAACGGGCCGGGCCCCGCGTCCCCGCGCGGACTCGCGGC
>DATNGN010000074.1:0-8589 GCA_035605875.1 Casimicrobiaceae bacterium
CATCGCGTTCGCCGTCATCGCGACGATCCGCGGCCGCTCGTGCGCGGCCAGGCGCGCGCAGATCTCGCGCGCCGCGTCGAGCCCATCCATTTCCGGCATCTGCACGTCCATCAGCACGACGTCGTATGTCTGACGCTGCACGGACTCGACCGCCTCGATGCCGTTCGACGCGAGATCGGCGCGATAGCCCATCTGCTGCAGCAGGCGCAGCGCGAGCTTCTGGTTCACGACGTTGTCCTCGGCGAGCAGGATGCGCAGCGGATGCCGTGCTGCGAGCTCGCCGTCGATGCGCGGAGTCGTCGGCGCCGGCGCTGCGGCCGGTCCCGAATCGCTTCCGAAGAGGCCGACGAGCGTATCGAAGAGCTGCGACTGGCGGATCGGCTTCGTCAGGAACGCGGCGAAGAGCGTCTCGCTCTCCCCGACTTCGCGGCGTCCGAGCGAGCTCGCGAGCACGAGCGGCAGCGCAGGCCTGCGCGCTCGCACTTCGCGCGCCAGTCCGACACCGTCCATCTCCGGCATGTGCATGTCGACGATCGCGAGGTCGAACGCCTGCCCGTCGCCGAGCCAGCGCAGCGCTTCCTGCGGCGACGCCGTCGCCTGCGGCGTCATGCCCCATTTCGCGGTTTGCAGCGAAAGCACGCGGCGGTTCGTCGCGTTGTCGTCGACGACGAGCACGCGCTTGCCCGAAAGCGAAGGCTGCACGCCGACGAACTCGCGCTGGCGCGCCGTCGACAGCTCGGCGAACGGCGCGACGATGCTCACGTAAAACGTCGAGCCAGTGCCGGGACCGTCGCTTTCCGCCCACATGCGGCCGCCCATCAGCTCCGCGAGGCGCTTGCTGATTGCAAGGCCCAGCCCCGTGCCGCCGTACTTGCGCGTCGTCGACGAATCGGCCTGCGAGAACGACTGGAACAGCCGGCTCATCGCCTCGGCGGACAAGCCGATGCCGGTGTCGCGCACCGCGCACGTGAGCTCGACGCGATCGTCGTCGAGCGGCTTCGACGTGACGGTCAGGACGACTTCGCCGGCATCGGTGAACTTGACCGCGTTCGACAGCAGATTCAGAACGATCTGACGCAGCCGCGTCACGTCGCCCTTGATCGCGCGCGGCACGTCGCCCTCGAACACGTAGGCGAGCTCGAGGCGCTTCTCGACGGCACGGGCGCTCACGAGATCGAGCGCCGATTCGACGCACTCGCGCAGGTCGAACGGCTGCACCTCGATGTCCATGCGGCCGGCCTCGATCTTCGAGAAGTCGAGGACGTCGTTGATGATCGTCAGCAGCGCATCGCCCGAGTCGCGGATCGTGTTGACGTAGTCGCGCTGCTCGACGTCGAGCGTCGTGTCGAGCAGAAGCCCGCTCATGCCGATCACCGCATTCATCGGCGTGCGGATCTCGTGGCTCATCGTCGCGAGGAACGAGCTCTTCGCCTCGTTCGCCGCTTCAGCGGCCGCGCGCGCCTCCTGCGACTGGCGGAAGAGGCGTGCGTTCTGGATCGCGATGACGGCCTGGTCGGCGAACGTGCCGAGCAGCGCGGCTTCCTTGTCGCTGAACGCACGCGGCGGCTGCCGGAACACGCAGATCGCGCCGATTCCGCGTCCTTCCCACAGCATCGGACTGTAGACAGCGGAATAGTTGCCGAGCGCTTCGACCGCGCGGCGTGCGCTTTCATGCGCGTGCGTGATCGATGCCGCGTCTGGAACGTGCAGCGTGCGCCGTTCGCGGATCGCCTGGCCGGTGAACGTCTCCTCCAACGGCATGTGATCGACGCCACGCACGGCGTCGAACGCCGATCCGCGCCATTCGGCGACGCGCACCTCGCCATCGTCGCCGACGACGAAGATCCCGAGTTGCTCGCTGTCGAAGAGACGCTCGCAACTGTCCAGAATCTTGTCGAAGACCGGCGCGGCGTTCGCCACCGAGCCGCTGATCACCTGCAGCACCTCCGCGGTGGCGGTCTGCTGCTCCAGTGCCTGGCGCGTTTCATCGAAGAGGCGCGCGTTCTCGATCGCAACCGCCGCCTGCTGCGACAGCCCCACCAGGAAGTCGAGCTCCGCCTGGTCGAATACTTGCCCGCCTGTGCGCCAGACCGCCATCGCGCCCTTCGCCGTATTGCCGGCCATCAGCGGCGCGACCATCAGCCGCTCGTTCTGCTCGAGCTCGGTACCCGGTATCTGGATCGCGCGCGGATCGGACCCCGTGTCGTTCACGAATTCGGCGCGGCCGGCCGCGAGAATGCCGCCGATGATGCCCACGCCGGGCTCGATCTCGGTGGCGCCGACCTGCTCGGCGATGCTTCCGATCGCGACGATCGCGCGATAGACGCCTTCCCGCGTCGACAGGAAGATCGCGCTGTTGTCGCAATGGAGCAGCTCTTTCGCATGATGCGCGATGCGGTCCATGACGCGCTTCAAGTCGAGCGTCGACGAGATGTCGCGTCCCACTTCGGCGAGCGCTGCCGTCTCGCGTGTTCGCCGCTGCGTCTCGTCGAAGAGCCGCGCGTTCTCGAGGGCCACGCTCATCGTGTTCGCGAGCGTGGTCAAAAGGCGCAGGTCCGCATCGGTGAAGGCATTTTCGTGATCGGAATAGAGTGCGATCACGCCAGTCGCCGCACCGCCCTTCATCACCGGGACGCCGAGATAGCTTCCGTCGACCGTCGGCCTCGATGGATCGCCGATCATGCGGGCACCAAGCGCGTGCGCCCGTCGCACGAGCTCCTGATTGACCATCAGCGGCTTGCCGCTGCGGATGACCTCGCCGGTCAATCCGCCTTGCAGCGGTGACGACTCGACCGAAAAGCGCTTGCCGTCCTCGAGGTAATACGGGAACGTCAGCACGTCGCCGCGTCGTTCGTAGAGTGCGATCGACATGCTCGACGTATGGAGCACCTCCGCGATCTTGTCGCCGACGAGATCGATGATTGCCTGGAAGTCGAGCTCGGCCGCGAGTCCCTGCTGGACGCTGTTGATCACGGCGAGCTCGGCCGCACGCTGCTCCGTTTCCTTAAGCAGCCGCTGCGTCTCATCGAAGAGGCGCGCATTTTCGAGAGCGACGCTCATCGTGTTGGCCAGCGTCGTCAGCAAATGCACGGCCGAATCGTCGAACGCGTCTTCGACGAGCCCATAGAGCGCCACCAGGCCGCGCGCTTCGCCGCCGATCAGGATCGGCACGCCGGCGTAGCTCTGTTCCACCGGCGTCGCGGGATCGGGGTCGCCGATATTTCGCGTGCCAAGCTGCTTCTTCCAGCGGTCCATCTCGCGGTTGATGATGAGCGGTCGACCGGTGCGGATGACATGCGTGGCGAATCCGATGTCGAGCTGCATCGGCTCGACGGGGAATCGCGCACCGTGCTCGAGGAAGTAGGGCATCGAAAGCAGGTTGCGGGCGCGATCGTAAAGCCCGATCGCCATGTCGCCGATGCCGAAGATCTGTGCGATCTTGTCGCCGACGAGATCGATGATCGCCTGGAAGTCGAGCTCGGCCGCCAATCCCTGCTGCACACTGTTGATGACCGCCAGCTCCGCCGCGCGCTGTTCGGTTTCCTTGAGCAGCCGCTGCGTTTCCGCGAAAAGGCGCGCGTTCTCGAGCGCATTGCCGAGCGACGCGGCGATCGTCGTCAACAGGCGGATGTCCGCATCGCTGAACGCGTGCTCGCGCTCGTAGTTCTCGATCCTGATGTTGCCGAGAACGCGATCGCTGCTGACGATCGGCACCGCGACCAGCGACTTGCTGCTGTCGGTGCCCGGCACCGCACCGCCCGGCATTTGCGCGTATTCCGCGGCGGTATTCAGGACGAGCGGCTGTCGCGTCCGCTTCATCGTCTCGAACAGGCCGCCCGGCACCGGCGTCGTGGGCGCAAGCGTCAGCCGCTCGCCGTGCTCGTATGCATAGAGGTAGTGGCTGAGATTCGTCTTCTCATCGTGCCAGCCGATCCCGATGTCGCCGATCGTGAACACTTCGCGCAGCTTGTCGCCGACGAGATCGACGATGCTCTGGAATTCGAGCTTCGCCGCCATGCCCTGCTGGACGCTGTTGATCACCGCCAGCTCCGTGGCGCGCTGGTCGCTTTCCTTGAGCAGCCGCTGCGTTTCGTGGAAGAGCCGCGCGTTCTCGAGCGCGACACCCATGCTCGAGGCGACCGTCATCAGCAGCCGGATATCCGACTCGCCGAACGCGTACTCGCGCTCGAAGCTCTCGATCGTGATGCCACCGATGACGCGGTCACTGCCGATGATCGGGACCGATACCACGGACAGCGACGTATCGGTGCCGGGCACGACGCCCATCGCGGCGACTTCCGCCTGCGTGTTGTGCACGCGGGGCTCGCGTCGCGCAATCAGCGCGTCCCAGGTCGGCGGCGAGGCATGCGGAATCGTGAGGCGCCGCCCATGTTCGAACTCGTAGAGATAATGGACCACCCGGTTCGCATGATCGAACCAGCGGATGCCGATGTCGTCGACACGAAACACCTCGCGCAGCTTGTCGCCGACGAGATCGACGATCGCCTGGAAGTCGAGCTTGGCGGCGACACCCTGCTGGATGCTGTTGATGACCGCGAGCTCGGCGTTTCGCTGGTCGGTTTCCTTGAGCAGCCGCTGCGTCTCGTCGAACAGGTGCGCGCTCTCGAGCGCGACGCCGAGCGACGCCGCGACGCTCGTCAAAAGGCGCGCGTCCTCGGGACCGAACGCGTTCTCGCGCTCGTGGTTCTCGATGCTGATGTCGCCGCGCAGGCGGTCGCCGACGAAGACCGGCGCGACCATCATCGACTTGCACGCATCCGTGCCGGGCACCGTTGCGCCATACCGCGGCTCCCTCGCGACGTTCGGGATGACGACGGGCAGGTGCGTCTTGCGCATCGTCTCGTAGATGCCGCCCGGCTTCGGCGCGACGGGGTCGAGCGAGATTCGGCGCCCGTGCTCGTACACGTAGAGCATGTGAGCCAGGTTGGCCTGCTCGTCGAACCACGAAATGCCCAGATCCTCGGTGCGGAAAAACTCGCGGAGCATGTCGCCGACGACGTCGACGATCTCCCGGAAGCCGAGCCTGGTGACGACGCCGCGCTGGATCGCGCCGACGAGCGCGAGTTCGGCATCGCGCAACACGAGGAGCTCGCGTGCGGACGGTGTCTTGATCGCCAGCGCCTGCGCGCGACCCGCGGTTCCGCTTCGCGTGCGGCGCGACGTCGTCTTCGCGGGCGTCTTCCGCTTCGGCTTCGGCGCTGGCTTCACGGCGATCTTCTTCGCCGCGCGCGGCGTCGTCGCCGGTTTGCGGGCCGCGACCTTCTTCGCCGCGGACTTTGCCGCCCGTTTCGGGGTGCCCGCCTTCGACTTCACGGCCTTCGTGGTCCTGCCGGCCATCCCTCCCTCCAGGGCGACGATCAGGTGGCCGCCAGTCTACAGCGCTTCAGAGCTCCATGAGGTCTTCGCCGACGACGATTCTGCCGCCGAAGTGACGAGCGGCCGCGTCGTGCCACGTCTTCGGCGCCACGGTGTCGGCGGGGACGAAGTGGTTCAGCACGAGGACCTCGACGCCCGCCTCGCGCGCGACGAGCCCGACCTGGTCGTGCGTCGTATGGCTGTCGAGCAGGTGGCGCCGCAGCCGCGTGGCGTTGGGCAGATTCGTGCAGATGCCGTCGAGCGACGGCTCGTGCAGCACTTCGTGCACGAGGACGTCGGCACCGCGCGCGAGTTCGACGAGCGCAGCGCACCGCGCGGTATCGCCCGAGAACACGATCGAGCGGTCGGGCGTGTCGAAGCGGAACGCGAAGGCCGGCACGACGGGCGGGTGCTCGACCAGCGCGCAGGTCACGCGCACGCGCTCGTCGCGGTAGACCTCGCCCGGCGCATCGATGTCGTGCGCGCGGATGAGCGGTGCGAGCGGCGGGCGGCCTTCGTCGGCGATGCGCGTTCCGATGTCGTATGCATTGAGTGCGAGGAACTGGTCGGTCATCGCACGAAGCGGCGGCGGCCCGAACGCGTCGACCGGTTGGTCGAGACCGCCCGCCCACAGCAGCAGGAACAGGTTCCCGAAGTCGGCGTTGTGATCCGAATGGTGGTGCGTGACGAAGACCGCGCGGAGCGACCGGAACGGCAGTCGTGCGCGCGCCATCTGCCGCGCGACGCCGTTGCCGCAATCGACGATGTACGTGGCAGCGTCGACGACGACCGCGTTGGCGGGCGCCGATCGCGTGATTTTGGGCATCGGCCCGCCGCCGGTGCCGAGCAGAACGAGTTTGGTGGCCATCGGGTCAATGTGCGGGCCGCGCGAGCAGCCGCGAGAGAAATGCGCGCGTGCGTTCGTGCGCGGGCTGGGACAGCAATTCGCGCGGAGTGCCCGATTCGACGATGGCGCCGTCGTCCATGAACGCGATCCGGTGCCCGGCTTCGCGCGCGAACGCCATCTCGTGCGTGACCACGATCATCGTCATTCCGTCGTCTGCAAGCACGCGCATGACCGCGAGCACTTCGCCGACGAGCTCGGGATCGAGCGCCGACGTCGGCTCGTCGAACAGCATGAGCTTCGGCTGCATCGCAAGCGCCCGCGCGATCGCGACGCGCTGCTGCTGTCCACCGGACAGTTGCGACGGATAGGCGTTCGCTTTCCGTGCCAACCCGACGCGCGCGAGGAGCGCCTCGGCACGAGCGAGCACCTCGCGCTTCGGCTCGCGGCGCACACGGATCGGCGCTTCGACGATGTTCTCGAGAGCCGTCATGTGCGGGAACAGGTTGAAACGCTGGAACACCATGCCGATCGCCGCGCGTTGCCGGCACACGTCGCGCTCGTGCATTTCGTACAGCACGTCGCCCTGCTCGCGATAGCCGACGAGTTCGCCGTCGACATAGAGGCGGCCGCCGTCGATCTGCTCGAGATGATTGACGCAGCGAAGGAAGGTGCTCTTGCCCGATCCCGACGGACCGATCAGGCACAGCACCTCGCCGGCCGCGACGTCGAGGTCGACGCCTTTCAGCACCTCCGTGCGCCGGAAGCGCTTGCGCACGCCGCGCGCGCGAACCATCGTGCCGGCATCCCGTTCAGCGTGCGCCATGCGCGCTCGCATGGGCGCGGCCGAGGCGCCGTTCGGCGACGTGCTGCGCGATGCTCGTGATCGTCGTCAGCACGAGGTACCAGAACGTCGCAACGAGCATCAGCTCGATCGTATGCAGGTTCGCCGACGCGATGTTTTCGGAGGCCGTCAGCAGATCGCCGCCGGCGATCACCGAGACGAGCGACGTCGCCTTCAGAAGCGAAATGAACTGATTGCCGGCGGGCGGCACGATCACGCGCAGCGCCTGCGGCAGAATGATCCTGCGCATCGCGAGCGCGCGCGTCATCCCGAGCGCAAGCGACGCGTCGACCTGGCCGCGGTCGACGGCGAGAATGCCGGCGCGGACGATTTCCGCCATGTACGCCGCTTCGTTCAGGCCGAGCGCGAGCACCGATGCGACGAACGGGGTCATCACGTCGTTCGTGCGAAACGGTCCCAGGTATTCGAACAGCAGCGCGAGGTTGCCCCAGATCAGGATTTGCACGAGCAGCGGCGTGCCACGGACGAGCCAGATGTAGCCGGCGCTCGCGACGCGCAGAATTGCCGACGACGAGATGCGCATGACGGCGAGCAGGACGCCGAGCACGACGCCGATCGCCGCGGCCAGCAGCGCGAGCACCACGGTCAATTCGAGGCCGCGCAAAATCGCTGGCGCGAATTGGTACTGCGCGATGACGCCATGGCGGATGTTCGGATTGCGGAACACCGACAGCGCGACGAGTGCCACGAAAACCACGACGACCGCGCTGGCGAGCCACAACCCGGGGCGCCGGAGCGGGACGACGCGCGTCATTCGGAACGGGGAGGGGACCCGCGGCTCGCAATCGGTGCCTTGCGGTCCCGCCTAGATCTTCGCGTTCGCGCCGCCGTTGATCGTCGCCGATTTCACCGCACCGTTTTCGACGCCGTGCTTCTCGAGGATTTTCCGGTAGGTGCCGTCGGCGATCAGCGCGTCGAGCGACTTCTGCAGCGCGTCGCGAAGGGCGGTATTCGTCTTCGCGACGCCGATGCCGAGCGGCACCGGCTGATATTCGTGGTTGCGGACGACGTCGAACACCGTGCCGTCGCCCGCCGTCTTCGCGAGATAGACCATCACCGGCGAGTTGCCGAGGAACGCAGCGACGTGCCCGGTCTGCACCTGGAGCCGCGCGTCCGACGGTTGCGCGTATTGCAGATTCTCGATCGAAGGCTTCCCCTGCGTCGTGCATTTCGCGCTCGCGTCGTCGACGAGCTTGATCTGTGTCGAGCCCTGGACCGTCGATACCTTCTTGCCGCAGAGCGTCTCGAGGCTCTCGACGTGCTCGGGATTGCCCTTCTTGATCAGGAGCATCGTGCCGAGATTGAAGAAGTCGACGAAGTCGAGCAGCTTCTCCCGCTCGGGCGTGTCGTTCATCATCGTGAACGTGATGTCGATGCGCTTCGCCTGCATCGCGGGAATCTGCGCGTTGAACGGAATCGATTCGAAGACGATCGTCCGCCCCATCTGCCTGCTCATCGCGGCCGCGAGATCGACGATGGCGCCCTGCAGCGTCGTGCCGTCGGA
>DATNGN010000075.1:0-19254 GCA_035605875.1 Casimicrobiaceae bacterium
CTCTTCGGCAAGTACTCCGGCCAGGAATTCAAGATGGACGGACAGGATCTCTTGCACATGCGCGAAGACGACGTCATCGGCATCGTCGACTGATCCCACCCTCACGTAATTCGCATCAGGAGAACTCAACATGGCAGCCAAAGACGTTCGCTTCGGCGAAAACGTCCGCAACAAGATGGTGAGAGGCGTGAACACCCTCGCCGACGCCGTCAAGATCACGCTGGGCCCGAAGGGCCGCAACGTGGTGCTCGAGCGCAGCTTCGGGGCGCCGACGATCACCAAGGACGGCGTGTCGGTCGCGAAGGAAATCGAGCTCAAGGACAAGTTCGAGAACATGGGCGCGCAGATGGTGAAGGAAGTCGCGTCGAAGACGTCGGACGTCGCTGGTGACGGCACGACGACGGCGACCGTCCTCGCGCAGGCGATCATCTCGGAAGGCATGAAGTACGTCGCCGCCGGCATGAATCCGATGGACTTGAAGCGTGGCATCGACAGGGCGGTTCTTGCCGTCGTCGACGAGCTCAAGAAGATCAGCAAGCCCTGCTCGACGAGCAAGGAAATCGCGCAGGTCGGTTCGATCTCGGCGAATGCCGACGAGTCGATCGGCAAGACGATCGCCGAGGCGATGGACAAGGTCGGCAAGGAAGGCGTCATCACCGTCGAGGACGGCAAGGGCCTCGAGAACGAGCTCGACCTCGTCGAGGGCATGCAGTTCGACCGCGGCTACATCTCGCCGTACTTCATCAACAATCCCGACAAGCAGGTGTCGGTGCTCGAGGATCCGTACATCCTGCTGCACGACAAGAAGATCTCGAACATCCGCGATCTGCTGCCGGTGCTCGAGCAGGTCGCGAAGGCGGGCCGTCCGCTCGTGATCGTCGCCGAGGACGTCGACGGTGAAGCGCTCGCAACGCTCGTCGTCAACAACATCCGCGGCATCCTGAAGACGGTCGCCGTCAAGGCGCCGGGCTTCGGCGATCGTCGCAAGGCGATGCTCGAGGACATCGCGATCCTGACCGGCGGCACGGTCATCGCGGAAGAGCTCGGCCTCAAGCTCGAGAATGCGTCGCTCAAGGACCTGGGCCGCGCGAAGCGCGTCGAAGCGGCGAAGGAAGACACGACGATCATCGACGGCGCCGGCGAGAAGGCGGCGATCGAAGCGCGCGTCAAGAACATCCGCAAGCAGATCGAGGAAGCGACGTCCGACTACGACAAGGAAAAGCTGCAGGAGCGCGTGGCGAAGCTCGCCGGCGGCGTTGCGGTCGTCAAGGTCGGCGCGGCGACCGAAGTCGAGATGAAGGAGAAGAAGGCGCGCGTCGAAGACGCCTTGCATGCCACCCGTGCGGCGGTGGAGGAAGGCATCGTCCCGGGCGGCGGCGTCGCGTATCTGCGTGCACGTGCCAACGTCAAGAACCTGAAGGGCGACAACGCCGATCAGGAGGCGGGGATCAAGATCGTGCTGCGTGCGCTCGAGGAGCCGCTGCGCCAGATCGTCGGCAACGCCGGCGAGGAGCCGTCGGTCGTGCTGAACAAGGTCGTCGAGGGCAAGGGCAATTTCGGCATGAACGCCGCGACCGGTGAGTACGGCGATCTCGTCGAGATGGGCGTGCTCGATCCGACGAAGGTGGCGCGCACCGCGCTGCAGAACGCGTCGTCGGTCGCGAGCCTGATGCTCACGACCGATGCGATGGTCGCCGAGCTGCCGAAGGACGACAAGCCGGCAATGCCCGGCGGTGGCGGCATGGGCGGCATGGGCGACATGGACATGTAATTCGGTCCGTTGCCGAAAGCAGCAGGAAAGAGGCCCGCGGGAACGCGGGCTTCTTTTTTTGATTCCCGCGTTCTTCCGGAGAGCCGGCGCTCGTTGTACTTTTCGCAACGTTTCATGCTCGTTGCATGCGCTGCGCGGCGTGACCGACGCCGTTCGGCGACGGAAATGCTTTAGACTAGGCCCGGGCCGCGCAAGTCGAAAAGGTCCGAATGCTCATGCAACGGTCATCCGCCGTGCTCGTATCCGCCGCGCTCGTTCACGCCTCGCCGTTCGCTGATCGCCGATGACGTCGGGCCTCGTCTTCGGCTTCGCCGTCATCACGCTTGCCGCGGTCATCGTCGCGGGTCTGATGCGACGCAGCCGCGAGGCGCCGGCCGGGCCGCGCTCGGCGATCGACGGCCCCACGGCGCTGCCGCAGTGGACCGAGGGCGAGACGACGCGGCTCCTGTCGTCGGCCGAAGTCCCCGGCCTCTACCTGTTGCGGCCACGGTTCCTGTCGAAGGCCGAAAGCGTCGTCTTCCTGCTGCTCAAAGCGGCGTTTCCGCGGCATGAAGTGTTCGCGCGCGTGCGCCTCTCGGACGTGCTGCAGGTGAAGATCGGACCGCAGGGAATGGAGCGCCTTCGCGCATTCCGCAAGATCGCGAACCAGCACGTCGGCTTCGTGATCTGCGACCGCGACATGACGATCGTCGCGATCGTCGATGCGAAGGAGCCCGACCAGGTGATCGACCCGCGCGACCAGAAGCTCGAGACGATCAAGCAGCGCTGCCTGCAGGCGGCGCAGGTCAAGTACGTCTGCATCTACCCGCCGCAACTGCCGCGCTACCGCGAACTGCGCGAGCAGATCCTCGGTCCAGCGGGCGATCTCGGCTAGAAGCGCGCTTCGGGCGCGCCGTCGCGCGCTACTTCGCGGCGACGAAATTGAGGTACAGCCAGAGCACGACAAGTGCGCCGATGATCGACAGGATGAAGCCTGCCGGGTGGAACTTGCCGTCGGGCGCACGCCAGATGAGACCGCCGATCACGCCGCCGATCAGCGAGCCGATGATGCCGACGGCCGCCGTCGCCCAGAATCCCATCGCGATCGCGCCCGGGTAGACGAAGCGCGCAATGACGCCGACGATGAAGCCAACGATGATCATCCAGATGATGTGCAGCAGGCCCACGTGTACCTCCCGTTGTCGGATGGCGCGTCGGAACGCTCGCCGGGGACGGCAGCGTAGCATATCGGCCAACCGTCCCGCGTAAGTTTCCCGCCGGCTGCCGCGACTCCCGGTAACCGGCGTGCGTCGCCGGCGCACACGAGGAGAAGGCAATGCGCTACCTGTCGTTCGTGCTGGTGCTCGTGCTGCCGCTCGCCGGCGTCGACGCCCAAGCGGCGTCGATGTGTCACGGAGCGACGGGTCCGCTCGTGCGGCCGTTGATCGAGCTTTACACGTCGGAGGGCTGCGACAGTTGCCCGCCGGCCGAGCGCTGGCTTTCGGGCCGCTTCGAGGCGAGCGATACGCACGCATCCGCGATCGCGCTCGAGTTTCATGTCGATTACTGGGATGGCCAAGGCTGGGTGGATCGTTTCGGCAGCCCGCAATTCAGCGCGCGCCAACGCGCTGCGATGCGCGCGAACGGCGCGTCGTTCGTCTACACGCCGCAGATCCTGCTGCAGGGCCACGATTACGCGTCGTGGCGCGACTCGAATGCCAGGGCGATCAACGACGCGGCGCACGCGAACGCCGGTGCAACGATCGCTGTCGACGTAACGCCCGGCGCGCACGATGTCGTCGTGCATGCCGACGCCCGCGTCGAGGATCGCGCAGCCGACCCCGCGAAGCTTTTCGTCGCGTACGCGGACAGCGGGCTCGTCTCCGACATCAAGGGCGGCGAAAATCGCGGGCTTCGCATCGTGCACGATCACGTCGTGCGCGCGCTGCGCGCCGCGGGCGGCACGTCACGCGACGGCCGCGTCGATGCGACGTTGACGCTGCCGCTTCCGCGCGAACGCGGCACTCATCCGACGCTCGTCGCATTCGTCGCGCGCGAGGCGACCGGCGACGTGCTGCAGGCGCTCGCGGTGCCGCTCGACGACTGCGCGGCGCCGTGAACGCGAAGCCTGCTGCCGTGGGTCGGTCGCTTCGACGTCGCGCGTAGCGACAGCTACTTCGCGGGTCCTGCGCTCGCGCGATACGCATGCACCGCCGCGGGCGTCATCGCCCTCGCGCGTTGCTGCGCGACGACTTCCGTGGTGATCGGCGGCGACGCGCTCACCGCGTTGCCGAACGCATGCTGGACGTAGCCGACGACCGCCGCGACTTGGGCATCGGACAGATGGCCGAACGGCGGCATCGCCTGGTCGTAGCGGTTGCCGGCAACGTCGATCGGACCCTCGAGACCGTGCAGCACGACGGCCACCGGGAATGCGCCGTTGTCGCGCGCGAGGTCGGGATTGCGCGCGAGCGGTGGATAGAGGCCCGGCTGGCCTTCACCGCCGGGTCCATGGCACGTCGCGCAGTTCTGCGCGTAGATCGCCTGTCCGTCGACGGTCGTCGTCGCGCCCGCCGTCGGTGCCGGCGTCGCCGCGGGAGGCGGGTTCTTGCCGAGATACGCCGTCAGGTACTGGAGAAGTCGCTCGTCTTCCTCCTTCGAAGCCGTCAGGCCGTAGTCGTGCATGCTGGCGATCACGGCCTTCCATTGCGCCGGCAGCAATCCCTTCGCATCGACGACGTATTGCAGGTCGTGGCAGGTGCGACACTTGGCGTAGACCAGGTCGGCCCCCGGACCTTCGGGCAGTCGAATCTCCGCCGCCGCGTCCGCCGCAGCAAGCAGCAGCGAACCCGCGGCGAGCACGACAGCGGCAGAACGCATCGGCTTCAGGCGACGGTGAACGCCACCCGATCGACGCCGTGCCAGTCCCATCCGCCAGGGTTCCACGTCGCGAGGCCGTCGATCGGCTGGCTGCGGCCCCATGCATCGATCGCGCGCACCCAGACCTCGTGCGGGCCGGGGTCCAACTGGACACGCCGCTGCCAGTGATACCAGGCATACGGTCCGTCGGGCGCCTCGAACTCGGTCTCCTGCCACGACTTGCCCTTGTCGACGGACACGCGCACCGACGTCAGCGGCACGACACCATCGTTCCACGCGACGCCCTTGAGGTCGACGGCGCCGCCGCGCACCGTTTCGTTCGCAAGCGGTGAAAAGACGACGCTCATCACCGCGAAGCCGTACGTCGGCGTGCTGTTCTGCTGCGTCAGGTCCTGCGTCGTGAACTTGCCGGGCTCGACCGGGCGAATCGGCATACGGTAGGTCTTCTGCATGATCGCGCTCGGCGATTCCTCGGCCGTGTACAGCAGGTCGGTCAGCCACTTGACGTTCATGTTGCCGTAGTAGCCGGGAATGATCAGCCGCACCGGCCCACCGTGAATCGTCGGGATCGGCTCGCCGTTCAGCTTGAGCGCGAGGATCGCGTCGTCGAGCTGCGGCGCCTCGAGCCTGTAGCTCTTGATCATGTCGGCACCCCCCGCGACCGGCGGCACGTCCTTGCCGTTCGCGGTCAGGTAGAGCGCGCGCGCGTCGACGCTCAATTCGAGGCTCTTCAAAAGCGGCATCAGCGGCACGCCTTCCCAGACGAGGTTGCCCATGCCGCCGTGCTTCCAGCCGGAGCCCGGCGTCTTCGCCTTCGCCCAGTAATACGAACGGCCGTTGCCGGCGCATTGCATCACCGACGTCCGCTTGACCTGGTCCATCGTCGCCAAGTCCGGGACGCGGATCGTCTTCGGCCGCTGCACGAGGCCGGAGACGAGGATCGTCCATTCCTCGGTCGTCTTCGCGTCCATCGGCGCCGTCGTCGCGACCCAGCGTCCCGCGCCGTCGACCGGAAAGTGCGTCCGGTTGTAAAGGATCTCCTTCGGCGTGAAGTGCGGCTCGCGCAGCAGCGCGAGCGGCGTCTCCATCACGCCGAGCTTCGCGTTGTGGACGATCATCTGCGGGCTCTTGCCGGCGATGACGCTCGGCGCGCTCGGCGTCTCGGGATCGGCCGCGTACGCGAACGCAATCGCGCCCGGCCACCTTGCGAGTCCCGATGCGCCCGCCATGCCGGCGAACTTGAGGAACGTGCGGCGATCGACGTGCATGATTCTCCTCCTTGGCGCTGGCTTGCGCTCGTGGGACTGCCCGCCGCGTTTCGCACTTCGCGGCGCTTTGCGCGCAGGAAGCGCCTGCACGCTCGTTTCGCTGCGACGCCGCTGTCGTTGCAAAAGTTCAGCCGGCTACTGCACCGAAAGCCGACGCTCGGCTGCGACGTCCCGCAGGCGATCAGGATAGTCGGTGATGATACCGTCCACGCGCATGTCGATCAGCCGGTTCATGTCGCCGCGCTCGTCGACGGTCCAGGGCAGGACGGCGATTCCGCGCGCGTGCGCGTCGGCGACCAAGGGCGGCGTCAGGTTCCGGAAGTACATCGACCACGTGCCGCATCCGGCTGCGGCGACGAGCGCGGGCACCGACGGGTAGTCGACGTCGCGCAGGCCCGCATGCCAGGGCGAGCGCCCGCCGGCGTCGGTGACCATCGTGTTCATGCCCGCAGCCTCGATCGTCAGGCACGACGTCGTCATGCGCGGCGCGACGCGCTTCACCTCGCGCAGGGTCCGCCAGTCGAACGACTGGATCGTCACGCGGTCGTCGAGCTTCGCCGCTTGCACTTCGTCGAGGATCACGCGCACGAACGTGGCGGCGTCCACGGTGTCGCCGGCGTTGTCGGGCGTGATCTTCGTCTCGATGTTGAGCCGCACCGGCTTTTTGGCCCTGGCAACGAGCTGCAGCAACTCGCGCAGCGTCGGAAAGCGCTCGCCGTCGCTCGGCTGCTGCTCGGGGAACTGGTGCGCGTACTTCGTCGCCGGGTTGAGGCGGCCGATGTCGTATTGCCGCAGCTCGGCGAGCGTCAGCGAATGGATCGACGGCCCGGCCGCCGGCAGCCAACGGCCGGTCGCATCGCGCACGAGCTCGGGAACCAGATTCGGGTTGTGGCTGATGACGGGAACGAGGTCCTTCGTGACGGCGATGTCGGTCTCGATCGTCGTGACGCCGATCTCGAGCGCGCGGCGAAACGCGGCAAGCGTGTTCTCGGGTGCGAGCCCGCGCGCACCACGGTGGCCTTCGAGATCGAACGCGAGCGCCGGCAGCGCGTACAGCAGCCATGCCGCGACGAGCACGCGAATGACGCCATGCCAGCGGCGCCAGGCCGTGCCGATCCACTGGCTGCGTCTCCACCGGGGGCAGCGAGCGAAGCGAGCATGGGGGTCGTTCATCCGCTCAGTGCACGATCGGCTTGAGCTCGCCGGCCTTGTATTCCGCTGCCATCTTCTCGAACGCCACCGCTTGATCTTCGACGCCATGCCCGCGCAGCCGAATCGCTCGTAACGCTCGCGACAGATGCGCGCAGCGGCCGTCATCGCCGGCTTGAGGTAGTCGCGCGGGTCGCCTGTGAGTTCGGTCCTGCGTCGCGCGCGCGTCGGGGCCTTCACTGCGCGTAGTTAAACCCGGTGCAGCAGGATCGTGACGAGCAGCGACGAATCGGCGAGCGCTTCGAGCGCGTGCGGCGCCGCGTCCGCGAGGTAGAGCATGTCGCCGGCGGCGAGCGTCTGCGCGCGGCCCAACGCGGTGAAGGCCACGGCGCCCTCGATGCACTGGACGATCATCATGCCCGCCGCCGTGTGCTCCTGGATCGACTTGCCGGCCGGAAGCGCGTAGCGAAAGACCTGCAGGTGCTCCGTCCGGATCAGGAGCTCGGAATCCTGCTCGCTGATCTCGCGGCCGAGCGGCCGCACGTCGATGATCTCGTTCGGGGCTGCATGCGGGATCGCCATCGTCGTGCTCCGCTCACTCGGCCGGTTTCGCCGCCATCCGGTTCATCGTGTCGATCGCGAGGCTCGCATGCGCATAGGCGGCGCCGGCGCGCATTTCCGCGGCCACCCAGATCGCTTCCATCACTTCCTGCTCGGTCGCGCCCTGCTTGCGCGCTTCCTCGGTGTGCCCGCGGATGCAGTACGGGCATTGCGTGACGTGCGCGACGGCGACCGCGATCAACTGCTTCGTCTTCGACGGCAATGCGCCGTCGGCGAACACCTTCTGGCCGAACGCGCGGAACGCCGCGTAGGCTTCCGGCGCGAGCTCGCGCCGCTTGGCGTGGATCTCGCGCGACGTTTCAGGATAGAGCGGATGTTCCATGCGCGACTCCCGGCGGTTACGTTTCCTGTGAAGGCGACCGGTAAGTGCCGGGCACCGTGGCGAATGCGATCGACAGCCGGTTCCAGCCGTTGATCGCGACGATGGCAAGCGTCAGATCGACGAGCGATTCCTCGTCGAAAAATTCACGCGCCGCGTCGTAGTCTTCTTCCTCGATCGGCGCATCGGCAACGAGCGTGACCGCCTCGGCCCACGCGAGCGCCGCGCGCTCGCGCTCCGAGAAGAACGGCGTTTCGCGCCACGCGGACAACG
Source organism: Casimicrobiaceae bacterium (assembly GCA_035605875.1). Taxonomy (GTDB): domain Bacteria; phylum Pseudomonadota; class Gammaproteobacteria; order Burkholderiales; family Casimicrobiaceae; genus VBCG01. The sequence goes on from DATNGN010000075.1 coordinate 8,261, forward strand.
CATAGAGGCGCTGCTCGGTCTCGCCGTGCGCGCGCGCGTCCTTCGTGTGCATGTCGATGCAGTAGGCGCAGCCGTTCAGTTGCGACGCGCGCGTCTTGACGAGCTCGAGGAGCGATTGCTCGAGACCGCATTGCCGAACGTAGGCTTCGAGGCCGCGCATCGCCATGTAGGCTTCGGGCGCGACCTTGGGGAAGTTGATGCGTGGTGGCATGGAGGCGTTCAGATCCTGTGGTCACCGACCCTGACAATCTTCATCGTGTTCGTGCCGCCCGACTTGCCCATCGGCTCGCCGATCGTCAGCACGATCAGGTCGCCGCGCTGCACGTACGACTGCGCGAGCAGGAGCTCCTCGGCGGCGTGCAGCACGTCGTCGCGATCGGTGCTTTGCTCGAGATAGAGCGAGGTCACGTTGCGCAGCAGCGCCATCCGCCGCTGCGTCTCGACCTTCGGCGTGATCGCGAAGATCGGGCAGCCGCAGTTGTGTCGCGACATCCAGAGCGCCGTCGACCCCGACTCGGTCAGCGACGCGATCGCCTTCACGCGCAGGTGGTACGCGGTGAAGAGCGTCGCCATCGCGATCGACTGGTCGATCCGCGTGAACGTCCGGTCCATGAAGTCGCGATCGAGCTGCACCGGGTCGGACTTCTCGGCCTCGATGCAGATCTGCGCCATCGTCTCGACGGTTTCGACCGGGAAGCGGCCCGCGGCCGTTTCCGCCGACAGCATCACCGCGTCGGTGCCGTCGAGCACCGCGTTCGCGACGTCGGAGACTTCGGCGCGCGTCGGCACCGGATTGTGGATCATCGACTCCATCATCTGCGTCGCAGTGATCGTGAGCTTGTTGTGCTCGCGCGCCGCACGCAGCATCCGCTTTTGCAGCCCCGGCACCGCGGCATTGCCGACCTCGACGGCCAGGTCGCCGCGCGCGACCATGATGCCGTCGGACGAATCGATGATCTCCTCGAGCGCCGGGATCGCCTCGGCGCGCTCGATCTTCGCGATCAGCATCGCCTTGCCGCCGGCGGCGCGCATCAGCTGGCGCGCCATGTACATGTCTTCCTTGCTTTTCGGGAACGAGACGGCGAGGTAGTCGGCCTCGAGCAAAGCCGCCGTCTTCATGTCCTCCATGTCCTTTGGCGTGAGCGTCGGCGCGGTAAGGCCCCCACCCATCCGGTTGATGCCCTTGTTGTTCGACAGCGCGCCGCCCAGCACGACGCGCGTGACGATTCGCGGCCCGTCGACCGTCTCGACCTCGAGCTTGATCAGCCCGTCGTCGAGCAGCAGCACCGATCCCGGGCCGACGTCGTTGACGAGCTCGCGATAGTCGAGCCCGACGCGCGTCGCATCGCCCGTCTCGCACTCGGCATCGAGGATGAACTTGGCGCCGGGCACGAGCTCGATCTTGCCTTCCGCGAACTTGCCGATGCGGATCTTCGGACCCTGCAGGTCGGCCATGATCGCGACCTCGCGTCCCTGCGCGCGTGCGACCTCGCGCACGAGCCGCGCGCGCTCGACGTGATCGGCCGCCGTGCCGTGCGAGAAGTTGAGGCGTACTACGTCGACGCCGGCCGCGAGCATCCGCTGCAGCACCTCGGGCTTGCTGCACGCGGGCCCCAGCGTCGCGACGATCTTCGTCGAGCGTGGCATCGGCCGCGGCGTCATGATCCGCGATACCGGCAAGACGGCCGATGGGCGTCAGCCATGCGCGCGTTCACGTGCTTCGCGGCCACGCTCCTCGAGCACCTCGATCGCCGGCAGCTTGCGGCCTTCGAGGAATTCGAGGAATGCGCCGCCGGCCGTCGAGACGTAGCCGATGCGATCCGTCACGCCGAATTTCGCGATCGCGGCGAGCGTGTCGCCGCCGCCGGCAATCGAGAAAGCAGCCGATGTGGCGATCGCGTCGGCCAGCGCGTGCGTGCCCGCCGCGAACGCATCGAACTCGAAGACGCCGACCGGGCCGTTCCAGACGATCGTGCCGGCATTCGCGATGAGCGGCAACAGCAGCGCGATCGTCTCGGGACCGACGTCGAGGATCAGGTCGTCGTCGTCGATCGCTGCGATCGGCTTCACCGACGCCTCGGCCTGCGCGTCGAAGCGCTTCGCGCAGACGACGTCGACCGGCAACGGCAGCTTGCTCCCGAACTCGTCGAGAATCGTGCGTGCTTCCGGGACGAGCTCGGTCTCGGCGAGCGATCGTCCGATTCGTGCACCTGTCGCAAGCAGGAACGTGTTCGCAATGCCGCCGCCGACGATCAGCGTATCGACCTTCGCCGCGAGCGCGCGCAGGATCGTGAGTTTCGTCGACACCTTCGCGCCGCCGACGATCGCGATGAGCGGACGCGCCGGCTTCTCCAGTGCACGGCCGAGCGCGTCGAGCTCGGCGGTCAGCAACGGGCCCGCGCACGCGATCGGCGCATAACGGGCCATCGCGTGCGTCGTCGCTTCGGCACGGTGCGTTGCCGCGAACGCGTCGTTGCAGTAGACGTCGCAAAGCCTCGCCATTTGCTTCGCAAGCTCGGGGTCGTCGGCCTTCTCGCCGCGATTGACGCGGCAGTTCTCGAGCATCACCAGATCGCCGGTGGTGAGCTCGCTGTGCCAGACGCCGCCGTTGACCCAGTCGCGGATCAGCATCACTTCGCGGCCCAGCAATTCGCCGAGCCGCGATGCGACGCCTTCGAGCGTGTCCGCCGGCGTCAGCTGTCCCTCCCTCGGGCGGCCGAGGTGCGACGTCACCATCACCGCAGCGCCGCGCGACAGCGCATCGCGAATGCCGGGAATCGACGCCCGGATACGCGTGTCGTCGGTGATGCGTCCGTCGTCGTCGCGCGGGACGTTCAGGTCGGCGCGGATGAAGACGCGCTGCCCGGCGACGTCGACGTCCGCAAGACGCAGGAAATCCATGCCCGTTACTTCGCCGCCATTAGTGCCATCGTCACGTCCAGCATCCGATTGCTGAAGCCCCATTCATTGTCGTACCAACTGCAGGCCTTGACGAGACGACCCGACACCTTCGTGAGCGTCGCGTCGAACGTCGACGACGCGGGATCGTGATTGAAGTCGACCGACACGAGCGGCTTGTCGTTGTAGCGCAGGATGCCGCCCGACAGCGGGCCCGACTCCGACGCCTTCTTCATGATCGCGTTCACCTCGTCGACGCCCGTGTCGCGCGCCGCGATGAACGAGAGGTCGACGAGCGACACGTTGATCGTCGGCACGCGGATCGCGTAGCCGTCGAGCTTTCCGGCGAGCTCCGGCAGCACGAGGCCGAGCGCCGACGCGGCGCCGGTCTTCGTCGGAATCATGCTCATCGTCGCCGACCGCGCGCGTCGCAGGTCCTCGTGGTAGACGTCGGTCAGCACCTGGTCGTTCGTATACGCGTGTACGGTCGTCATCAACCCGTTCTGGATGCCGATGCCGTCGTTCAATGCCTTCGCGAGTGGTGCGAGACAGTTCGTCGTGCACGACGCATTCGAGATCACGGTGTCGGAGGCCTTCAGCAGCTGCTGGTTGACGCCATAGACGATCGTCGCGTCGACGTCCTTGCCGCCGGGCGCCGAGATGATCACCTTGCGCGCGCCGCCCTTCAGATGCGCCGACGCCTTGTCCTTGGTCGTGAAGAAGCCGGTGCACTCGAGCACCACGTCGACGCCGAGCGCGCCCCACGGCAGCTGCGCCGGATCGCGTTGCGCGAACACGCGGATGCGGTCGCCGTCGACGACGATCGCGTCACCTTCGACGTTGACCTTCCCGGGGAAGCGGCCGTGCGCGGTGTCGTACTGCGTCAGGTGCGCGTTGATTTGCGGGCTGCCGAGGTCGTTGATCGCGACGATCGCAAGATCGTGCTTCTTGCCGTCCTCGTAGTGCGCGCGCAGGATGTTGCGCCCGATGCGGCCATAGCCGTTGATGGCAACCTTGATCGTCATGCAGGCTCCTCTTCGTCGTGTTCCGTGCGCGCGGCCGCCGGAAGCGGCCTGCGCGGCGTCTTCGTCAATGCACCGTGGCGCCGTCGAGTCCCGCGCACGTCTTGCAGGCACGAATCAGCGCGTCGATGTCCGCAAATCCATAGCCGGCTTCGACCAGCGGCATGCCGTCCCATTCGAACGGCTGCTCGACGAGAAGCGCGCCGCCGAGCTGCTCGTAGAACGCGCGCGCGCCCTTGTTCGCCGCGATGACCCAGACGATCAGTCCGTGCGCTCCGTTCGCCTGTTGCGCGCCGGCGACGGCGGCAACGAGCCTTCTGCCGATGCCCATCCGCTGGCGCTCGCGGCGCACGTAAGCCGCCGAAAGTTCGGCATCGAGCGCGTAGCGGGGTTCCTCGAGCCTGTTGCCAGCCGCGAAGCCAACGACCTCGCCGTCGTCGTCGGCGACGAAAACGCTCGTCGTATTGGCCGGTGCGGACAGGACGCGATCCCACAGCGCAGCGCTCGCGTCGACGTCCATTGCATCGAGATACGCATCGGGGATCATGCCGCGATAGGTCGTGCGCCAGCAATCGACGCGAACGCATGCGATTGCCTGCGCATCGTCGATGCTCGCTGGTCGGATCGCGATCGTCATCCGTCGGCGTGACCCACGATGCGTCGCACCGCATCGACGACGTGGTCGACGGTGAAGCCAAAGAATGCGAACAGCGCCGCCGCGGGCGCCGATTCGCCGAAGCGGTCGATGCCGACGACGCCTGCGTGCGGATCGTCGATCGCGCCGACGTACTTGCGCCAGCCGTCGGTGGCCCCGGCCTCGACGGCGAGCCGCGGTATTCCGGGTGGCAGCACGCTGCGCCGATAGGCTTCGTCCTGGCGGTCGAACGTCTCGGTGCATGGCATCGAAACGACCCGCGCGCCGATGCCTTCGCCCGCGAGCTTGTCGCGGGCGCCAAGCGCCAGCGGCACTTCGGAACCGGTGGCGACGATCACCGCGCGTACATCGCCCGCGCCGAAGTCGGCGAGCACGTAGCCGCCGCGCTCGATGTTCGTGCGCACGTCGTCGCTGCGCTTCGCGAATGCGACATTCTGTCGCGTGAAGAGCAGCGCGGACGGGCCATGGTGTGCGAGCGCGTGCGCCCAGGCGACCGCCGTCTCGACGGTGTCGCACGGCCGCCAGACGTCGACCTGCGGAATCAGCCGCAGGCTCGCCGCATGCTCGATCGACTGGTGCGTCGGGCCGTCCTCGCCCAAGCCGATCGAATCGTGGGTGAACACGAAGATCGACTTCGCCTTCATCAGCGCAGCCATCCGCACGGCGTTGCGCATGTAATCGGAGAACGTGAGGAACGTGCCGACGTACGGAATGAATCCGCCGTGCAGCGCGAGGCCGTTCGCGATCGCCGCCATCGCGAACTCGCGCACGCCAAAGTTCACGTAGTTGCCCGGATGCTGCGCGGTGACCGCGACGCTGCCTGACCAGTTGGTGAACACCGAGCCGGTCAGGTCGGCCGAGCCGCCGATCATTTCGGGCAGCACCTTCGCGAACGCCTCGATCGCCTGCTGCGACGCCTTGCGCGTCGCGATCGATTCGGCTTTTGCCGCTTGCGTTTCGACGAGCTTCGCGGCCGTCGCGGCAAACTCGGCAGGCAACGCGCCCGCGATGCGCCGCTCGAATTCGGCGGCGAGCGCCGGGTGCTCGGCACGGTAGCGCGCGAAAGCCACGTCCCATTCGCGCTCGACGCGCTCGCCTTGCGGCTTCGCGTTCCACGCGTCGTAGATCGATTGCGGCACGACGAACGGAGGGTAGGGCCAATGGAGCGCCTGGCGCGCCGCGGCCACTTCCTTTTCGCCGAGCGCGGCGCCGTGGGTGTCAGCGGTGCCCGCCTTCGTCGGCGCGCCCTTGCCGATGATCGTCTTGCAGCAGATGAGGCTCGGCCGCGACGTTTCGTTCTTCGCGGCGTCGATCGCGGCGCTGACGGCGTCGACGTCGTGGCCGTTCACGTTCGGCACCACGTGCCAGCCGTACGCCTCGAAGCGGTGCGGCGTGTCGTCGGTGAACCAGCCGGTGGTGCGCCCGTCGATCGAGATGCCGTTGTCGTCGTAGAGCACGATCAGCTTGCCCAGCGCCAGCGTGCCGGCGAGCGAGCATGCCTCGTGCGAGATGCCTTCCATCAGGCAGCCGTCGCCGACGGTCACGTACGTGTAGTGATCGACGATCGTGTGGCCGGGGCGGTTGAAGGCGGCGGCGAGCAGCCGCTCGGCGAGCGCCATGCCGACGCCGTTCGCGAGACCCTGTCCGAGCGGCCCGGTCGTCGTCTCCACGCCGGACGTCACGCCGACTTCGGGATGTCCGGGCGTCTTCGAATGCAGTTGCCTGAAGTGCGCGAGTTCGTCGACGGCGAGGTCGTAGCCCGTCAGGTGCAGAAGCGCGTACTGCAGCATCGACCCGTGTCCGTTCGACAGCACGAAGCGGTCGCGATCGGGCCAGTGCGGATTCGCCGGGTTGTGGCGCAGGTGCCGCTTCCACAGCGCGACGGCGATATCGGCCATGCCCATCGGCATGCCCGGATGGCCGGATTTCGCTTTCTCGACCGCGTCCATCGCGAGCGCGCGAATCGCGTTCGCGAGATCGCCGTCGCGAACCGGCGCTTCGCGGTTGTTCAAATCACGTGCGGAATCGAGCATGACGAAAACGACAGGACCCGGGAGCTCGCCCCGAAGCTGGATCGAAGGGCGAAGGGATTGAATGCGCTCGCAGAAGCACCACTATTGTGCCATAATTTCACATTTCCGATTTCGCGCACCGACGCGGGAGCTGTATCGAAATCTGCGACGAACGGGCGATGGCCGGCCGCTTCGTCATCCGCTAGAACACATTGGCAACGGTTCTCTCCGGTATCCGGAAGACGCCGCGCGTGGAGGCTAAACGCCATGTACGGAATCCATCTGCTGGGGGAGTGGTACGGATGCCCGACCCACGAACCATTGCTGACGCAGGCAGACGCATTGCGCGACCTTTGTCGCCGTGCCGTCGAAGACGCGGGCCTCACGATCGTGGGCGACCGCTTTTTCCAGTTCGAGCCGCAGGGCGTCACCGGGACGGTGCTGCTCGCCGAGTCCCATCTTGCGATCCACACGTGGCCCGAAGCAGGATTCGTGACGGTCGACGTCTACGTCTGCAACTACACGACCGACAATACGCAGAAGGCCGAGCGCGTCTTCAAAGCCCTCGAGGCCGCGCTGAAGCCCGCGCGCAAGCGCTTCCAGGCGATCGAGCGCGGCGGCCGGGAAATCGTCGACGATGAGCCACGACGCGCCGCCGCGTGATCTTGCGCCCGGAATCCTCACCGAGTACATGACCGACGAGTGGGGCGTCTTCGTGCGCTCCACCGCGAGGCTGGAAGCGTTCCGGTCGAAGTACCAGGACGTCGAGGTTCACGACAGCGACGCGTTCGGCAAGCTCTTCCGCCTCGACGGGCACTTCATGACGTCGGAGAAGGACGAGTTCTTCTACCACGAGAACCTCGTTCACATCGCCGCGCTCGCCCATCCGCATCCGTCGCGCGCATTGATCGTCGGCGGCGGCGACGGCGGGTCGGCCGAGGAGCTGCTGAAGCATCCGTCGATGGCAAGCGTCACGATCGCGGAGATCGACGGCAGCGTCGTCGACCTTTCGCGCCGCCATCTGCACGCGGTGCACCGCGGCGCGCTCGACGATTCGCGCGTCAACTTGCGCATCGAGGATGGCTTCCGGTTCGTCGCGCAGTCGCGCGACCAGTACGACCTGATCGTGCTCGATCTCACCGATCCGGGCGGTCCGTCGACCGCGCTCTACACGGCCGATTTCTACGCAGCCTGCGCGGCACGGCTCACGGAGCAGGGCGCGATGACGATGCACATCGCGAGCCCGATCGCCCACGCGGTGCGCATCCGCGAGGCGCTCGCCGATTTGCGCCACGCGTTTGCGCGGGTCACCCCTTACCTGACGTCGGTGCCTCTGTACGGCGGTCTCTGGATGATGGCGTGCTGCTCGCGCAGGCTCGATCCGCGCGAGCACGCGCCGGCCGTGATCGATGCGCGCATCGCCGAGCGCGGGCTCGGCGGGCTCCAGTACATCAACGGCGACACGTATCGCGCGGCGCTCGCGCTGCCGAATTTCGTTCGCGCGCTGGTCGCCTGACCATTCGCCGTCGGGCCGCCCCCGTCGCCTGCGTAGGCGGAAAGCCGACGTCACGAACCGCGTTCGGCGCCTCGACAGTGAGGGTGGGCACGCGCATCATCGAATCGTCATTGCAGGGGTCCGAAGTTACTTGAGCAAGTCTTGAACGTCCGTCCTTCGGGCCGCATTTACCCGCGACAAGGGAATGCCTGCGACGGCGCTCCCGCCAACCGAGGTGACGAGTCATGACGCTCAAACTGTCCGAAACGATGCACGATGCCGATTTCGTCGTCATCGACGGCATCGTCTTCGAGACTGCCTACGTTCGGGTGCCCGATGAATTCACCGTCGCCGACGACGTCGTGCTGGAGGCGGTCCACGGCGACACCGAATTGGCATTCACACGAGCCGATTTCGAGGACGCCGAGCACGTTGCCGACGGTTTCTACCGGCTGTCCGACGGCCATCTCGTCCGCTTCCTGACGAGCGCCACCGTCCACTGATCTTTCGCTGATCCCCGCGGCTTTTGCCAATGCGCAGAAGCGCGGCGGCATTCGTTTCACTCCGCACTTTCGATCGCCTTTTGCGCGCCGCCCCGTCTGCGGCGTCGCGCCGTCTCCGCGCGTCTCTTCGCGACGCCGCCTCGACGGCAGCGTTTACAATGACCGCCTTTTACGTCGGACGTCGCTGGGAGTCCCGATGAACACGAACCGCAGGCACGCGCTCAAGACCGGGAGCGCGCTTTCGCTACTGACGCTCGTCGCCGCGGCCGGATGGCTCAAACCGGGCGAGGCGGCGGCCGCCGACGCGTGGAACAAAAGCGCGTTCGAGACGCACTCGCTCGACGAAACGATGAAGGCGCTCGGCGGCAGTTCTCCCGTGCCAAGCAACGACATCGTGTTCTTCTCGACGCCTGACATCGCCGAGAACGGCGCCGTGGTGCCGGTCGGCATCGCGAGCAAGGTGCCGCAGACCGAGTCGATCGCGATCCTGATCGAGAAGAATCCGAACATGCTGGCGGCCGTGTTCGACATCCCGCCGGGCACCGATCCGTCGCTCACCACGCGCATCAAGATGGCGCAGACGTCGAACGTCTACGCGCTCGTGAAGGCCAACGGCAAGTACTACGTGACGTCGAAGGAAATCAAGGTCACGCTCGGCGGCTGCGGCGGCTGATCGGCGCGAAGGAGAATACGATGGCAGATCCGATGAAGATCCGGGCGAATCTCGTCGGCGATTCGACCGAGGTCAAGGTGCTGATGAGCCACGAGATGGAGACCGGTCAGCGCAAGGACGCGCAGGGCAAGACGATTCCCGCGTGGTTCATTCAGAAGGTCAAGGTGACGCACAACGACAAGGTCGTGCTCGCCGCGCAGTGGGGGCCGGCGGTGTCGAAGAACCCGTTCGTCTCGTTCAAGTTCAAGGGCGGCGCCAAGGGCGACAAGGTGAAGATCACCTGGGTCGACAATCACGACGACAGCCGCACCGACGAAGCGACGATCGCGTAGGGGGATCGGATGAGAACGATGATTCGGCTTGCCGTCGCGGCAGGCGCCGCCGCGGTGTTCGCGGCATCGACCGGCGCGGCGCTCGGCGAGTCGACGGCCGACGAGATCGCGAAGTACCGCGAGGCGCTGCAGGACGGCAATCCGGCCGAGCTGTGGGAAGCGCGCGGCGAGGAAATGTGGAAGGCGCCGCGCGGTCCGAACAAGGTCTCGTTCGAGCGCTGCGATCTCGGCCTCGGCCCGGGCGTCGTCAAGGGCGCGTACGCGCAGCTCCCGCGCTACTTTCCCGATGCGAAGCGGGTGATGGATCTCGAAACGCGCCTCGTCTGGTGCATGGTGCAGCAGCAGGGCATGAGCGAAGCTGATGCGCTGAAGAACACGTTCGGCGACGGCAGCGCGAAGCGTTCCGATCTGGAGGCGCTCGCCGCGTACGTCGCGTCGCAATCGCAGGGCATCAGGATGCACGTCGCGCTCGACGAGCCGCACGTCCACGACATGTATCGCCTCGGCGAGAAGATGTTCTACTACCGCGGCGGCACGCACGACTTCTCGTGCGCGACGTGCCATGGCGACGACGGCAAGCGCATCCGGTTGCAGGACCTGCCGAACCTGACGAAGGTCGAAGGTGCGCGGAAGGCGTACACGACGTGGCCCGCGTACCGCGTCTCGCAGGGCGAGGTGCGCACGTTCCAGTGGCGCTTGAACGACTGTTTTCGCCAGCAGCGCTTCCCCGAGCTCGCGTTCGGCTCGGATGCGTCGATCGCGCTGACTGCGTACCTCGCCGGTCGTGCGAACGGCGCCGAATACGCCGGCCCGGCGATCAAGCGCTGAGGAGATCGATCGGATGCGAACGAGGATTGTGGGACGTTGCGTTGCGAGCATCGCGGTCATCGGCATCGCCGTGAGCGTCGTGTACGGCTGCGCGAGCGCACCGGCGAAGAACGACGTCGGCGAGCGGGCCGAGGCGATGATGAAGTCGTCGTTCAAGGCGCACGGTCAGGCGACGCTCGCGCGTCTCGACCAGGATGAAACGCAGCGCGTCTGCAGCGAATACGCGGAGCGCGCGTTGCCGCCGGCCACCGCCGAGCGCATCGAGAAGGCCAATCTCGACACGATCCGCTATCCGGCCGACGGCAATCTCGTCGGCGACTGGAAGAGCGGCGAGAAGATCGCGCAGAGCGGGCAGGGCTTCCAGTACTCCGACGACCCGAAGAAGCCCGCCGGCGCGAATTGTTATGCATGCCACCAGCTGTCGCCCAAGGAGCTTTCGTACGGGACGATCGGCCCGTCGCTCTATCGGTTCGGCAAGGATCGCGGCTACACCGACGAAACACGTCGCTACGCGTGGCAGAAGATCTACAACGCCGAAGCGTTTGCGGCGTGCTCGAACATGCCGCGCTTCGGTTA
>DATNGN010000076.1:0-48886 GCA_035605875.1 Casimicrobiaceae bacterium
CGGTTCGAATTCGTTCAGCGGCAGGAAGATCGCGTAGTTGTCCTTGCCGCGCTCGGCCTTGATCGCCGCCATCGCGCGGCGCCATTCGTCCCAGTCGCGCGGCGCATGGTCGAAGCCGGCCCTGGCGAGCAGGTCGGTGCGATAGAACAGCAGGCGCGTGTCGACGTACCACGGCACGCCGAACAGCTGCCCGTCGATGACATTGGTGTCCCAGATGCCGTCGAAATAGTCCGCGGCGCGCACGACCTGCGACGCATCGACGTAGGCTTGCAGCGGTTCGAGCGCGCCGAGCGCGGCGAATTCCGGAATCCAGGTGTTGCCAAGCTGGCAGAGGTCGGGCAGCGCATCGCCGGCGAATGCGGTCAGCAGCTTTTCGTGCGCGGCGGTCCACGGCAATTGCTGGACGACGACGCGGATGCCCGGATGCGTGCGCTCGAATTCAGGCACGAGCGCGGTCACGACCTCGCCTTCGCGACCCATCGCCCAGAAGCGGATCGTCGTGACGTTTTGCGGCTGCCGGCTGCACGCTGCGAGAAGGCCCGTCGCAACGACGAGCACGAGGGCCCATTGCACGACCCCCCACGCTCGTCGCTTCGCGGCTTCGCTGCCCCCGGAGGGAGGGGAACTCGCGCCTTGGGTCCGCCCGGCGGCGCTCGCCACCCGGCGCCCGGAACTGCGATTGCTCACTTCGCGGCGGCGGAGAGCCAGCCTCCCGAGAAGCCCGCGCGCTCGAAACCGCGGCGGACGTACGGGTTGCCGCGCATCACGTTCCAGATGAGCCCGCTGCGGTAGTTCTCGATCATCGCGACGAGTGCGCCCTGGTCGATGCCGAGATAGTCCTCGTCGACCCATCCGAAGCCCGGGACGCAGCGCCCGTGGGCGAGCGGCTCGTCGGCGAACGTGAAGCTGGGGTTGAACGCATCGAGGAAGCCATAAGTGCCGTAGATGTAGCGGCCGAACTGCCGATACATGTTGACGACGGCGGGGATCGCGAGTTCCGGCGCGAACGGAATCGAGGCGACGACGGCTGTCGGCGCGAGCGTGCAGTCGTCGTGCGCCGCGGCGCCGCCGATGCCGCGCGCGGTGTACGCCCGGAAGACGCGCCGCCCGAGCGGCTCGTCGACGACGAAATCGCCGGGGCCGTCGCTCGCCGTGATGCCCCAGACGCTCGCGCCATAGTCCTTGCAACGCAGCGGATTCTCGATCGCATAGGCGCGCTGCGCATAGATCGCGCGCCGCGTGTTCTGGAAGTAATCGATGCCGCGACGCTTCATGTACGCGTCCTGCACTTCGCGGAAATCGAGCCACACGTGCGAATACTGATGCCCGAAGAGCGGCGCGAAGCCCAGGTATTCCTGCCCGAAGCTCTTGCCCCAGCTGCCGTCGTAGGTGCTCGTCCACTGGTTCCACGCATCCATCCCGACCGGATGCGTCGGCGACGCGAGCGCGAGCACGTAGACGAGCATCGCCTCGTTGTAGCCGCGCCAGTCGTATTCGAGGAAGCCGTCCTCCGGCGTCCAGCCGAGGTTGATCGCCGGCGCATGCGGCTGCGCCCACGTCCAGTCGACACGGCGGTAGATCGCGTCGGCGAGATTGCGGATCTCCGTTTCCTGCGCGTCGTCGGCGTCGAAGTACGACTGACAGAACAAGGCGCCGGCGAGCAGCAGCGCCGTGTCGACCGTCGAGAGCTCGCTGTCGTCGAAGCGCTCGCCGGTCTTCATGTCGAGGAAGTGATAGAAGAATCCCTTGTAGCCCGACATTCCGTGCTGGTGCGTGCCCTGCGGAGCGGTGTACAGGAAGCGCAGCGTCGCCAGCACGCGCTTCACCGCCTCCTTGCGCGTGATGTAGCCGCGCTCGACGCCGATCGGATACGACGTGAGGCCGAAGCCGACCGCGGCGATGCTCGCGAACGACGGCGTCGGATAGCGATCGGGAATGAGGCCGTTCTTCGGATTGGCCGTGTCCCAGAAGAAGCGGAACGTGCGCTCCTCGAGGTCGATCAGGATCGGCTCGACGAGCGGACTGCCGTGCGGCGGCGGCATTTCGCGCAGCGCGCCATAACGAAGCGGCATGTTCTTGCCGTACGCGACGGCACGATCGTCGAGCGACGCCACGGCGGCGACCGCGAGGACGACGCCACAAAGCACCGCAACGAGCCAACGGCGCCGGATTGAAGGGCGAATCATGTCAATGTCATTTCCGGACTGCCGCGAAGGATACCGGAAATGTCGTCGGCGGGCGACGGCCGGCGGCGAAAATCGGACGTCGACCGATTTACGGTCGAAAGCGGCGACGGACGATCAAAAGGGATACATCAGTGTCAGGCCCACCTGCCGGTACGCGTAATCGGGTGCATCGACGTAGCCGGTCGAGCGACTGTAGAGCGCGTACAGCGCAAGCCGCAGGCGTTCGGTGATCGCACCTTCCGCCCGCAATTCGGCGACGCGCACCGGATGGTCGTCGGTGCCGTCGATCGTCTCGCGGCCAAGGCCGAGCGAGCCGGAAAGCGTCCAGGTGCCGAAGTGGCGCCGCACGCCGACCGCGCCCTGCCATTGGCGATACTGGTCGGGATTGAAATACGCGCCGTCGACGTCGCTTTTGCGGCTTTCATAGCCGCGATAGCGCAGTTGCACGTTGAGGCCATAGTCGGGCGCGACGAGCCAGATCAGCCGCCCGCGCCAATGCACGCGTGCGTTGCCGTCGGTGAACGGTTGATAGCCGGCGAGCGCGACCGCGGTGAGCCGTTCGGCGAACGTGTACTCGCCGCTTGCAGCGACGAATCCGTAGGCGACGCCGCGATCGATCGCCTTCTGCGTGGCGACGACGTCGGCTGCGCCGATCAACTCGATGCCGGTATTCGGCGTCGGCTTCAAATCCCACGTCGCATCGGCGACCGCGCGCGTGTGACCGGTCACCTGCACGAGACCCGCCTCGGCATTGACGCCGGCGAGCGTCGCCGGATCCTGGCTGCGCCACAGCGCGGCGACGCCGTTCGCATCGCGATGCCAGTCGTCCTGCGTGTAGTGCGTCGTCTGCACGGCAACGCCGAAATGATCGACGTACGACGCGTACGGATAGAGGCCGCCGATGCGAACGCGTGTCGCGTGGAAGCCGTCGGTGTCGCTCGCGACGTCGACATTGCCGAGCGCGGCCGTCGACTGCGCATGCGCGGCCGCCGCCAGCACGAGCGCCAGCCACGCAACGACGAAGCGCGTCACTTGGTGCCCCAGGTCTTGCGCAGGCCCAGGACCTCGGAGAAGTAGCCCGCGACGCATGCGGGCTGCAGGATCAGGCTGTAGACGAATGCGTAGGTGAGGAAGCCGCCCAGGTTGCGCCGCACGCGAAGCCCGTTCGACGCGAACATCTGCGATCCGACGCGATACATGACGTAGTTGATGCCGAGCGCCATCGGCAGAAGGGCAAGCGTGAGCGGGCCGGCGATCCAGTAAATACCGAAGAGCGCGAGGATCACGCCGGGAATGAAGAACGCCGTATACGCGAGGTCGAGCCAGGGGAAGGCGAGGTTCCACCAGACGAACAGCGTCGAGAGCCGCGGCTTCACGAGGATGTCGGGGAATTGCCGGAAGGCCTCCATCATTCCGCGCGCCCAGCGCTGCCGCTGGCGCACGAACTGGCGCAGCGTTTCCGGCGCGTTCGTGAAGCAGCACGCATCCTCCGCATGGCCGACACGCCAGCCTTTGCGCAACAGCGCCCACGTGAGCACGATGTCCTCGCCGACGCAATCGATCCAGCCGCCCACCTCGCGGAGCGCCGCCCGCTCGTACAGCGAATAGGCGCCCTGCGCGACGAGCGTGCCGTGGTAGAGCGACTGCACGCGCTTGATCGCGGCGATCCCGTGGAAGTAATCCCACTCCTGCGCCTTCGTGACCCAGTTGCGGCGCGAATTGCGCACGAGCATCGTGCCGGCGACGGCACGCGTGTTCGGTGGATCCGACAGATAGCGCTCGACGAGATTGCGCAGCGCATCGCGATAGAGGAACGAATCGGCGTCGAGCGTGACGATCAGATCGAAGTGCGCTTCGGCGAGGCCTCGGTTCAACGCGGTGGATTTGCCGCCGTTCTGCGGCTGGCGGATCAGATGCAGCCAATCGTGGTCGCACGCCTCGACGATCGCCGCGGTACGGTCGCGCGAGCCATCGTCGATGACGAACACCTCGAACGCGCCCGGATAATCCTGGTTCGCGATCGAACGCAACGTATCGGCGATCGATGCTTCCTCGTTGTACGCCGCGATCAGGATCGACACCGCCGGATAGCGGCTCGGCTTGCTGCGCGGCGGGCGCCGATCGAGCATCAGGCTCGCCACGAGGAACGCGTTCATGAATCCAGGCACGAGAGCGATGCCGCCGACGGCAAGGATCGACATCGGCGCACCGATCCGCGACGATAGCTCGGCGATCCACGGCAACGCGATCAACAGCGTCAGCGCCAACCATGCGCCGCTCGTCACGAGCGCGACCGCGAACTTGCCGTTGACGCCGACATAGAACGGCGCGTTGGACGTCGCACGCTCGGTCGACGCGAGCGTGCTCGCGTTGTCATACGCGGTGCCGGCAACGGGACGGATGACGGCACGGGCGAGCGCGATTTCACCGGCGCTCTTCGGTGCCGGTTGCGGATCGAGCGCGTCGCCTTCGTTCGCTACGCGATCCTCGGGCGACTGCAGGGGGTCGTATCGCATGATGGCGACACACGGCAAGTCGCGTGCCATACTCGAATCCGTTCCGCGGAACGGATTGCGTCGCGGAGCGAACGAGTTGCGCGCTACAACGCGTAGATGACGCCCGGCATTCGAGCAGCGGAACCGACCGATCGTGGATGCAGACCCCTTCGCCGCCGAGATCGACACCCATCGCCGCTACCTGCTGCGCATTGCGCGCCTGCAGCTTCGCGATGCTGATCTCGCCGAAGACGTCGTGCAGGAAACGCTCGTGGCCGCGTTGTCGGCACGCCAAGGCTTCTCGGGACGCTCGACGGTGCGCACGTGGCTGACCGGCATCCTGAAGCACAAGATCGTCGACGCGATCCGGCAGAAGAGCCGCCGTCCGCTCGTCAATGCATCGTTCGACGAGGAAGCCGATCTCGAGACGTTCGATCCGATGTTCACCGACAGCGGTGCCTGGGAGGCGCCGCCCGCCGACTGGGGCGACCCTGAAAACGCGCTGTCGCGCCAGCAGTTCATGGAGGTGCTCGGCGAGTGCCTGGAGCGGCTGCCGCCGGCGACCGCACGCGTGTTCATGATGCGCGAGATCCTCGAGCTCGACAGTGCCGAAATCTGTAAGGAATTGACGATCACGGCGAATAACCTCTGGGTGATCCTGTATCGCGCACGAATGTCGTTGCGACAGTGCCTCGAGCAGAACTGGTTCGCGGGCGCGGGGCGCCGCTGACGATCGGGGGAACGATGCTGCTGCACCGGCTGACGCACCTGGTATCGTGCAAGGAAGCGAGCCGGCTCCTGTCGCAACGCGAGGAGCGGCGGCTTGCCGCGGCCGAGCGGATCAAGCTCGCGCTGCATCTTCGCGCCTGCGATGCCTGCACCCGCTTCGCGCGCCAGCTGGCCTTCATTCGCGCGGCGCTCGCCCGTTATCGCAGCTGATCATGCTCACGCTGACCCTGAACGGTGTCGTCACCGACGTCGACGCCTCCACGATCGCCGAACTCGTCGCGACGCTCGGCCTCACCGGCAAACGCATCGCGGTCGAACGCAACGGCGAGATCGTCCCGCGCAGCCGGTATGTGGAAACGCCGCTCGCGCGCGGCGATCGGCTGGAGATCGTCGGCGCGGTCGGCGGCGGCTAGAAAGCTCGACTGTCGGTTCGCTCGCCCGATCTCGACACACGTTCGGGCCGCGCCGCCCGGCGTAAAATTCATCCAATGAACGCCCCCACAGACCCGTCGACGCTCGCCGACCCGCTGGTGATCGCCGGCCACCCGTACCGGTCGCGACTTCTCGTCGGCACCGGCAAGTACCGCGACTTCGACGAGACGCGCGATGCGATCGTCGCATCGGGCGCCGAGATCGTCACCGTCGCGATACGACGCACGAACATCGGGCAGACCGCAGGCGAAGCCTCGCTCGTCGACGCGTTGCCGCCAGCGGAATTCACGTACCTGCCGAACAGCGCGGGCTGCTACGCGGCAGACGACGCCGTACGCACGCTGAAGCTCGGTCGCGAGCTGCTCGACGGCCATGCGCTTTGCAAGCTCGAAGTGCTGGGCGACTCGCGCTCGCTGTATCCGAACGTGCGCGAGACGCTCGTCGCCGCCGAAAGGCTCGTCGCCGACGGCTTCCAGGTGATGGTCTACACGTCCGACGATCCGATCGTCGCGCGCGAGCTCGAGGCGATCGGCTGCGTCGCAATCATGCCGCTCGCGTCGCTGATCGGCTCCGGCATGGGCATCGTCAATCCGTGGAACCTGCGGCTGATCCTCGAGCAGGCGCGCGTGCCGGTGCTCGTCGATGCGGGCGTGGGCACCGCGTCGGATGCGACGATCGCGATGGAGCTCGGATGCGCCGGCGTCTTGATGAACACGGCGATCGCGAAAGCGCGCGAGCCGGTGCGGATGGCGCGCGCGATGAAGCTTGCAGTCGAATCGGGACGCGAAGCGTTTCTCGCCGGGCGCATGCCGCGCAAACTCTACGAGGCGTCGCCGAGCTCGCCTTCGACGGGCCTGATATGACGTCGCCACGCTTGCGGCTTCGCCGCTTCGCTGCCGCCCCGGGGGCGGAATTCGCGCTTTGAGGCGCGTCGGCAGCGCGCATCGCTCGATCCCCACGACGCGAATGCGCGGGGCAGCGCGTTGCGCATTCGTCGCGCTCCTGTTGCCGCTCTTCGCGCATGCGACGCCGATTCCGCGTGAGCAGCTCGTGTCGCTTTGCGCCGATGCCGAGGACCAGGCGCAATGCGGCCGCCTCGTCGAGAAGCGCCAGTTGCGCGCCGTGGCGCGCTTCGTCGAGCGCGACGGCGACGAATTGCGCGTCCAGCTCTCGCCGTTCGGCCTCTCGGTGTTCCACGACAGCGTGAATCCGACCGGCGCGACGACGTATGCCGTCTGGGATTACCTGCAGAACCTCGATACGCTCGTGCTGTTCACGACGCGCGGCGAGCGCACCGGCTTCCTGCTGGTGGAGCGGCGCGGCGGCGAGGAGACGCGCGTCCCCTCCGAGCCGATCGTCGCGCCCGACGAGCGCCACTTCGTCACCGCCGACTTCTGCGAGCGCACCTGCGACAACGAGGTGGCGCTATGGCGCGTCGCGCGCGACGGCATCCACAAGGAAGCGACATGGACGCCACCG
Source organism: Casimicrobiaceae bacterium (assembly GCA_035605875.1). Lineage (GTDB taxonomy): Bacteria > Pseudomonadota > Gammaproteobacteria > Burkholderiales > Casimicrobiaceae > VBCG01. The sequence continues at coordinate 7,322 of DATNGN010000076.1, forward strand.
GCCGCGTGGTCCGACGTGAGCGCCACCTGGCATGGCGCGAATGCGATCGCGCTCGAGTACACGGCAGGCGACGAATCGCAGCGGCAGACGGTCGAGCGCCACCTCGACGATCGTTCGTGGAAGAAGGTCCGCGCGAAGTGACATCCGACGCCGGTCGCTCCGACCGAGCGATCGATCGTGTCGGAGATTCGATGGACGATTGCCGCGCAACGCACCGTGCGGTGCGAAGCTTCGTGCTGCGCCAGGGACGCATGTCGCCGGCGCAGCAGCGCGCCTGCGACACGCTCTATCCGCGCTATGGCGTGACGCCCGCGACGCCGCTCGACTTTCGCGCGCTCTTCGGCCGCGATGCGCCGGTCGTGCTCGAGATCGGGTTCGGCATGGGGGAGACGACGGCGGCCATCGCCGCGGCCCGGCCCGACGCCGACTTCCTCGGCGTCGAGATGCACTGGCCCGGCGTCGGCGCGCTCCTGCGTCGCATCGAGGCGGCACGGCTTTCGAACGTCCGCGTGCTTCGGCAGGACGCGGTCGACGTCGTCGGACAGATGATTCCACCGGCGTCGCTTGCGCGCATCCACGTCTACTTTCCCGATCCATGGCCGAAGAAGCGCCATCACAAGCGCCGCCTTTTGCAGCCGCCGTTCGTGCACGCGCTCGCGCTGGCGCTCGCGCCCGGTGGCTGTCTGCACGTTGCGACCGATTGGGCCGAGTACGCCGACGAGATTCTGGCGACGCTCACTGCCGAGCCGTTGCTCGTCAATACCGCCGACGGGTTTGCGGCACGGCCCGCGTGGCGTCCGCTGACGAAGTTCGAGCAGCGCGGCGTCGCGCGCGGGCACGCCGTGTTCGACGTGCTGTTTACTTCGCGATCGCCAGCAGTTCCCTAAGCGCGTCGCGCGCGACGGCGCGCGAGAAATGGCGCCTGATGTTCTCGCATCCGGCCATCGACAGGCGCTCCCACAGTACGCGATCCTCGTGCAGTCGTGCGACGGCCGCCGCGAACGGCTCCGGCGCGTCGGCAACGAGCACCTCGACACCGTCCGACAGATGCATGCCCTCGATCGACGGCGTCGTTGCGACGACAGGAAGGCCGTAGCTCATTGCCGTGTTCACCTTGCCCTTGACGCCGGCGCCATAGCGCAGTGGCGAAATCGACACGCGGCAACCTTCGAGATACGGGACGATGTCGGGAACGTAGCCGAGCACGACGAGGTCGTCGGTGGCGAGCGCCTGGACCGCCGCGGTGATGCGGCTGCCGATGATGTACGTCGGCACGCCGGGCAGGAGCCGCCGCAGGTGCGGCATGATCTCGGCCGCGTACCAGCGCATCGCATCGACGTTCGGCGGATGCTCGAAGCCGCCGACGAAGACGATGCCGCGGCGCGACTGCCACGGCGCGACCTGCGCGACCGGTTCATGGATCGTCGATAGGCGCATCACGCGCGACGCCGGCGCCAGGTCGCGCAGCACCGCCTCCTCGGCATCGGACACGACGAGGGTCACGTCGGCCTTCGCAATCAGCGCGAGCTCGGCCTCTCGGCTCGCTCGTGCCGACACGGCGGCAAGGCGGCTGCCGTCGAGCGCGGCCAGCCGCGCCTCGCGCAGGAAGTGCAGGTCGACCGTATCGAACACGATCAGCGCGTCGGGCGCCGCCGTGCGCACGGTGTCGATGTGTCGCTCGGCGATGTAATGACGCGACAGCATGATGACGTCGAACTCCCGTGCGCGCGTGATCAGGACCTCGGCGATCGAGCGCACGTACGGATGGAACAGTACCTCGATGCCGCGCTGCGTCAGCGCGCTGCGGTAGGGCTCGCGATGCTCGAGATTGTCGGCGACGAACGTCACCTTGCAGCGCAACGCCGTTGCGATCTCGAGCAGCGCCTTCATGCGCACGGACCCGGCGTCCTGGTCGGGCGTGATCATCCGCGCGTCGATGACGAGCATCCGCTTCGTCGCGAAGCGATCGCGCTCCCGCTCGACGTCCATCCCGTTCGGCTGGTGCGATGCGATCTCGACCGACCACTTCTGCGCGAACGTCGTCCGGTTGACGGTTTGATGGCGCTTGATGCCCTGCGTCACGTCGGTGCCCGACGTGCGTCCCTCGAAATGCACGATCGTCGCCGCCGGCTGATAGAACACCTTGCGCCCGGCCGCGCGCACGGCGAACGCGAGATCGACGTCCTCGTAGTAGGCGGGCACATAGCGCGTGTCGAATCCGTTCAACTGCGCGAAAAGCCTGCGCGGGATCGCCAGACAGGCGCCCGAGCAGTAATCGGCCTCGCGCAGGTAGTCGTATTCCGGGCGCTGCGGGTCGTCGTCGCGGCCGAAGTTCCACGCGCTGCCGTCGCGCCAGACGATGCCGCCGGCTTCCTGCAACCGGCCGTCGGGATAGACGAGCTTCGCACCGACGAGTCCCGCGTCGGGATGCTCATCGAAGACTCGCGACAGCGCATCGAGCCAGCCGTCGGTGACGAGTGCGTCGTTGTTGAGAAACACGAGGAGGTCGCCCCGCGCAAGCTCGGCGCCGCGATTGCACGTGTCGATGAAACCGAGGTTCGTTTCATTGCGCTCGAAGCGCACGCCTTTCACGTCGGCCAGCGCGGTGGCCAGCGGCTGCGGCGACGCGTCGTCGACGACGATCACTTCGTACGCGCCGGCCGTGTGACGCGCGATGCTCGCGAGGCAGCTGAACGTCAGAAGCGCTTCGCCGAATGCCGGAATGACGATGGACACGTTCGGTGCCGGCGAGGTTGCCACTTCGAGTGCGCCGATACGCGGTTCGAGATGCCATGCCGGCCGATCGGGAATGAAGCGCTCACGCGAGCGAAGCTTGCGCACGACGCGGCGCGCGAGCGTGCCCGGCCCGTCATTGCGCAGGATCGTCATCGCGGTGCCGACGTGACGAGGGAGCTGCCGTGCGCCAAGCCATCTCGCGCGAAGTGCGGCCGTCGCGATCCTGACCCGACCGACGCCGGAGCGCAGCGGCGCGGTCATCCGCCACGACGTCGATGTTTCGAGCGCCTGCAGCCGCGCCCGCGCCGCCTGCGCGCCTTCCTCGAGGGCACCGACGTTCCGGCGCAGCGCGGCGAGCTGCCGTTCCGCATCGACCAGCGCGAGCGTCGTTGCTGCGTCGCTCGTCGTGTTTCGTTGCCGCGCGTCGTCGAGCATGGCGATGGCTTGCTCGGCGGTTGCGACGCGACGACCGAGCTCGGCGCGCGCTTCCGCGTGGCCGCACAACGCGCCGGCTTCGAAAAGTTCCGAAAGCGTGAGCGCAGGCCCGACGTCCGCGCTGTCCGGCACGAAATGCCGCGCGACGAAATCGGCGATGTCGGCACGCGGCGCACGCTTCTGCGGAAGTGGCGCGATATAGCGTTCGACGTAGCGCTGCGGATCGCTCATGTTCCTCCCGTCGCCCCCGACACGTTCTTTCCGCTCTGCGGGGAAGGGAGCCGTGTCGGCGGCGGACGAGGGGCCATTCACGTCCCGCGCGACGTCGAGCAGCGCGTCGTTCCATCGCGCCGCCGGCGCGTCGAACGGAAGCAGCCGCACGCGCGGACGTCCGGCAAGCCGCTCGGGAAACGCGCCGAGCGCCGAGGCGACGACCGGCGTATCGGTCGAAAGCGCGACCGACAACGTGTACGAATAGGTTTCGGGCACCTGCGCCGGAAAGAACAGCACGTCGGCACGTTCGGCGGCGAGCAGTGCCGGCAGCTTCGCGTCGTCGTACGACCCATGAACGGTCAGCGGCGCCGCCGGCGATTGCGCCAGCGCCTGTGCGGTGGCGCCGAGCACGCGAAAGACGAGCGGCAGTCCCCGCGCCCCTGCGTCGCGCGCACATGCGGCCACGACGTGCAGCCCCTTCTCGGGCGACAGGTTGCCGAGGATGACGACGCGCGTGATCGCCGCCGGCGAGGGTACGGTCGCTTCGGGATGCGGCCAGACGACGATCGGCAGCGCCGGGAAGTAGCGGTGAATTCGCGCTTCGACGTCGTGCGACGGCGCGATGACCCGGTCGGCGCGCTGCAGGAATTCGCCGAACAGTGCGCGCCAGGCATCGATGTCGAGTCGCCACGGCGGAGGGCGATCCGCGAGGCACGTCGCGCATCCGGCGCGGTCGGGCTCGCCGCAATAGCGGCCGCGTGCATCGGTCAGGTGGTATTGCGGGCAGATCGCGAAGTAGTCGTGCAGCGTGCAGTCGTACGGAACGCCGATCTGCGCCGGCAGCTCGAGGATCGATTGCGGCAGTCCATGCACGTGGTGGAAATGCAGCCGTGCGACGCCGATGCCGCGCAGCATCGCGGCAAGCATCGCGGCGTCGTCCGGCAAGCGGAACCAGGCGGCGAACGCCTCGCCGTCGCGCGGCCACGAAAGCTTGACGCTTCCGTTCGCCGGCTCGAGATACAGCACGTTCGCGTGATCGCGTACGAGCGCGGCCAGGTCGTTCATGTGGCGGCGAATGCCGCCACCCCATGCGTGCGACACGAACACGATCGGCGGCCGTGGCGACGCGGCAAGGCGTGCGAGGTCGACGCGACGCGCGAGCGCGCGCGCGGGATTGCCCGTCGGATCGACCGCGCCGTCGTCGCTCGCCACGTCGGCGCGCGCAACGAAGACGTCGCCGCTAACCAGGATGCGATGGCCGGCGTTCGTCGCCCGGTCGGTCAATGCGCGCGCGAGGTCGGCCTCGTCGTCGACGATCGGCGCGTCGCCGAGCGCAACGACCATCTCGCGGGTCAGGTAAAGACACGGACTGCGGGGAGCGACGTTGACGTCGACGGCACGCTGCGCGTTCACGCGCGCAAACAGCGCATCGAGCGTTGCTGCGGTCTCGTCCTGCGGCAACGCGTTCGCGCTGCCTGCTCGCGGATACGCGGCGATTCCGCCGCAATTGGTGAACGGTCCGACGATGCCGACACCACCGACGGACGCGTGGAACGCGAGTCGGTCGAGCCAGTTTCCATGGACCTCGGCGTCGGGCGCGAGCAGCACGGCGTCGCGTTTGCGATGACGCGTGAGCGCATGGCCGATGCCCTTGTCTCGCCGGACAACGGTGACGCGGGCTGCGTGGCGACTGTCGCGAACGGTTCGTTCGACGTCGTCATCCGGCGCGACGACGGTCACGTCGAACGGCGTCTGGTGCGTCGCGGCGAAGATGCCGTCGAGGCAGCGCAGCAGGGCCGCCGCATCGCGATCGGCACGCACGACGATGTCGACCGCGCGTGCAGGCGTCGTCGACACTCGCGTCACGCCGTGGATTGCGCGTCGCGCATCGCCGTTACGCGAGCGTCAGCATCACCGGCTGGTGGTCGGACGCCTGCGTCTTCCCGTCGACGCGGACGTCGCGCACCCGTTCGCGCAGCTCGTCGCCGATGAAGATGAAGTCGCAGTGCAGCTCGGGCTCGTCGGGTCGCTTCTTCTCGTAGATCTTGAACGTCGACGGATGCGGCGTCCCCGGATGCGCGACATCCCACGCATCGCGAAGCGGCGGCGTGTCGCCGGCGAACGGGTCCAGCATCCGCCGGTGCTCGGCCGAATCAGGCTCGAAATTGCAGTCGCCGGTAATCACGGTTGCGCGCGGGCGAATGAACGTCTGGAACGGGCCGCCGTCGGTCATCGTGATCTTCGCCTCGCGCGCGTAGGCGTGGCCCTCGGCGTAGATCGCGCGCAAGGCTTCCGCCTGCGCCATCCGCTGCTTCGCCGAATAGTATTCAAGGTGCGTCGTGACGACGCGGAGGTCTGCGAAGGCGGCGCCGACGATCGCCTCGATCGCGATGCGCGGCATCGCAGGAAGCCCCGGATCGTACGGATATGGCAGCAGATACCGGTAGACCTGCCGCACCGGCAGGCGCGACAGGATCATGTTGCCGAAGCGGCGGCGAGAGCCGCCATCGCCGGGCTGGTCGACCGCGATGCCGGGAACGGCGGTGTAACCGGGAAGCAGTCGCGCGAACGTTGCGAACTGGTCGCCGCCGTCGTGGCCGGCCAGTCGCGGATCGGGATAGTTGTCGGCGATCTCCTGCAGGCACAGCACGTCGAAATCGCCGAGGCGTTTCGATTCCGCGACGATGCGCGCCGGATCGACGACGCCATCGACGCCGCGGCACCACTGAACGTTCCAGGTGATCAGGATCATCGAATGCCGGCGCGCATGAACGATTGGACGAACTGTCGCTGAAAGAGCAGGAATGCGACCAGCAGCGGACCCGTCGTCATCAGCGTCGCCGCGCAGATGATCGACCAGTCGATGCCCTGATCCGTCGCCGAGAATACCTGCAGTCCCACGGTGACCGGCCGCGACTCGACGGAGTTGGTGATGATCAGCGGCCACAGGAAGTTGTTCCAGTGGTACGAGATCGACACCAGCGCGTACGCGATGTACGTCGGCTTCGCGAGCGGCACGTAGACCTTCCACAGTGTCTGCAACGGCGAGCACCCTTCGACGCGCGCCGCCTCGTCGAGCTCGCGCGGCACCGTCTTGAACGTCTGGCGCAAGAGGAAGATGCCGAATGCGCTCGCCATGTAGGGCAGGCCGATCGACAGGATCGTGTCCTTGATGCCGAGCTCGGTCATCGTCCGGTAGTTCTCGACGATCAGCACGTCGGGCATCACCATCAGCTGCACGAGCACGAGCGCGAACGCGACGTCGCGCCCCGGAAAGCGGAAGCGCGCGAACGCATAGGCGGCGAGCGTCACCAGCACGAGTTGCGCGGCGAGCACCATCGTCACGAGGATCACCGTGTTGATGAAGTAGCGGGCGAACGGCGCGGCCTGCCAGGCCTTGACGAAGTTCGCGACGGTGAGCGGCGCCGTCAGCGAAAAGTCGGTCGAATACGCCGGCGGGTGGAACGCGGTCCAGAACGCATAGACGAGCGGCAACACCCAGACGATGCCGAGCACCCACGCGCCGAGCGTCTCGAGCGAGCGCGACAGCGGACGAACGGCGTAAGCGTTCATTGCGGCGGCAGCCGTCACTGGTAATGCGTGCGCCGTTCGAGGAAGAAGAACTGGAACAGTGCGACGGCGCCGAGCAGCACGAGCAGCACCATCGTCAGCGCCGCCGCGTACGACGAATCCCAGAACCGGAAGCCGATTTCGAAGATGTAATAGAGCAGAAGTGCCGTTGCGTTATCCGGACCGCCGCGCGTCATGACGACGATGTGGTCGACGAGTCGGAACGCGTTGATCACCGCGTTGACGAGCACGAACAGCGTCGTCGGCATCAGCAGCGGGAACGTGACCCGCCAGAAGAAATAGCGGCGCGACGCGCCCTCGATCGCCGCCGCTTCGGCGAGATTCGGCGGCATCGACTGCAGCGCGGCGAGGTAGAAGATCATGAAGAAGCCGGCTTCCTTCCAGATCGTCACGATCATCAGCGCCGGAAGCGCGGTGCTCTGCGTGCCGAGCCAGTTGTGGTGCCCGAAGCCCAGTGCGCCGCCGATCTGGTCGAACAGACCGTAGCCCGGCGTATAGAAGAAGAGCCAGATGTTCGCGACGGCGATCATCGGCAGCACCGTCGGCGTGAAGTAGGCGAGCCGAAGAAAGCCGCGCCCCGGCAGACGTTGATTCACCCACAGTGCCATCAGCAGCGCGAGCGCGATCGACAGCGGAATCGTGCCAAGCGCGTACCAGAGATTGTTCGACAGCGCCTGCCAGAAGACCGGGTCGTCAACGAGCGCACGGTAGTTGTCGAGGCCCACGAACTTCGCCGGACGATTGCCCTTCGGCGTCGACAGGAAGCTGTGCCAGAGATTGGCGATCGCCGGGTAGTGCGTGAAAAGCGCGAGCAGCGTTGCCGCCGGCAGCAGCAGGAGCCAGGCGTAGAGCCACTCGCGCGTTCGCGTCATCGCATATTCCCCCTCTCCCCTGGTGCGGCAGGAGGTCTACGTGGGTCGGCGCGGCAACCTAGGCGAGCCGCGCGATCCTCAAGCGCCCTCCTCATGCGACGGAATCGGACGAACGTCGGAGCCATGCCGAGTCGCTCGGCGCCGTTATTTATAGCTGCGCAGCAATCGATCGGCCTCGCGCTGCGCATCCTTCATCGCCTGCGCCGCGCTCTTCGTGCCGGTAAGCGCCGCCTGCAGGCCGTCGTTCAGCGCCTTGGTCACGCGCTGGTTGTCGTGCGTCGACAATTCGGCCTTCGCGAACGGCAACTGGTCGCGCGCGACCGCGGCCGCCGGGAAGCCCTCGACGTACTTTTTCATCGCCGGCGTGTCCCACGCATCGGCCCTGACCGCCACGTAGCCGGTATCGATGCCCCATTGCGCGGCGCGCTCGGGCGTCGTCATCCATTTGATGAACTTGAACGCGGCTTCGCGCTGCGCGGGCGTCGACTTCTTGAAGAGGTAGAAGTTGCCGCCGCCGGTCGGGCTGCCGCGGCGCTTCTCAGCGGGAAGCATCGCGACGCCGAAGTCGAACTTGGCGTTGTTCTTGACGTTGGTGAGGTTGCCCGTCGTCGTCCACATCATCGCGACCTTGCGCTCGAAGAAGTCTTTCGGCGTCGTGCCCCATTCGACGATGCCCGGCGGATGCACCTTGTACTTGTTGACGAGGTCGAGCCAATACGAAAGCGCGCCGACGACTTCCGGCTTGTCGTAGTACACCTGCGTGCCGGCCTGGTTCATCAGGTTGGTGCCGTTCTCGATCACGAGGCCCTGGAACAGCCAGTACGGAAATCCCGACGACGGAATCTGCACGCCCCATTGCGTCACGTTGCCCGATGCGTCGCGCTTGGTGAGCTTCTGCGCGTATTCGCGCATCTCGGTCCACGTCGCCGGCGGCTTGTTCGCGTCGAGTCCCGCTTCCTTGAACGCGTCCTTGTTGTAGAAGAGCACGACCGTCGAGCGCTGGAACGGAATGCCCCACGTCTTGCCGCCGGTCTGGCTGTTCTCCATGAACGCCGGGTAGAAGCTCGCGAGCCACTTCCTGTCGTCAGCCGTCTTGATGAGCTCGTCGAACGGCACGATCGCGTCCTCGTCGATCAGCGTGAACATGTCGGTCGACAACAGGATCGACGTGACCGGCGGGTCGCCGCTCTTCACCGCCGTCAGCGCCTTGGCGATCGATTCCTGATAGCTGCCCGAGTAGATCGGCTTCAGCTTGATGCCGGGATTTTCCTTCTCGAAATCGGCGGCGAGCCCGTCGATGATCTTCGTGATCGGCCCGCCGACCGCCACCGGATAGAAGAACGGCACCTCGACCGGCGCCTGTCCGAATGCCAAGCCCGCGACCATTGCAAGCACGACGCCCACGAACCACGCTCCCGCCTTCGCAAACAGCTTCATCGCTCCTCCCTCGTCTGACGAATCACGCCATCAACGTGACCGGCGCCTCTCGCGGCTCGACCGCCGCGCGAATGCCGTTCGAATCGAAATGGTGCACGGCACCGCTCGCCCAGTTGAACCATACGGCGTCGCCGCGCGCGAGCCCGACATTGCCCGCGACGCGCGCCGCGAGCGGCTGGCCGCCGACACGGCAACCGACGAGCGAATCGCCGCCCAGGTATTCGACGCTCTCGACGCTGCCGCGCACGCCCCGCTCGAAGGCGAGCGCGATATGCTCGGGACGCACGCCCAACGTCCCGGACGCGAAGCGCGCATCGAGCAGCACCGGGCCATCGGTTCCGGCAATCACCGCGCCGCCGCTGCCTGCTTCGAGTCGCAACAGATTCATCGGTGGCGTGCCGATGAATCGGGCGACGAACGTGTTCGCCGGGCGCTCGTAGAGCTCGACCGGCGTGCCGTTCTGCTCGATCCGGCCCTCGCGCATCAGCACGACACGATCGGCCATCGACATCGCCTCGACCTGGTCGTGCGTCACGTACACCATCGTAATGCCGAGCTTGCGTTGCAGCGCGCGGATTTCCTGACGCATTTCCGCACGCAGTTGCGCGTCGAGATTCGACAGCGGCTCGTCCATCAGGCAGGCCGGCGCCTGCGCGATGATCGCGCGGCCCAGCGCGACGCGCTGCTGCTGCCCGCCGGAGAGCTGCGAGGGCTTGCGCTCGAGCAGCGGCGAAAGCCCGAGAAGATCCGCGACGCGCGCCAGGCGCTCGTCCCGCTCGGCGGCCGGCACGCGGCGTACGCGCAACCCGAAGAGGATGTTTTCGCTGACGCTCAGGTGCGGAAAGAGCGCATAGCTCTGGAACACCATGGCGATCGAGCGCGCCGCCGGCGGCAGCCGCGTCACGTCGCGATGGCCGATCAGGATGCGGCCGGCATCGCAGGTCTCGAGTCCCGCAATGAGTCGCAGCGTCGTCGACTTCCCGCAACCGGATGGACCGAGCAGCACGTTCAACGTGCCCGCGTCGAACGCGAACGAGATCTCGTCGACGGCGCGCACCGCGGCGCCATCTGTCGCCCAGACCTTGCTCACCTTCTCCGCAGCGATCGCAGACATTCGTCAGGAAGTGGGAGTCGCCCGCTTCGAAGCGCTCAATCGCCGAACAATGCGCGAAGCGCAGCGCCGGGATCGGGCGCGCGCATGAACGCCTCGCCGACGAGAAACGCGTTCACGCGATGCCGGCGCATCTGCGCGACGTCGCGGCGCGCCAGGATGCCGCTCTCGGTCACGACAATCCGGTCGGACGGCACGCGCGGCAGCAGCCCGATCGTCGTTTGCAGCGAAACCTGGAACGTGCGGAGGTTGCGGTTGTTGATGCCGACGAGCGGCGTCGCGAGCCGCAACGCGCGGTCGAGCTCGCTCTCGTCGTGCACTTCGACGAGCACGTCCATGCCGTAATCGCGCGCACAGGCCTCGAGCGCGCCGAGCCGCGCGTCGTCGAGCGCCGCGACGATCAGGAGGACGGCATCGGCGCCGAGCGCGCGCGATTGCGCGATCTGGTACTCGTCGACGATGAATTCCTTGCGCAGCGCCGGCAATCGGCACGCGTTGCGCGCTGCGACCAGATATTCGGGCGCGCCCTGGAAGAACGGCCGGTCGGTCAGCACCGAGAGGCACGTTGCATCGGCGTGCTCGTACGATGCGGCGATCGCGGCCGGATCGAACTCTTCGCGGAGCACGCCCTTGCTCGGGCTCGCGCGCTTGATTTCGGCGATGACCGCCGCCGCGCCGGCGTCGACGCGGGCGCGAATCGCGCTCGCAAAACCGCGCGGCGTCTCGGCCGCGCGCGCTTCGCGGTCCACGACCGCGAACGGACGCTCGACCTGCGCCGCGATGACTTCCTCGGCCTTGGTGGTCAGGATTCTTTCGAGAATGTCGCTGTCGCCCATCGTCAGCCCGGGTACCCCTCACCCGCCTCGCTGCGCTCGGCTCCCTCTGCCCGCATGCGGGGAGAGGGTTGGGGTGAGGGGGAGCCGTTCACGCTGCATCCGCGAGCTTGCGCGTCGCTGCGACGAACGTTTCGAGCTTGCGCATCGCGGCGCCGCTCGCAATCGTTTCCCGCGCACGGCCGATGCCGTCGGCCACCGAGTGCGCGATGCCCGCGGCGTAGAGCGCCGTTCCCGCGTTCAGCGCGATGATCTCGCGCGGCGTGCCTTCGACGTTGGAGAGCGCCTCGACCACCATTTCCTTCGACTGCTGCGCGTCGGTCACCCTGAGGCCGCGATTCGACTTCATGTGCAGGCCGAAATCCTCGGGATGGATCTCGTATTCGCTGATTCCGCCGTCCTTCAACTCGCCGACCATCGTCGCGGCGCCGAGCGAGACCTCATCCATCCCGTCCTTGCCGTAGACGACCAGTGCGCGCCGGCTGCCGAGGCGCTGCAGCACGCGCACGTGGATGCCGACGAGATCCGGATGGAAGACGCCGACCATGCTGTGGCCGGCGCCGGCCGGATTCGTAAGCGGACCGAGGATGTTGAAGATCGTGCGCACGCCGAGCTCCTTGCGCACCGCGCCGGCGTGTTTCATCGCCCCGTGGTGACTCGGCGCGAACATGAAGCCGACGCCTGTCTGCTCGATGCATCGCGCGACCTGCTCGGGCCTCAGCATGATGTTCGCCCCGAGCGCTTCGAGCACGTCGGCGCTGCCCGACTTCGACGACACGGAGCGGTTGCCGTGCTTGGCGACGCGTGCGCCCGCTGCTGCGGCGACGAACATCGATGCGGTCGAGATGTTGAACGTGTGCGATGCGTCACCGCCGGTACCGACGATGTCGAGCAAGGCATGCGAATCGGGCACGTCGACGCGCGTCGCGAACTCGCGCATCACCTGCGCGGCAGCCGCGATCTCGCCGATCGTTTCCTTCTTGACGCGCAGGCCGACGGTCAGCGCGGCGATCATCACCGGCGACACCTCGCCGCTCATGATCCGCCGCATCAGCGACAGCATTTCGTCGTGGAAGATCTCGCGGTGCTCGATCGTCCGCTGCAGCGCGTCCTGAAGCGTGATGGCCATCGTGGATTCCGATTCGGGGCGGCCCTCGCAGCCGCCGGACCGAAAGTTTAAACGGTCACGGCGAGGAAGTTGCGCAGGAGCTTGCGCCCGTGCTCGGTGAGGATGGCCTCGGGATGGAACTGGACGCCCTCCACCGGAAGCTCGCGGTGGCGGATCGCCATGATCTCGCCGTCATCGGCGGTGGCGGTGACGTCGAGCACCTCCGGCAGGCTCGCGCGCTCGATCGCGAGCGAGTGGTAGCGCGTCGCATTGAACGGCGTCGGCACGTCGGCGAACACGCCGCGCTCGTCGTGGACGATCGACGAGAGCTTGCCGTGCATCACGCGTTGCGAACGTACGATGCGCGCGCCGAACGCCTGGCCGATCGCCTGATGGCCGAGGCACACGCCGAGGATCGGGACACGTCCGGCGAAGCGGCGCACCAGCGGCACCGACACCCCCGCCTCGCTCGGCGTGCACGGCCCCGGCGAAATGACGATCCGCTCCGGATGCATCGCCTCGATGTCGTCGAGCGACATCGCGTCGTTGCGCACGACCTTGACCGCCGCCCCGAGCTCGCCCAGGTACTGGACGAGATTCCAGGTGAAGCTGTCGTAGTTGTCGAGCATCAACAGCATGGTGTCGCGCGCCTCGTGTGCCGCCGGGCTGCAGCGGACCTCCTCGTCATTCTAGCGCGCGCAAAAAAAGACCCCTCGAACTCGCCGTTCGAGGGGTTTTCGAGGTAAGCGTCCCAACGGGCCGGCGCGTCTTCGAGTGCGCCGTGAACCGTGTCCCCGCAGCGTTACGGCGAGCGCCTGAACATGCCGACCAGCAACGAAATCACGAACAGCGCGAGGAAGATGAAGAAGAGCACCTTGGCGATCTCGGCGGCACCCACGGCAATGCCGGTGAAACCGAACACCGCCGCGATCAACGCGATCACGAAGAACACCGCAGCGTATTGCAACATGACAGACCTCCCGTACGGATTGGCAAAAATTGCGCGAAATCCCGTCGCTCGCGACGGAGCTCCGCGGTCCTACTCGTCGTAGAAAGCGCTCACCCGGACTTGCGCGAAGCGGTCAGCCTCGGGCTCGAAGTCCCCCGCCGCGTCGGCGCAGACGTTGATCGACTCGAGCAGCGCCCAGTCGTCATTCGACGGCAGCGAGCTCGCATCGAGCAACGGGATCGAGTTCAATTGCGAAGCCACCGGATCATGCAGATAGGGACGCATCGCTCATTCCTCCTCGTGACCCGGACGCGGGGTTTTCGATGATTCGCCGGACGGTTGCGTCCCCCGCCGATTCAGTGCCGGATCCTCGCCCTTCGCGTGACGCTTGCCTTCGGCTTCGGCGGCGTCCATTTCGCGCGCTTCCTTCGCTGACTTCGGCGCGGCTGCGCGCGCGTCAGCCTCGACACGGCCCGATTCGACGTATCGCTTCGTCGCGTCGTCGTAGTGCTTCGTCGCCGCGTAGTTGCCTTCGCCGTAGACGTTTTGCGTTCCGTCCGGCTGGCTTTGCTGCCCGCCCTGCTGGCTTTGCTGGCGCCGCACGTCCTGCTGCTCGCGGTTCTGCTCGCGGCCCTCGTTTTCCATCCGGTGCGTGAAATCCTTGTGGCCGCCGAGCTGGCTCTGCTGGCGTTCCATGCCCTGATTCTGCGCGCCGCTCGCCGTGTTCTGCGCATCGCTGCGTGACGCCGACTGCGAGGCGGAGCCGGCGTGCTGCTGGCGCCGCTCGCGATCACCCTGCTGATGCTGCTGATCGCCGCGATCGCTCTGCTTGTTGCGCTGCAGATCCCGATCCTGTTGCGGACGACGGTCGCTTTGCTGGCCCTGCTGCTGGCTGCCCTGGCGCCCGTGGCCGGATCGGCTTTGTTGTGTACCCATTGAACCTCCTCGATGTCACGCCGCATCCGATGCGCGTTGCGCAAGTGCGGCGTCGATGTGGAGGCATTGTGCGGCGGTGGACGTTTGCTTCGCAGTCGGAAGAGCGCCGATTCGCGAAGTCGCCGTATCGGGCGGACCGTGTCATCGTCAGTCCTACGGACGCGGCGCGTCTCGCGCCGTCAACGTGCAGCGGTCGATACGGCGAGCTGCGTCGATTGCGGCGCCGCCACGCCTTCGGCCGGATCCCCCTCGGCTGCAAAGGCCACCTTCGGCATGCCGCCGCGGACGTTGCCGAACATCGTCGCGAACGCGACGTCGGCCGCATCGCGGCCCGTCGCAATCCGGATCAATCCGGTGAGCGGCGTGATTCCGGTCGGATCGAAGATCCACCAGCGCTCGCCGATCCACGCCTCGACGTACGAGTGAAAGTCGGGCGGGCCGAGGTCGCGCGGCGCACCGTAGTCGACGCCGGTGACGAAGCGCGTCGGAAAGTTGAGCGCGCGGAGGAGCGCAATCGTCGCATGCACGAAATCGCGGCAGACGCCGACGCCGAGCTCGAGCGTATCGAGCGCCGACGTGGCGACGGTCGAGGTGCCGACGCGGAATTCGACGCGTGAATTGACGTAGCCGCAGACGGCGGCGACTTGCGCATGCCCGGGCGCCACGTCGCCGAACTCGCGCCACGCCAATGACTGCAGCGCGTCCGCCTGGCAATAGCGACTCGGCCGCAGGAACGGCAGCACCTCCGCCGGAAGATCAGCGATGTCACCGGCGACGACGTGTTGCGGTTCCTCGAGATGGTGCACGACCTCGACGTTGCCGATGTAGCGGACGTCGAGCGTTCCCGCACCGGCGCGAAGCCGCAGCAGCCGGTTCCCGAACAGCGGCTCGGTATCGACGCGCCAATCGACGCCCGGCTCGATGACGACGGCTTCGCGCAGCACCCGTTGCTGCTCGGTGCGCGCCGCGTGGATGCTGAAGATGAAATCGGCGTCGGCGAAGACGTCGTAGTGCAGGTCGACGGTGTAACCGAGTCGCGTCCTGCTGGCCGCGATGCCGGCCGGCTCGTGAGGCATGAGCGCGGCGGGCCCCGGGTGCGAATCAGCCCGCAGGCGCGAAGCGCGCGGGGTCGTCAGCGGCAAGGCCGTTCACCTTCGCGCTATCCCGCGGGCAGGTCGAAATACGGATTGAACCCGTGCGGCATCGGCGAGCAATCGTGCGCGCTCACGGCTGGATCGAAATCGAGCAGCGCGACCGGACGCATGACTTCGGCGTCGACCAGCACCTTGCATCCCGGCGTCAGGTCGAGGCCGGCTGCCGAATATTGCGGCGCAACGGCGGGATCGGGATCGACGATGTACCAGGTGCGACGGCGCTTCTTCACGTCAACGGTGACGACGATCGAATGCAGCGCACCCATCGGCGCGCACGCCTGCCGGGCGCGCGCCTTGTCGAGCGGCGGCGGCGTGCGTCCGCGCGATGGAAACAGCGCATCCTCCAGCAGCTTCGCCTGCTCGCGCGTCGTTCGCGGCGGCAGTTCGTCGAGCGGAGGCATCGCGGGCCGCGACGAGCGGATGAAGGCGCGCGCGGCGGCGCGCATTTGTGTTTTGTCCATCGGGCAGTCGCGAGTCGGTGACGCTTTGCGGGCGAGCAGCCGCCATGCCAGTTCCAGCGCACGCAAATGTCACGACAAATCAATGGCGCCCCGCGCGACCGCCGAACGCGAGCCTGGCAGGAATTACCTGCGCCGGTAAAGCTTGCGCAGGCGTGCCGAACGCTGCGGTAAATGACGCCTACGCTTCGGCGTCGAGCCCGAGTTGCACGATCTCGGCTGCACGCAGCACCGCGCGTGCCTTGTTCAGCGTTTCCTGCCATTCGGTTTCGGGCACCGAATCGTGCACGATGCCTGCGCCGACCTGTACGTACAAAACCCCGTTTCGCAGCACCGCCGTGCGGATGGCGATGGCGAGATCCATGTCGTCCTGGAAACTGATGTAGCCAACGGCGCCCGCGTAAACGCCCCGGCCGGTCGGCTCGAGCTCGTCGATGATTTCCATCGCGCGCACCTTCGGTGCGCCGCTGACCGTGCCGGCCGGAAAGCTCGCTGCGAGCACGTCGAAGCTCGTCGTGCCCGCTGGCAGGTTGCCCTCGACGTTCGACACGATGTGCATCACGTGCGAATAGCGCTCGATCGCCATCTGCTCGGTCACGCGCACCGTGCCTGTCGCGGCGACATGGCCGACGTCGTTGCGGCCGAGATCCAGCAGCATCACGTGCTCGGCGATCTCCTTCGGATCGGACGCGAGCTCGCGCGCGAGCCGCTCGTCGGCGTCGCGATTCTCGCCGCGTGGACGCGTGCCGGCGATCGGCCGCAGCGTGACGGTCGAGCCTTCCTTGCGCACGAGAATCTCGGGCGACGCGCCGACGATGTGGAAATCGCCGAAATCGTAATAGAACATGTACGGTGACGGATTGAGCGAGCGCAGCGCGCGATAAAGCGACAGCGGCGACGCGGCGAACGGCAGCTGCATCCGTTGCGACAGCACGACCTGCATGATGTCGCCGGCCGCGATGTAATCCTTGGCGCGGCGCACGGCCGCCTGGAAAGCGTCGGGGCCCGTTTCGCTTTGCGCGCGCGTGACTTCGGTCGCGGTCTGGAACGGTATCGGAACCGGTGTCCGCGACGCGCGGCGCAACTGCTGCAGCCGCTCCTGCGCCCGCGAATAGGCGTCGGCCTCGTTCGGATCGGCATAGACGATCAGGTAGATCTTTCCCGCGAGATTGTCGATGACGGCGAGCTCGTCGGTCATCACCAACAGCATGTCGGGCAGATCGTCGAGCGCGTCGTCGTGGTCGCGCTTTCGCATCCCGAGCCGCGGCTCGATGTGGCGCACGGTGTCGTAGCCGAAATAGCCGGCGAGCCCGCCGCAGAAGCGCGGCAGCCCTGGCTGGGGCGCGGCGCGAAAGCGGCCGAGGAACTCGCGCAGGAACGCGAGCGGATCGCCTTCGTGGCGCTCGATCACGCCACGGGCATCCTCGACTTCGACGTGCGTACCCTTGACGCGGATGCGGACCTTCGCCGGCAGGCCGATGAACGAATAGCGGCCGAAGCGCTCGCCGCCGACGACCGATTCGAGCAGGAACGTGTAGCGCTGCTGCGCGAGCTTCAGGTAGAGCGACAGCGGCGTGTCGAGGTCGGCGAACGACTCCAGCACCAGCGGGATGCGGTTGTAACCGTGCGCAGCGAGCGCGCGAAACTCGTTTTCCGTCAGCATGATCCCCCCGCGCTCGCGAGCGCCGCCCGCATCGCGGCGATCGTCGCGCGGTAATCGGGCTTGCCGAAAATTGCGCTTCCCGCCACGAACGTGTCGGCGCCGGCGGCGGCAATCTCGGCGATATTGTCCACCTTCACCCCGCCGTCGATCTCGAGCAGGATCTCGCGGCCGGTCCGTGCAATCGCCGCGTCGACGAGCTTGCGCGCGGCGCGCAGCTTGTCGAGCGCATGCGCGATGAACGACTGTCCGCCGAAGCCCGGGTTGACCGACATGATGAGCACCAGATCGAGCTTGTCGAGCGTATGCATCAGCCAGTCGAGCGGTGTCGCGGGATTGAAGACGAGGCCCGCCTTGCAGCCGTGATCGTGGATCAGGTCGATCGTGCGGTCGACGTGCTCGGACGCTTCCGGATGGAAGCTCATGTACGACGCACCCGCCTGCGCGAAATCGGGCACGATCCGGTCGACCGGCTTCACCATCAGGTGCACGTCGATCGGCACGGTGGCGTAGGGGCGGATCGCCGCGCAGACGAGCGGCCCGACGGTCAGGTTCGGCACGTAATGGTTGTCCATCACGTCGAGGTGCACGAAATCGGCACCCGCGTCGACGACCGCGCGCACCTCGTCGGCGAGATGCGCGAAGTCGGCGGACAGCAGCGAGGGAGCAATGCGAATCGTGCGCGGCATCGGGGACTATAATTATCCGAAAAGATCAGGCAGCAGCGACATGGCGGAGCACAAACGCTACGAGATCACCGTAGCGCCGAAGGTCACCTTCCTTTCCGACCAATCGGACCCGGACAAGAACCACTTCGTGTTCGCCTACACGATCACGGTCACGAACACCGGCGACGTCACCGCGCAACTCGTGAGCCGGCACTGGATCATCACCGATGCCGAGCATCGCGTCCAGGAAGTCAAGGGCCAGGGTGTCGTCGGCAAGCAGCCGGTGCTTCGGCCGGGCGAGAGCTTCGAGTACACGAGCGGCGCCAGCATACCGACTTCCGTCGGCACGATGCGCGGGTCCTATCACATGGTCGCCGAAGACGGGCTCGCGTTCGACGTGCCCATCCCGACGTTCACGCTGTCGGTGCCGCGCACGCTGCATTGACGCGCGCCAAAAGCGGTCCTCATTCCTCGTCGGCCGGCGGCGGCCGCTTGCGGCTCGGCGCCATCGTCCAGACCACGATCCCGATCAGGATCAGAAATGCGACACCCGATTCGAATAGCAGCCAGCCCATCGCGTTCACTCCTCATGCATACGACCGCGCGGCCGATCGTTCGCGGAGCCGAGGCATTGCTCGTCGCGGTCGCGCTCTCGCTGGCCGGATGCGTTCCGCCGCCCGCGGTGACGCCGCAGGCACCCGTGCGTGCCGTGTTCACGCCGGCCACGTATGCGGCGCTGCCCGGGTGGCGCGACGATCTCATCGCGACTGCCTGGCCGGCGTTTCGCGTCGGTTGCAAGGCGCTCGTCGTACGCGCGCGCACGCAGGCGCTTTGGCAGCGTGCCTGCGCGGCCGCCGAAGACGTCGATGCGAACGACACGCAGGCGGTGCGACGCTTCTTCGAACAGAATTTTACGCCGTATCGCATCACCGGCAGCGACGGCAGCGACCGCGGGCTCGTCACCGGCTATTACGAGCCGCTGCTGCACGGCTCGCATACGCGCAGCATCGAGTATCCGCAGCCGCTCTACGCAACGCCTGACGACCTGCTGATCGTCGATCTCGCCGATCTGTATCCGGAACTCAAGGGCAGGCGCGTGCGCGGGCGCCTCGACGGACGGCGCGTCGTGCCGTACTGGCCGCGTGCAGACATCGACGCGGGGAAGGCCGACACGGACGGCAAGGCGCTCGTCTATGTGAGCAGCGCGGTCGATGCGTTCTTCCTGCAAATCCAGGGATCGGGGCGGGTCGCGCTCGACGACGGCAGCACCATGCGGGTCGGTTACGCCGATCAGAACGGACAGCCGTTTCGTTCGGTCGCGCGCGTGCTGATCGATCGCGGCGAACTCACGATCGAACAGGCGTCGATGCAGGGCATTCGCGAATGGGGCCGCGAGCATCCCGAGCAACTGCCCGCGCTGCTCGACGAGAATCCAAGCTACGTGTTCTTCCGCGAAGTGCCGCCGCCTGCACCCGGCTCGATCGAAGCGGCAATCGACGGCCCCATCGGCAGCCTCGGCGTGCCGCTTCTTGCCGGACGCGCGATCGCCGTCGATCCCCGCTCGATTCCGCTGGGCGCACCGGTTTTTCTCGCAACGACGCAACCGCTGTCCGACGCGCCGTTGCAACGCCTCGTCATGGCGCAGGACACCGGCGGGGCGATTCGCGGACCGATTCGCGCCGACTTCTTCTGGGGCTTCGGCGACGATGCCGGGCGCGAGGCGGGGAAAATGCGCGAGCAGGGCGCGATGTGGCTTTTGTGGCCCGATGGCGCGCCGCTTCCGAATTCGACCGGCGCGTCCTGACGTCCGCTTCGCTGCATCGTAGCCTTACGGCGCGTGCAGCACGTCCTCCGCCTGCCTGTCCGCGTGGTACGACGAGCGGACGAGTGCGCCGACGGCCGCGTGCCGGAACCCCATCGCGTACGCGTCGCGCTCGAAGCGCGCGAACGCGTCGGGATGCACGTAGCGAAGCACCGGAAGATGCGCGGCCGACGGCTGCAGGTACTGCCCGATCGTCAGCATGTCGATATGGTGCGCGCGCATGTCGCGCATCGTCTGCACGATTTCGTCGTCGGTTTCGCCGAGACCCACCATCAGCCCGGACTTCGTCGGCACGTCGGGATGGCGAGCCTTGAACGACTGCAAAAGCGTAAGCGAGTGCGCGTAATCGGACCCCGGACGCGCCTGCCGGTACAGCCGCGGCACCGTCTCGAGGTTGTGGTTCATCACGTCGGGCGGCGCCTGCGACAGGATGTCGAGCGCGCGGTCGAGACGGCCGCGGAAATCGGGCACCAGCACTTCGATCTGCGTGTTCGCAGACCGCTCGCGCACCGCGCGGATGCAGTCGACGAAATGCTGTGCACCGCCGTCGCGCAGGTCGTCGCGGTCGACGCTCGTGATGACGACGTAGCGAAGCGCCAGCGCCGCGATCGTCTTCGCGAGATTGACGGGCTCGTCGGCGTCGAGCGGCAAGGGGCGACCGTGGCCGACGTCGCAGAACGGACAGCGCCGCGTGCAGATGTCGCCCATGATCATGAACGTCGCCGTGCCCTTGCCGAAGCATTCGCCGATGTTCGGACACGACGCTTCCTCGCAGACCGTGTGCAGCCGATGGTCGCGCAGGATCTGCTTGATCTCGTAGAAGCGCGGCGACGACGGCGCGCGCACGCGGATCCAGTCGGGCTTGCGCAGCCGCTCGGCGCTGACGACCTTGATCGGGATACGTGCGGTCTTGGCGCCTGCCTTCTGCTTGACGCCGGCGGTATTGCGGGCCTCGCCCGGCACGTCGCTCATTGATTGATCTGCGACGCGAGCAGCGGCGCCAGCTCGCCCCCGGCATCGTCCACGGTGATGCGCACGCCGAAATCGGCGAGCTGCGCGACCGCAAGCCCGGGATAACCGCAGGGATCGATGTCGAGGAAAGGCGCGAGATCCATGTCGACGTTCACCGCGACACCGTGATACGTGCAGCCGTTGCGCACGCGAAGGCCGAGCGCCGCGATCTTCGCTTCGCGGCCTTCGCGCTCGACGTAGACGCCCGGTGCCGACATCTTGCCGTACGCGCGAATGTTATGGCTCGAAAGCCATGTTATCACCGCGCCTTCGATGCGCCGGACCATCTCGCGCACGCCGAGCTTCGCTCGGCGCAAATCGAACATCAGGTAGGCGACGAGCTGGCCGGGTCCGTGGTAGGTGACCTGCCCGCCGCGATCGGCCTTGATCACCGGGATCGCACTGTCGCGCAGCAGATGCTCGCGCCGGCCGGCGAGTCCAAGCGTGTAGATCGGCGGATGCTCGGTGAGCCAGAGCTCGTCGGGCGTTTCGGCGTTGCGCACATCGGTGAACGACTGCATCGCGCGCCACGTCGTCGCATAGTCGGTGCGGCCGAGCGCGCGGGTGATCAAAGGACCATCGCCACCATCGGATCGGCGACGAGCTCGCGATAGAGCTCGTCGAGCTGCTCGCGCGACGTCGCGTTGATCGTCGCGGTCATCGACAGGTAGTTGCCGGCGCTCGACGAACGCATCTCGAGCGTGGCCGGATCGAAATCGGGCGCGTGCCGCCGCACGATGTCGACGACGCCCTGCGCGAAGCCATCGCGCGTACGGCCCATGATCTTGATCGGGAACGTGCAGGGAAACTCGAGCGCGCTCACCTGCGCGACGACGGGTACTCCGGTGGGCGAATCCATAACGCGGCTCCATGGGCGGATTGGATGCGGATCCCGGGGAATATGCGGCCGCCCTGCCCCGATGCAACCGCCCGCTACGCGGCAGCGTCCCGGTACATGTACTCGCGTGTCCACGGATGCGGCAACTGGCCATTCGACAGCGGCTTGCCGGCCAGCAATTGCCACAGCGACAGCCAGCCGCGGTCGAACGCGTGCGCCGACCCCGCCATGTAGATCCGCCACACGCGGTATTTCTCCTCGCCGATTTCGGCGCGCGCCGCCTCGGCGTTCGCTTCGAGCCGATCGACCCAGTGCCACAGCGTCTTCGCGTAGTGCTCGCGCAGCGCCTCGCCGTCGACGACTTCGAGGCCTTGCGCGGCGAGTCCTTCCATCACGCGCGACACGTGCGCGAGCTCACCGCCGGGGAAGACGTACTCCTCGACGAACTCGCCGATGCCGCTGCCGAGCGCGCGTCCCGTCAGCTGATTGTGCGTGATGCCGTGGTTCAGCACGAATCCGCCGGGGACGAGAAGCCTTCGGATCTTGCCGAAATAGCGGCCGTAGTTGCGCGGCCCGACGTGCTCGAACATGCCGACGCTCGCGATCTTGTCGAATGCCTCCTCGTCCGGAAGATCGAGGTAGTCGCGCAACTCGACGCGGACGCGGCCGGCCAGGCCGCGGGCGTCGATTTCGCGCTGCACGTGCTCGAACTGATTGCGCGACAGCGTGATGCCGGTCGCCTGCACGCCGTAGTTCTCGGCCGCCCAGAAGATCAGCGCGCCCCAGCCGCAGCCGATGTCGAGGAACCGCTCGCCCCTGGCAAGCCGAAGCTTACGGCAGATGTGATCGATCTTCTGCGCCTGCGCGGTATCGAGCGTGTCGTCCGCGCGCCTGAAGTACGCGCAGGAGTAGACCATCCGCGAATCGAGCCACATCCGGTAGAACGCATTGGACACGTCGTAGTGGTGCGCGATGTTGCGCCGGTTGCTGCGCCGGTGATGCAGGTACGAAAGCACCTTCGCCCGCGCGCCCTCCCGGCCGTGCGCGATGTCGCCGACCATCCGCTCGGCGATGCCCAGCACGCGGCGTGCGCTGCCGGTGAAATCGACGTCGCCGTGCACGTAAGCACGCGCGAGCCTGCCCATCGCCGGCGTCGCGAGCGCGCGCAGGCCCGCGAGCGTCCGGGCGATGACGTCGACCTCGGGCTCGGGCGACAGCGGTACGCGCGCACCGTCGGGCAGCACGAGCGCGACGGGGAGGTCGCGATTCGCGTAGCGGTTGGCGATCAGCCTCTCGAGGGTATCCGGCATCTTGTTCTTGGGT
Organism: Casimicrobiaceae bacterium; assembly: GCA_035605875.1. GTDB lineage: Bacteria > Pseudomonadota > Gammaproteobacteria > Burkholderiales > Casimicrobiaceae > VBCG01. The sequence continues at coordinate 30,477 of DATNGN010000076.1, forward strand.
GCAAGTTCACGCGGGAGCTTCAAGTTTAGCAAGCCGCCTGCGCGAGCCGCGCCGACGTACGCTCGTCCGCTTGCGGTAGAGTGCGCGGCAGCGAGCGAAGCGAGCGTGGGGGAACGTTTCATGTCACGAACGGGGCGCCACGCGGGCGGCGGCGGCACGGCCTTCAGCGAACGGCAATTGCGCGACGCGCTCGCGCAATTCGCGACCGGCGTCGCGATCGTTTGCGCGCGTGCGCCCGACCAGCGCTACGTCGGCTTCACCGCGAATTCGTTCAGCTCGGCGTCGCTCGCTCCGCCGCTCGTCCTGTGGACGCTCGCGCAGCGCTCATCGAGCCTCGCCGCGTTCGAGGCGAGTCCGCGTTACGCGGTCAACGTGCTGGGAGCCGGGCAGGTCGAGATCGCGCGCCGCTTCTCCCGGCCGCATGCCGACCGCTTCGCCAACGTGTCGTTTCGCCTCGGCTCCTCGGACGCGCCGCTGATCGACGGCTGCGTCGCATGGTTCGAGTGCCGCCACCACGCGAAGTATCGCGCGGGCGACCATGTGCTGTTCATCGGCGAGGTGATGACGGTCGAGCGCGCGCCGGGAACCGGCCTCGTGTTCCAGCACGGCCGCTTCGCGGCCACCACGCCGATCGACGAAAAGTAGCTAACGCTTGCGCGCCTGGAACGCTTCGTAGATCCGCCGGAACACCGGCCCCGGCGAACCGCCGGCGAACGTCTTGCCGTCGACGCGCGTCACTGCCAGCACTTCCTTCGACGACGACGAAAGCCACATCTCGTCGGCGGAAAGCGCCTCGTCACGCCGCACCGGCCGCACTTCGAGCGCAACGTTCGCGTCCTTCGCGATCTCGAGCGTCGCGTCGTACGTGATGCCCGGCAGGATCAGGGTGTCCTTCGGCGGCGCGATCAGCGTCCCGCTGCGCACGACCAGCACGTTCGAGGCGGACGCCTCGGTCAGATGGTCGTTGCGGAACATGACCGTCTCGATCGCGTCGTGGTCGGCGGCAAACTGGCGCATCAACACGTTGCCGACGAGCGACGTCGTCTTCAGGTCGCAGCGAAGCCAGCGGTTGTCGTCGGCGGTGACGACGGCGACGCCGCGCTCCACCTGCTCGCGCGAAGGCAGCGCAAGCGGGTTGCTCATCATGAAGACGGTCGGCGTGATGTTCTGCGGGAACGCGTGGTCGCGCTTTGCGACACCGCGCGTAATCTGCAGATAGACAGCCTGGTCGTCGAACGGCTGGCGAGCGATCAGCTCGCCGATCAGCGCGTCCCACCGTCCGGGATGCGGATCGGCGAGACGAATGCCCGCGAGACTGTGCGAAAGACGCGCGAGGTGCTGGGGCATCCGAAACGGCTTGCGCCGGTACACCGGCACGACCTCGTAGACGCCGTCCCCGTAGATGAAGCCACGGTCGAGTACGGAGATCTTCGCATCCGCCAGGCGCAGGAATTCGCCGTTCAGATAAACGATACGATCGGCATCGATCATGACTTCCCCTGGTGATGGGTGAACCACAGGCGAACCGTGTCGACCGCGCGGCCCCATAGGTTCGCGAGCGGATCCTCCTCGAGCGCGATCAGCGGAAATTCGGCGACCGGCTTGCCTTCGAGTGCCACCTTGACTGTTCCGACCTGCTGCCCGCTCAACACCGGTGCAATCAGCGGCTCCTTCGATTCCATCGTCAGCGCGAGCTTGTCGGCCTTGCCCTTCGGCAGCGTCAGGTAGCGGTCGGCGAGGAATCCGGCATTGAGGTCGCGCTTCGCGCCCTTGAACACGCGCAGCGTCGTCACCGGCTTGCCAGACTGATAAAGCGCGACGGTGTCGAACGCCTGGAAGCCCCAGTTCAGAAGCTTCTGGCTCTCGGTTGCGCGCGCCGAATCGGAGGCGGCGCCGAGCAGCACGGATACGAGGCGGCGGTCGCCACGTTTCGCCGACGCGACGAGGCAGAAGCCGGCCGCATCGGTATGGCCGGTCTTCACGCCGTCGACGTAGGGATCGGTCCACAAGAGCCGGTTGCGGTTCGACTGCGTGATGTTGTTGTAGCGATATTCCTTCTGCGAGTAGAGCGGATAGTACTCGGGGAAATCGCGGATCAGCGCGACGGTGAGCTTCGCGATGTCGGCCGCCGTCGAATAGTGTTGCGGATCGGGAAGGCCGTCGGCGTTGGTGAAATGTGTTCCCGTCATGCCGAGCTTCGCCGCTTCCTGGTTCATCTTGTCGACGAACGCTTCCTCGGTGCCGCCGACGAGCTCGGCAATCGCGATCGACGCGTCGTTGCCCGACTGAATGATCACGCCGTGCAGAAGGTCGTCGACGCTCACCGCCTTGCGCGGCTCGATGAACATCCGCGAGCCGCCGGCCTTCCAGGCGCGCGGCGATACGGTCACCATCTGCGACGCCGCGATCGTTTTCGCACGAAGCGCTTCGAATGCGACGTAGGCGGTCATCAGTTTCGTGAGCGACGCCGGATCGCGGCGCTCGTCGGCATTGGCCGCACCGAGCGTCTGGCCCGACAGCGTGTCGACGACGACCCAGGCGGCAGCCGCCACCGTCGGCGCTGCCGGCGCACCCGGCGTCTGCAGCACTACCGGCGGATTCGCCGGCGCATCGCTCACGTCGGGCGGCGGCGCGGACTGGCGCGGCGCGGTCCGCGACTTCGCGGCGACGACCCGCGGCGTCTGCGCGGTCGCGGTGGCTTGGACGGAAACGGAAACGGCGACGACCGCGGCAACGAGCGCGCGGAGGAGCAGTGGCGAGTGCATGAAGTGCAGGCAGGAAACGGAGCATTATACTCACGCGATCGTGTTCTGCACGCCCTTTGCGCCCCGGATCTCGACGACGAATCGCGTGCTGCGCCGCGCCTCGGTTGCGCGCGCGCTCGTCGCGTGCTGGATCGGCGCATCGAGCCTCTTCGTCGCGCCGCCGGCAACGCCACACGAGCCCGACGCCGAGGAAATCGCGCTCGGTTCGCTCGTGGACGCGGAGCTCGCCTTCGCACGGATGGCCGCGCAGCAAGGCGTGCGCGCGGCGTTTCTCGCGAACTTCGCGCCGGATGGCCTCGCGCTCGAACCCGAGCCGGTGCGCGTGCAACAGGTGTGGCGTTCGCGTCCGGCGCCCGCCGATCCGCTCGCGATCCACCTCGATTGGAAGCCCGCGCAGGCGGGTGTCGCCCGCAGTCACGACTTCGGTTACACGACCGGTCCGTTCACGCTGAGCACCAGGGCGCAGCCGCAGACCGTGCGTCACGGCACGTTCTTCTCCGTCTGGCAGCGCGATGCCAACGGCCGATGGCAGGTGATCCTCGACGCGGGGACGTCGTCGCCGGAAGCGGTCGACTTCGCAGCGCTCGGCGCATCGCCGCGGCCCGCATTCCGCGGCCACGCGGGTGCGGCCGTCGCGCGCCGCGACCTCCTCGCACTCGAGACGCGCAACGGCGAATCGTCGCTTGCACCCAACGATTACGCGAAGCTGCTCGCCGACGACGCGCGGCTGCATGTCAACGGTGAACCGCCGCTCGCGTCGCGCGGCGCCATCGCACGGTCGATCGCGCTTCGCACACGACGCATTGGATGGATGCCGATCGGCGCTCGCGTCGCGAAATCGGCCGACATGGCGGTGACGTGGGGCCGCTACGAAGCAACCGGCCGTGATGCGCAGGTGCGCCGCGGCCATTACGCGCACCTGTGGCTTCGCGATCGCGCGGGCGAGTGGCGCCTCGCGTACGACGTGGCCCTTCCGTAAGGGGAATAGCGACTCCCGACACCTTGTTAGCGGGCCATGGCTTCGTCCGCGAGGTTTGCCATGAAACACCTGCACCTTCTGGTCGCACTCATCGTCGCGGTCTGCGCCATGCCGGCACAGGCCGCGTTTCATCTGTTTCGCATCGACCAGGTCTACTCGAACGCCGACGGCACCGTGCAATACGTCGTTATGCGCGAATCGACCGGCAGCAACGGCGAGAATCTCTGGCAGGGCAATTTCCTGACGACGACGGGACCCGCCGGCATGCAGAACATCCAGTTCCCGTCGAACCTGCCGTCGAGCAATACGGCAAGCAAGAGCGTGCTGATTGCGACGAGCGGATTCGCGGCGCTGAATCTCGTCACGCCCGATTACACGATTCCCGCCGGCTTCATCCCGATCGGCGGCGGTACGCTTTCCTACGCGAGCGGCGTCGATTCGATCGCGTTGCCGGCGCTGCCGACCGACGGCGCGACGGCGATCGATCGCAACGGCAATCACGTAGCCGCCACGCCGAAGAACTTCGCCGATGCGACGACGACACTGATGGCCTCGTCACCGCCACCGCCAGCGACGACACCCGACCTCGATCAGCAAGGACTGACCGGCTCCTGGTACGAGGCGGCGGAAAGCGGACAGGGATTCGAGATCGAGATCTACCCCGATTTCGTCGCGGCCGGCACCGGTCTGCTGCAAGGCGCGTGGTTCACGTTCGACAAGGCGCCCGCGGGGGGCGCCGATCATCAGCGCTGGTACACGTTCAACGGCAACGCGACGCGCGGAGCGGCGAACGTGCCGGTCAGGATCTTCCAGAATACCGGCGGCAACTTCGACGCAGCGCCGATCACCAATCCGGTCGCGGTGGGCTCGGGCACGCTGTCGTTCGAGACGTGCACCACCGGATCACTGACCTACGCGTTCAACGATGGCAGCGGCCGCGGCGGCACGATTCCGATTTCGCGGATCACGCCGAACGTCACCTGCGCCGTCGTCGGGTCTGCGCCGGCGACGAACGCCGATTTCGCGCTGTCGGGCAACTGGTTCGATGCGGCCACGTCGGGACAGGGCTTCGTCTTCGAAGTGAATCCGCTGTCGCCGATCGTGTTCTTCGCGTGGTACACGTACGCGCCGTCGGGGCAAGCGGCGGGCGCTTCCGGGCAGCGGTGGTTCACCGGGTCGGCGGCGTTCGTGAAGGGCAGCCGCATGATGACCCTGACGCTGTTCGAAACGACCGGCGGCATCTTCGATACGGCGACACCGGCGTCGCAGGCGAGCGTCGCCGTTGGAACGGCGGTCGTCGACTTCACCAGTTGCACGACGGCACAACTGCAATTCAACTTTACCGGCGGCAGCAACGCCGGTCACTCGGGCGCGATCAATCTGACGCGGGTAGGACCGACGCCGGCGGGATGCACCGCAAGCCCGGCCGATCCGCCGCCGATGATGCCGGGTTATGGCGGTGGTTACGGCCCATGATGCAGGCGGCGCGCGCGACTGCCGATGAAGCGAAAGTCGACGTCGGGCGCGCGACCCGCGGCGATGTCGGCGAGAGCGCGTGCCGAGCCGCAGGCCATCGTCCAGCCCAGCGTGCCGTGGCCCGTGTTGAGGAACAGGTTGCGATAACGCGTGCGGCCGATCAGCGGTGCGTTCGAGGGCGTCGCGGGTCGCAGGCCGGTCCAGTAGCGGACGCTCGCACGATCGCCCGCATCGGGGAAGAGCTCGAACGTTCGCGCCGTGAGCGCCTCGCAGCGCGTGCGATTGAGCGAGTGGTCCCATCCGTTCAACTCGGCGGTGCCGGCGACGCGCAGCCGCTTTCCGAGCCGCGTCAGCACGATCTTCCAGTCGAAGTCCGTCAGTGACACCGTCGGCGCGCCGCGATGCGCGCCGATGTCGATCGTCGCCGAATACCCCTTGGCCGGATAGACGTTGCACGGCACCCCGATCGGCGACAGCAGGAACGGACTGTAGCTGCCGAGCGCCATCACGTACGCATCGGCCTTTAGCACGTCGAAGCGCGAACCGTCGCGCACGATGCGCACGCCGTCAATTGCATCGCCGCGCGTGGCAAGCGCCTGGATCTCGGTGTGCCATTCGAACGCGACGCCGCGCTCGCCGGCCATGCGCGCGAGCTCGCTCGTGAAGCGCTGCGCGTCGCCCGATTCGTCGCTCGCCGTGTAGATGCCTCCGGCGAGCCGCGGGCGGCATTGCGCAAGCGCCGGCTCGATCGCGACGCATTCGTCCGGCGTCTTCACGTCGCGGTCGCAGCCGTAGGCGCGCATCAGCTCGGCCGCGGCGACGGCGCGCGCGAATTCGCCGTGGTCGGTGTAGAACTGCAGGATGCCGCGCTCGAGCTCGTCGTACGCGATGCCCGTTTCGTTGCGCAGCGCGCGCAGGCAGTCGCGCGAATAGAGGGCGAGGTTCAGGCAGTCGATCGTGTTGCGCTTCGTGCGCGACGGCAGGCATTCGAGCAGGAACGTGAGACCCCAGCGCCACTGCCGCCAGTCGAGTCGGGGCCGGAACAGGAGTGGCGCGTCGTCGTGCGCGAGCCACTTCAGGATCTTGAGTGGTGCGCCGGGATTCGCCCACGGCTCGGCATACGAGACCGAGATCTGTCCGCCGTTCGCGAAAGACGTCTCGAGCGCGGGTCCGCGCTGGCGGTCGACGAGCGCCACCTCGTGGCCGTCGTGCGCGAGGTACCACGCGGAGGTGACGCCGACGACGCCTCCGCCGAGAACGAGGATGCGCATTACGCGAGCGCGGGCGACAGCGGAATCGGCGCGACGTCGCCGGCATCGTCGACGGGCACGCAGCTGCAGAACAGGTTGCGGTCGCCGTAGACGTTGTCGACGCGCGCGACCGGGCACCAGTACTTGTCGGCGCGAAGCGATGCGACCGGCCATGCGGCCCGCTCGCGCGTGTAGGCGTGCGTCCACGCGTCGCTCGTTACCGCCGCCGCCGTGTGCGGCGCGTGTTTCAGCGGATTGTCGTCACGGTGAAACGCGCCGCGCTCGATCGCGCGCACCTCGTCGCGAATCGCGATCATTGCCGCGACGAAGCGATCGATCTCGCCGGCGGGCTCACTTTCGGTGGGCTCGACCATCAGCGTTCCGGCGACGGGGAAGCTCATCGTCGGCGCGTGGAATCCGTAGTCGATCAGGCGCTTCGCGACGTCCTCGACCTCGACGCCGGCGAGCGCTTTCAGCGGCCGCAGGTCGAGGATGCATTCGTGCGCGACGAGTCCATCGGGACCGCTGTAGAGAACCGGGTAATGCGGCGCGAGACGCTTCGCGACGTAATTCGCGGCGAGGATCGCGCTCTCGGTCGCATCGCGAAGTCCCGATGCACCCATCATCGTGATGTACATCCACGAGATCGGCAGGATCGATGCGGAGCCGTAGGGTGCGGCGCTGACGGCGTTCGCCTCACCCCAACCCTCTCCCCGCTCGCGGGGAGAGGGAGCCGAGCGGCCGCGAGGCGGGTGAGGGGTTCTCCGCTGAGGATCGAGATACCGATGCCCCGGCAGAAACGCCGCCAGATGCCGCCTGCACGCGACCGGTCCCACACCCGGCCCGCCGCCGCCATGCGGAATGCAGAACGTCTTGTGCAGATTGAGATGCGAGACGTCGGCGCCGAACCTGCCCGGCGCCGCGAGGCCGACGAGCGCGTTCAGGTTCGCGCCGTCGACGTACACCTGGCCGCCGTGCGCGTGCACGATGTCGCACACGTGCCCGATGCCCGTCTCGAACACGCCGTGCGTCGACGGATACGTCACCATGATCGCCGCGAGCCGGTCGCGGTGCTGCACGGCTTTCGCCTCGAGGTCGGACAGGTCGACGTTGCCGTCGCGGTCGCAGCCGACGACGACGACCTTCATGCCGGCGAGTTGCGCCGATGCGGGATTGGTGCCGTGTGCGGAGGCGGGAATCAGGCAGACGTCGCGGTGCGCCTCGCCGCGGCTTGCGTGATACGCATGGATCATCAGAAGCCCCGCGTATTCACCCTGCGATCCCGCGTTCGGCTGCAGAGACACGGCGTCGTAGCCGGTGATCGCGCAGAGCATGCGCTCGAGATCGTCGACGAGCTCACGGTAGCCCTGCGCCTGATCGGCAGGCGCGAACGGATGCAGCGACGCGAATCCGGGCCACGTGACTGGCAGCATCTCGGACGTCGCGTTCAGCTTCATCGTGCACGAGCCCAGCGGAATCATCGTGCGGTCGAGCGCGAGATCCTTGTCGGCGAGCCGGCGGAGGTAGCGAAGCATCCGCGTCTCCGAGCGGTTCGTCCGGAACACCGGATGCGTCAGGAACGACGACGTGCGCGCGAGCGCCGGCGAAAACGCATCGTCGATGGTTGCGTCGATCGCATCGACATCGAGGCCCGCGTCGCGTCCCGTGAAGACGTGCCACAGCACCCCGACGTCGTCGCGCGTCGTCGTCTCGTCGAGCGAAACGCCGAGCGACGCGGCGTCGCGAAGGCGCAGGTTGCAGCCGGCCGCGAGCGCACGATCGACGATCGCATCGGTTGCGTCGTTCGTCGCGATCACCAGCGTATCGAAGAACGACGATGTGGGCACGTCGAAGCCCTGCCGCAGCAGGCCCTCGCGCAGGATCGCCGTGAGGCGGTGAACGCGGCGCGCGATCGCCGTCAAGCCTTCGGCACCGTGGTAGACCGCGTACATGCTTGCCATGACGGCGAGAAGCACCTGCGCCGTGCAGATGTTCGACGTCGCCTTCTCGCGCCGGATGTGCTGCTCGCGCGTCTGCAAGGCAAGGCGGTACGCAGGCGCGCCCGCCGCGTCGACGGTGACGCCGACGAGCCGTCCCGGCAGCGCGCGCTTGAATGCGTCGCGCGTCGCCATGTAGCCCGCATGCGGGCCGCCGTAACCCATCGGCACGCCGAAGCGCTGTGACGAGCCGACGACGACGTCGGCGCCCCATTCGCCGGGCGGTGCGACCAGCGTCAGCGCGAGGAGATCGGCCGCGGCGACGACGAGCGCGTTCCGCGCGTGCAGTGCGTCGATCAACGCGCGGTGATCGCCGACGTCGCCGTCGGCGCCCGGGTATTGCAAAAGCACGCCGAACGCGCCGGCATCCGCTGCGTCGCTCGCCGGGCCGGTCACGACGTCGATGCCAAGCGGCGTGGCACGCGTCCTGACGACGTCGATCGTCTGCGCGAAGACATCGTCGGCGACGAAGAACGTGCGGCTTTTCGACGTTCCTGCGCGCTGGCAAAGCGTCATCGCTTCGGCTGCCGCGGTGGCTTCGTCGAGCATCGACGCGTTCGCGATCTCCATGCCGGTGAGATCGGCAATCATCGTCTGGAAGTTGAGCAGCGCCTCGAGCCGGCCCTGCGAGATCTCCGGTTGGTACGGCGTGTACGCCGTGTACCAGGCCGGGTTCTCGAACAGGTTGCGCGCAATGACGCCCGGCGTGTACGTGCCGTAATAGCCCTGGCCGATGAACGACTTCAGCACGCGATTCTTCGCGGCGATGCCGCGGAGCTTCGCGAGTGCCTCTGCCTCGCTCGACGGCGCCGGCAGAGCCAGCGGAGACGAAAGACGGATCGAGGGCGGCACGATGGCGTCGATCAGCGCCGCCCGCGACGCGAAGCCGATTTCGCGCAGCATCGCCTCCTGCGCCGCCGGCGACGTGCCGATGTGGCGCGCGATGAATTCGTCGTGTGCCTCGAGCGCTCGCAGTGCGGGCTTGTCGCTCATTCCTGCTTCGCGACGAACTGCCTGTAGGCGCTCGCGTCCATGAACGCCGACAGCGCCGACGGATCGGCCGGACGCATCCTGAAAAGCCACGCCGCATAGGCGTCCTCGTTGACCGCCTCGGGCGAGCCCGCGACCGCCGCGTTGTTCGCGACGATCTCGCCGGCGATCGGCGCATAGACGTCGCTCGCCGCCTTCACCGACTCGACGACGGCGCACGCCTCGTTCGCCGCGACCGTTCGACCGACAGCGGGCAGGTCGACGTAGACGAGATCGCCGAGCGCCGCCTGCGCGTGATCGGTGATGCCGATCGTCACGGTGCCGTCGTCCTCGGCGCGCAGCCACTCGTGCGTTTCCGCGTATTTGAGACCTTCGGGTACATTCATCGAACGCTCCGTCAGCAGTGGGTCATCAGGAAACGAGCACGCGGCCGCTGCGCACGAACGGCGGCTTCACCACGCGCGCGTCGAGCAGCCGGCCCCGTACGTCGACGTGCACGGTGTCGCCGTCGTCTACCGCAACGGGCACGCGCGCCAATGCAATCGAGCGTTTCATCGTCGGCGAGAACGTGCCGCTCGTGATTTCGCCCTCGCCGTGCGCCGTATGCACGCGTTGGTGCGCGCGCAGCACGCCGCCGGCGCCGCCCAGCACGAGGCCGACGAGCCTTCGCGTCGCGGGCTTCGCCTGCAGCGCGTCGCGGCCGACGAACTCGCGCCCGGTCTTCGTATCGACGGTCCATGCGAGCCCCGATTCGAGCGGCGACACCGCTTCGTCCATGTCCTGTCCGTACAGGTTCATGCCGGCCTCGAGGCGCAGTGTGTCGCGCGCGCCAAGCCCGCACGCGGTCACACCCGCATCGCGAAGCGCCTGCCAAAGTGCTGCGGCATGCGCGGCAGGAACGACGATCTCGAAGCCGTCCTCGCCGGTGTAGCCGGTACGCGCGACGAACGCGTCGCCCGATGGCGCCGAAACGGTCGTCGCATTGAACGGCTTCAAGTCCTTCGTCGCCGTTTCGCTGCCCGGAATCGCGCGCCACACCTTCGCTCGCGCCTGCGGACCCTGGACGGCGATCATCGCGACATCCTCGCGCGGCGTGATCGAAAGCCCCGGCGCACGCTTCGCCGCGAGCGTATGCAGCCACGCAATGTCCTTGTCGGCGGTCGCCGCGTTGACGACGATGCGGAAGAAGTCCTCGCGCAGGAAGTAGACGATCAGGTCGTCGAGAACGCCGCCGTCGTCGCGCAGCAGGCACGAATAGAGCGCCTTGCCCGGCGTCTCGAGCTTGTCGACGTCGTTCGCGAGCGCATGACGCAGGAATGTGCGCGGCGAATCGGCGCCTTCGCCGTGCAGGTCGACGACGCGCATGTGCGACACGTCGAACATGCCGGCGTCGCTTCGCACCGCGTGGTGCTCGTCGATCTGCGAGCCGTAATGCAGCGGCATGTCGAAGCCGCCGAAGTCGACCATTCGCGCGCCTTGCGCGCGGTGAGCGGCGTTGAGGACGGTCGTTTTCGCCACGCGATCTCCGGTCGAAACAAAACGAAGGGCGGCGCGGAAACCCGCGTCGCCCCGTCTGTCCTTTTACCTGAGAGATTGCGGCGAACGCGTCGCGTTGCGCCGGTGCCCCTTCGGTGGGTCGCGGCGATCAACGCCGCAACCGCTCTCCAGATCGCGCCTGCCTTCGCACGCAGCCCTTTTGCCTGAGCGGTTTCGGGATTACGCCTTCGGCGGCGCCGTCGACAGCCATCGGCGCTCTCTCCTGCGTGCGGGGCAAGCGTAGCACAAGTGGCGCTACTTCTTGAGCGACAGGATGTACGCGACGTCGGCCTTGATGTCGGCGTCGCTCACCTGCGGAGAATTCGGCGGCATCGGCACCTGCCCCCACACGCCGGACCCACCCTTCTTCACCTTCTCCACGAGCTTCGCTTCGGCGCCCGGATCCTTCCGGTATTTCTCGGCGACATCCTTGTACGCCGGACCGACGATCTTCTTGTCGATCGAATGGCATGCGGTGCAGCCGTCCTTCTGCAGCCGGTCGAGGCCCGCATCGGCGAATGCGAGCGGTGCCATGCAGAGGCTGCCGGCGAGGACGAGCGTCGTTGCTGTCTTCATCGCGTCTCCATCGAAGTCGTGGAAAGCGGATGGTACCGGAACGTCACGCTGCGAGTGCCGCGATCACGTCGTCGATCGAATCGATCGGAGGCAGGCAGTGCATGCCGCGGCAGACCCACGCACGCGCGGCCCGTGCCGGCGCATCGCCCTTGCGCAATGCCGGCGGGGCGTCGCTGTCCGCGACGTCGATGACGAGCACGTCGGGGCGGTAAACGCGTTCGAGCGTCCGCTGCCACGTGCGCGTGCCATTGCGCTCGCCGTCGAGGATCACCGTCGTCGGCGGCGCGTGCAGGCGTTCGAGCGCCACGACGAGCGTCGATTGCGAACCGGCGGATTCGGCAAGGCCGGGCGCGAAGAGTCTGACCGCGCGCTCCGCGGCATCGACGTAGCGCACTTCGCTCGAAAGATGCCCGAGCAGGATCAGCGATTGTGCGGCGATGCCGTTGCCCGACGGCGTTGCATTGTCGTGCGCAGGCTTGGTCCGGTGATAGAGCCGCTCGTGATCGTGGCTCGTGAACCAGAACCCGCCGCGCTCGCGATCCTCGAACCGCGCGAGCAGCGCGTCGGCGAGCTCGCGCGCGAGCACAAAGTCGCTCGCACGAAAACGCGTCTGAATCGCTTCGACCAGTGCGGCGAGCAGGAAAGCATAGTCGTCGAGATACGCGGGCAACGTGCTCTGATCGCCATGCCGCGTCGCGTAGAGGCGGCCGTCGCGCCACGCGGTGGCGACCAGCCGGTCGAGCGCCGTGAATGCGAGCTTCGCGAGCGCCGGCTCGTCGAGCGCGCGCGACGCGCGCGCAAGCGACGCGATCATCAGCGCGTTCCACGACGTGAGTATCTTGTCGTCGAGGCCCGGCCGTACGCGCTTCGCGCGCCGCGCGAAAAGCGCCGCGCGGGCAGCGGCAAGACGCGCCTCGACATCGGCCGGCGCGACGCCCAACCGCGCAGCGATCGCCTCGATCGACGCAACGATGCGCAGATTCCAAGCGTGATCCTCGAAGTTGGGCGGCCCGTCGAGGCCGTAGCGCGCCGCGGCGACCGCGTATTCGTCGTCGGGAAGAGCCGCACGCGCCTCGTCACGCGTCCAGACGTAGAACTTGCCCTCGACGCCTTCGCTGTCGGCGTCGAGGCTCGAATAAAACGCGCCGTCGGGCGCGCGCATTTCGCGAACGAGCCAGTCGACGGTCGCCACCGCAGCGTTGCGGAAACCGGAATCGAGCCCCGCGCGCGACGCATCGGCATAAAGTGCGAGCAGCGCCGCGTTGTCGTACAGCATCTTCTCGAAGTGCGGGATCGACCACTGTGCGTCGACGCTGTAGCGGCAGAAGCCGCCGCCCAGCTGATCGAAGATGCCGCCGGCGGCCATCTGCGACAGCGACGTGCGCACGACGGCGCGCGCATCCTCGTCGTCGCGAAGCGTTGCTTCACGGAGGCAGAAGTCGAGCTCGGCCGCGTGCGGAAACTTGGGTGCGTCACCGAAGCCGCCATGGAGGGGATCGAACGCGCGCTCGAGTCGCGCGAGCTCGCGCGGAGCCACGTCCGTCGGCAACGTGGCGGATGGCTGCGTCGGCTCGAGCGTGTCGAGCGCCCGCGACAATCGGTCGCTTTGCTCGGCGATCTCCGGTCCCTGCATGTGATACGCATCGGCGATGCGCGGGAGGATGTCGAGAAACCCCGGCATCCCGTAGCGCGCGAGCTTCGGAAAATAGGTGCCCGCGAAATACGGCGCGCCCTCGGGGGTCAGGAACACGGTGAGCGGCCAGCCGCCCGAGCGTCGCGTCATCAGTGCGTGCGCGGTCTGGTAGATCTGGTCGAGGTCGGGCCGCTCTTCGCGGTCGACCTTGATGTTGACGAAGCGCTCGTTCATCACCGCGGCAACCGCCGGGTCCTCGAACGATTCGTGCGCCATCACGTGACACCAGTGACAGGCCGAATAGCCGATCGACAACAGGATCGGTTTATTCAGGGTTTTCGCGAGCGTGAGCGCTTCCTCACCCCACGGATGCCAGTCGACAGGATTGTCCGCGTGCTGCCGAAGGTAGGGGCTGGTGGCGGAGGCGAGACCGTTAGCCATGGGATCGAGGATAAAGGAGCGAGGATCGAGGGCGCGCCAGTGTCGCGCCGCGGTTAGCGCGAAAGCCGCCGGCACACGGCTTCGGAGCGGATCTTCCGATCAGACCTCCGCACGACGCCGACGCTCCCTCGATCCTCGATCCTCGATCCTCGATCCTCGATCCTCGCTCGGCGTCCCTAGAACTCCGGATCCACATCTTCGAACGCCACCCGCTCGAAGTCGCCGCCGCGCTGCACGATCCGCGTGAGCCGGAGCTTGCGCACCGGGCCGGGCTCGTCGCGGCGCATGACGCGGTTCGGAACGAACGCACGCGGCGACATCACGAGCGTCGTCGGTTCTTCGGGCGTCGCCTCGAGAATCACGGCGGGAACCGGCGCCTCCTCGGTGTGATTCGGATTCACGAGCCGGACGCCGAACACGCTTGCCCGGCCGGCCCAGAGACGAAGCGTCAGCCCGATCGTGCCGTCGGGCTCGACGGCGACGCGCGACACATGGCCAAGCCGCGACTCGCCGTCTTCGCGCATCACCACGAGCTGGTCGAGGAACCAGTGGTAGGCGCCGGTATCCTTGCGGCGGAGCGACGCCTCGCGCCAATCGCAGCTGCCATACCATTTCTCCCACGGCCAGCTGCGCTCGGCTTCCTCCCGCCGCCGGTCGAAATCGGAGATGCCACCGACGGTTTGCAGGTACTTCGTCGGATCGGTGTCGCGGCCGAGTGGGTCGACCTTGCGGAACGATTTGCCGCCGACGCGGAAGTACGCCGATTCGATGCCCCCGGCGGCGATCTCGACCGCTTTCGAGCGCTTGCGTTTCGCGCTCCCCGGAACCTGGTGCCAGTGCGTGTCGAGGTGCGTCAGCAGCGCGGTCGCGGCGTCGGCGGCGACATCGTCGCCCAGCTCGAGATCGGCGGGCGACGCGCCGCCCGCCAGCCGCTTGATGCGCCCGCGCACGCTCGTCGACAGCTTGGCCGGATAGCCATAGCGAAGCGCCCCGCCATCCTGCGCGCTGGCGGCCGTCGCCGCCAGCACCGCTCCGTGCTTGCCCTCGAGGTCGATCAGGATGATCGGCCCTTCGCTCTCGCGCTGCTTCGCGTACGGAAAGAGCTTGCGCGCCCACTGGCCGAGCCAGCGATCGGTGAGCTCGATCTGGCGCACGGTGAGCGCATATGGGTCGGCGAGCGCCAGCAGCAGCGCGTGGCTGTACGTCGAATAGCACGACAGGCCTTCGGCGTCCGGCATCAGATGGTCGGAGACGCTCGCCGTCGTGCAGTCGAGCATCTCCGCGAGCCGGTAGTACGCGTGCAACTCCTGCCACAACTCGGCGTTCGGGATGCGTCGCGCGAGCGCGTGCACGACGATCAGCTGCTTGCCGACGTACAGCGCGCGCTGCAGAAGCTTCGCCTTGACGCCCTTCAACTCGGTGCTGCCTTCGAGCAGCGGCCGCAGGCACACCGAGTACTGGATCCAGAGCGCCTGCCACAGCGCGACCGCCTGGTCGGCGGCGTCGGACTCGCGCTCGTCGAGCGGCTGCGGCCGGCCCGCATAGCGGCGAACGAGCTCCGCGTGCAGATGCACGACGGGCTCGCGCCCGAGTTCGGCGATCGTCGCGCGGTCGCGCGGACCAATGTCCGATGCGGTCAATGCGCGCAGCTGGCCGAGCAGCGCTTCGTAAGCCTGGGCGACGCTCGACAGCGGCAGCGACTTCATCCATCGCGTGGCACTGGCAGCGTCGGTGAAAGCGAGCTCGGGCGCCTGCGCGGAGGTGGCTTCCGGCTGGTCGGCGACTTCCGCGTCGCCGACCGCGTCGACGGCAACGTCCTGCATGAGTGAATCTCCGAAGTGTCCGCACGCAAACCGGCGGTGCCGTCAAAGGTGCCCGGAATCGGCGATCGGAGGAATCCCGTGGCACGAACGGCGCAACCGATCACTTTCATGCTTATAGCATGGCCGTTGGCAGCCGTCGTTCGCCTGGCCGCCGCCAGCCGATGAGCGGCATGGCAACGCGAATTTTCCGCACTGCGGGGACGACTTTTTCGGTCGTTTCGCGAGTCCCGGGCGCCTACGATCACTGCGAAAGGTCCTGCATCGGGGCAGGATCCGGACCCGGCCGATTGCCTCCGCCCGCGGCGCCGGTTCGCGAGAACGTGCGCGAACGGATTCAGCGAGCCGCCGCCGCGGGATTTTTCGAAGGACCGGCAACGAACGGGCCGACCAACGGTTTGGAGAAGAGCATGCAAAGCGACGGTGACACGGCAATGGCGAAGGGCTCGCCGCTCGGCGTTGCGGACGTCGAGGGACGGTCGCAGCGCGTCTCGCGCTGGATGTCGATCCTTTACCTCGTCGTGGCGCTCGCGACGCCTGCGCTGCTGTATTTCGGGCCCGACGTGCTGTCGCCCGCGGTGCCGGCGGTCGCCAACGCGGCACTCGACGGGCGCTTCGCACTGCATTCGAGCGCGACGTGCACGTCGACGAGCACGAAGACCCGTTGCTGACGGCCGCTCGCGGGTTGGTACGCCTACACCAGCACGCGCTCGATGCCGCCGCAGTTGGCCTTCGCGACGTAATCGGCCATCCACGATTCGCCGAGCAGGTGCTTCGCGAGTTCGACGACGATGTAATCGGCAGCGGTTTCGGCGTCGTCATCGAAGCGCGACAGCCCCTGCAGGCACGATGGACACGACGTCAGCACCTTGACCTTGCCATCGAAGCCGTCGGCGCGAAGCGCCGCCGCACCGCTGCGCATTTCGCTTTCCTTGCGTAACCGCACCTGCGTCGAAATGTCGGGCCGCGTCGTCGCGAGCGTTCCCGATTCGCCGCAGCAGCGGTCGTTCAACGGAACGTCGCCACCCATCAACTTGCTCACGACGGCGAGCGGCTTGTACACCTTCATCGGCGTGTGACAGGGGTCGTGATACATGTAGCGAACACCCGCGACGCCGTCGAGCGCGACGCCCTTCTCGAGCAGGTATTCGTGGATGTCGAGCAGCCGGCAGCCGGGAAAGATCTTGTCGAACTCGTACTTCTGCAGCTGATCGAGGCAGGTGCCGCAGGAGACGATCACCGTCCTGATGTCGAGGTAGTTGAGCGTGTTCGCGACGCGATGGAACAGCACGCGATTGCCGGTGACGATCTGCTGCCCCTTGTCGTGATTGCCCGCCGCGGTCTGCGGATAGCCGCAGCAGAGATAGCCGGGCGGCAGCACGCACTGAGCACCGACGTGATAGAGCATCGCCTGCGTCGCGAGTCCCACCTGTGAGAACAGGCGCTCCGAACCGCAGCCGGGGAAATAGAACACCGCGTCCGAATCGTCCGTGACCCGCGAAGGATCGCGGATGATCGGGACGATCGTCGGGTCCTCGATGTCGAGCAGCGCGCGCGCGGTGCGCTTCGGCACACCGGCAGGCATCGGCTTGTTGACGAAGTGGATCACCTGCGCCTTGATCGGCGTGTGACCGGTCGTGTTCGGCGGATGCGATGTCTGCGCACGCGCGACGCCGGCCTTCTTCACCGCGCCGTACGCGAGCCTTTGCAGCCGATAACCGGCGTCGATCATCACGCTCTTCGCGAGCTTGATCGTCGTGGGATCCGTCGCATTGAGGAAGAACATCGACGCGGCGGTGCCGACGTTGAACTTCTTCCTGCCCTCGCGCCGCAGCAGGTTGCGCATCGCGATCGACACGTCGCCGAAGTCGATGTCGACCGGGCACGGGTTGAGGCATTTGTGGCAGATCGTGCAGTGGTCGGCAACGTCGCCGAACTCGTCGAAATGGCGAAGCGAAACGCCGCGCCGCGTCTGCTCCTCGTACAGGAACGCCTCGGTCAGAAGCGACGTCGCGAGGATCTTGTTGCGCGGGCTGTAGAGCAGGTTCGCGCGCGGCGAATGCGTCGCGCACGGCGCCTTGCACTTGCCGCAGCGCAGGCAGTCCTTGATCGAGTTCGCGATCTCGCCGATCGCGCTCTGCTCGAGGATCAGGCTCTCGTGCCCGATCAGCGAAAACGACGGCGTGTAGGCGTTCGTCAGGTCGGCGTGTGGTGCGGACGAGCGCAGCAGCTTGCCGCGGTTGAAGCGCCCTTCGGGATCGACGCGGCGCTTGTACTCGGCGAACGGTGCGAGCTCGCCGTCGTTCAGGAACGCGAGCTTCGTGATGCCGATGCCATGCTCGCCGGAGATGACGCCGTTCAACTTACGCGCGAGCGCCATCACGCGCTCCACCGCTGCGTTCGCCTGCTGCAGCATCCCGTAGTCGTCGGAGTTCACCGGGATGTTCGTATGCACGTTGCCGTCGCCGGCGTGCATGTGCAGCGCGATGAACACGCGGCTTCGCAGTACTTCGCGATGGATTTCGTCGCAGCGCGCGAAAAGCGGCGCGAACGTCCGGCCGGCGAAGATCCGCTCGAGGGGCTCGCGGATCTCGCGCTTCCACGATACGGTGATCGCATGGCTTTGCAGCTCGGCAAACGTCTCGTCCAGGTGATCGAGCAGGTATTGCCAATGGAGACGCACGTCGGCGACGAGCGCGCCCGCCTCGTCGAGCGCCGCGGCGAGCTCGACCTCGGTGGGCCGCGCCTCGCTCCCGGGTCGCCACAGATGCTCGGCGTTCGGCTCGGCGAAGAACTGCGCGAGGCGATCGGCGAGCTCGAGCTTGTTGCCGATCGACATTTCGATGTTGAGCCGCTCGACGCCGTCGGTGTAATCGCCGAGCCGGTCGAGCGGAATGACGACGTCCTCGTTGATCTTGAATGCGTTCGTATGCTTCGCGATCGCCGC
>DATNGN010000077.1:0-11743 GCA_035605875.1 Casimicrobiaceae bacterium
ATCTGGAACTCTGCCATAATCCCCAGCACCCGCCACGCTTCCTGTCCGTTCGTCGAATACAGCGCCTGCGGGTCAATCAGATCGGGAATCTTGTGGGTTTGTAACCGCATGGCAACGCTCGTCCTCGTGGATGGCTCGTCGTATCTGTACCGCGCATTCCACGCGTTGCCGGATCTTCGTACGTCGAAGGGCGAACCGACCGGCGCGCTGCGCGGCGTCCTGTCGATGTTGCGCCGTTTGGTAATCGACGACAAGCCCGATTACTTCGCGGTCGTGTTCGATGCGCCGGGCAAGACGTTTCGCGACGCGTGGTACGCCGATTACAAGGCGAATCGCGCGTCGATGCCCGACGATCTCACGCTGCAGATCGAGCCGCTCTACGACCTCGTGCGCGCGCACGGCTGGCCGCTTCTGATGATCGAAGGCGTCGAGGCCGACGACGTGATCGGCACGCTCGCGCGCGAGGCGAAGGCGGCCGGCATCGAGACGACAATTTCGACGTCGGACAAGGACCTGGCGCAACTCGTCGAGCCCGGCATCACGCTCGTCAACACGATGACGAACGAGCGCCTCGATCATGAAGGCGTGCTCGCGAAGTTCGGCGTGCGGCCCGATCAGGTGATCGATCTGCTGACGCTCACCGGCGATTCGATCGACAACGTGCCCGGCGTTGCGAAGGTCGGCCCGAAAACCGCGGCAAAGTGGCTCGCGCAATACGAAACGCTCGAAAACCTGATCGCGCGCGCGGACGAAGTGAGCGGCGTCGTCGGCGAGAATCTCCGCAGCGCGCTCGAGTGGCTTCCGCAGGGACGACGCCTGCTGACGGTCAAGGTCGACTGCCAGTTGCCGTCGAAGGTTCTGGACCTCACGCTCGGGGAGCCCGAGTTCGACCGGTTGCGCGCGCTCTACGAGCGCTACGAGTTCAAGGGCTGGGCCCGGGATCTCGGACGCACCGACGTCAACGTGGAAATCGCACCGAAGCCCGGCGGGCGTCGCGACGCGCCAGGCGACGCGAGCGCCCCACCGCCGCCCGCGCCGCGCATCGACTACGAAACGATCACGTCGAGCGACGCGCTCGAGCGTTGGCTCGCCGAGATCGAGAACGCCGACGTCGTATCGATCGACATCGAGACGAGCGCAGCCGATCCGATGATCGGCGAAATCGTCGGCATCGCGCTCGCGATCGACGCCGGTCGCGCGGCATACGTCCCGCTCGACCACCGTTATGCGGGTGCGCCCGAGCAGCTTTCGCGACAGCACGTGCTCGATCGCCTGACCGCGTGGATCGCGAATCCGACGCGACGCAAGGTCGGTCACGACCTCAAGTTCGCCGAGCATGCGCTCGCCAACCATGCGCTCGCGCTGCGCGGCGTCGCGCACGATACGCTGCTCGAGTCGTACGTGCTCGAATCGCACAAGCCGCACGATCTCGTCAATCTCGCGCTGCGCCATCTCGACACGCCGACGACCGGCTACGACGCCGTGACCGGCAAGGGCGTCAATCGCATCGGGTTCGAGCAGGTCGCGCTCGACGCGGCGACCGGCTACGCGGCCGAGCAGAGCGACATTGCGCTGCGCGTGCATCGGCGGCTTCATCCGCGGATCGAAGGCGACGAGAAGCTGCGCTGCATCTACGAAACGATCGAATTGCCCGTGCGCGACGTGCTTTTCCGCATGGAGCGCAACGGCGTGCTCGTCGACCGCGAGCTGTTGAACGCGCAAAGCCGTGAGCTCGGCGCGCGCGCGAAGGCGCTCGAGGAGGAGGCGCATCGCCTCGCCGGCGGGCCGTTCAACCTGGGATCGCCGAAGCAGCTTTGCGAAGTGCTGTTCGAGCGGATGCAGCTGCCCGTCAGGAAGAAGACGGCGACGGGGCAGCCGTCCACCGACGAGGAGGTGCTCGAGGCGCTCGCCGCCGATTATCCGTTGCCGAAGGTGCTGCTCGAGTATCGGGCGCTCACGAAGCTCAAGTCGACGTACACCGACAAGCTGCCTTCGATGATCAACGCGAGGACCGGCCGCGTGCACACGACGTTCTCGCAGGCGACCGCGGTCACCGGTCGCCTCGCGTCGCTCGAGCCGAACGTGCAGAACATTCCGGTGCGTACCGCCGAAGGACGGCGCATCCGCGAAGCGTTCATCGCCGCACCCGGCCACACGATCGTCTCCGCCGACTATTCGCAGATCGAGCTGCGGATCATGGCGCACCTGTCCGGGGATCCGGCGCTGCTCGCGGCATTTCACGGCGACGCCGACATTCACCGCGTCACCGCCGCCGAGATCTTCAGCGTCGCGCCGGAGGACGTGTCAGCCGACCAGCGCCGCTACATCAAGGCGGTGAACTTCGGCCTGATCTACGGGATGAGCGCGTTCGGGCTCGCGGCGCAGCTCAACATCGAGCGCAGCGCGGCGCAGCAGTTCATCGACCGCTATTTCACGCGCTATCCCGGCGTCGCCGAATACATGCGGCGCACGCGCGAGCTTGCGCGCGAACAGGGCTACGTCGAGACGGTATTCGGCCGCCGGCTGTTCCTGCCCGACATTCGCGCAGCGAGCGGTCCGCGGCGCGCGGGCGCCGAGCGCGCGGCGATCAACGCGCCGATGCAGGGAACGGCCGCCGATCTGATCAAGCTCGCGATGATCGCCGTGCAGGGGTGGCTCGACCGCGAAAAGCTTCGCACGCGACTGATTCTGCAGGTGCACGACGAGCTCGTGCTCGAAGCCCCTGACGACGAAGTCGCGCGCGTCGTGCGCGAGCTGCCGGCGCTTATGACGTCGGTGGCGACGTTGCGGGTGCCGCTGAAGGTCGATGTCGGGCAGGGGAGGAATTGGGAGGAGGCGCATTAGAAGCTGGGACCAGGGGCTAGGGACGAGTCCCTGGCCCCTCATCTGCCAAATATCGTCCTCCACCCCGCATAGCAACTGCCGGCGACCATCGGTCCCAGCACCAGCCAGCCGAGCCCGAGCGGAATCGACGCGCCGATCGCAAGCCCGATGTAGATGACGCCGTAAAGGAGGAACGCGCCGACGTTGTGCCACGACGCGGCGAAGCTCTTGGATAGCGCGGCAAGCGGCGGCTCGCCGTTGAGCACGACGAGCGCCGGCGCAAACCAGTACGCGGTCGCGACGACCAGCGCGATCGCGAGCGAAACCAGCAGCACGACGAGGATCGCGAGTCCCGCCGACGCGATCGCCTGCGACAGCGCGACGTAGTCGATGCCGGCGACGTCCGCCGCATCGAGCACGTGCAGGATGCCGCCGAGCCCCGATGCGCCAAGTGCGAGAAAGATCGTCGCGGCAGCGAATACGGCGACCGCGAACATGATCGCGACCGACAGCAGGCCCAGTATCAGCAGAGCCTGGAAGCGCGGGCCGCGAAAGCCGTCGAACAGGTGGCCGACCGTCAGCGGCTCGCCGTGGGCGAGCGCATGACAGCCGAGCATCACCCCACCCGCGAACACCGGCGTCAGCATCACGTAGACCGGACGCCCGATGATCGGCACGAGCGTGAACACGATCGACAGCACGACGAACACGACGAAGATGCCGACCCACACGAGCGGCGCGGCGCAGAAAATGCGCCAGCTCTCGCCCCACCACGCAGCGCCTTCACCGGCGCCAAGCAGTCGCGGCGGCGGCGCCGGTCCCTGGGCGTCGTCCACCGGTGCAGGCATTGTCGGGCGGATGTCCATCGATCAATCGGCGATGAGCGGGAGCCGCGCGCCGGACCCGATTGTCGCGTACCCGTCGGCAAAAGACGAGCGGCACTTGCGAACCGCGCAGCCCGGTACCATCTGGCGATTTCGCCGCTGATACGCCTAAACTCGCATGGATTCGATCGCAGCCGAGCTCGCCCGATACGGCGTGCCGTTCGTGGGCCTCAACGTGCTTCTGCAGCAACTCGGGCTGCCCATTCCCGCCGTCCCGACGATGATGGTCGCCGGCGCGCTCGCGGTATCGGGCCGCATCGATCTCCTCGCCGCGTTCGCGGTCGCAGTGGCCGCATCGCTCGTCGCCGACCTTCTGTGGTTCTATGCCGGCCGCCGCTATGGCTATCCGGTGCTTCGCTTCCTCTGCCGCGTCTCGCTGTCGCCCGATACCTGCGTTCGCCAGACCGAAGGCATTTTCGAGCGGTGGGGCTTCTACTCGGTCGTCGTGTCGAAGTTCGTGCCCGGATTCTCGACCGTCGCACCGCCGATTGCCGGTGCGTTGTCGATGCGCGTCGGCGCGTTCGCGCTGGCCTCGATCGCGAGCGCCGTGCTGTGGGCGGGTGCCGCGATGGTGGCGGGCGCGCTCTTCGCCAATCAGATCGACGCGACGCTGACCTGGATGGCGTCGCATCTCCCGCTCGCAAGCGCAGTGGTCGCCGTCGTCGTGGCCGCTTACGCGCTCGTCAAGTTGTGGCAGCGCATGCGGATGGCGCGGCTTCTCGCGAGCTCGATGATCTCCGTCGCCGAGCTGCGCGAGCGCCTCGACGGCGAGCCGCAGCCGTTCGTCATCGACGTCGGTTCGTCGCTCGCGCATGGAGCGCGCCCGCACATTCCGGGTGCGGTGCTGCTCGACCTCGACACCCTCGCGCAGCGCGACGATTTTCCCGACGATCGCGACATCGTCGTCTATTGCGCATGCCCGAACGAGGTCTCGGCGCGCCGGGGCGCGCAGCTTCTGCTGGCCAAGGGCTATCGACGCGTGCGGCCGTTGAAGGGCGGCATCGACGCGTGGATCACGGCCGGACTGGCCGTCGAGCGGGGCGCGCCGATCGCATTCGTCAAACCCTCTCGCGACAACGCGGCCGGGAAGGCCGCGCTTTCCGGCGCGCGTGAGCGCGTGTGAATCGCCGGCCTGGCTGAAACGATTCCTTGCAATTCGCGCCGCGTGAAATGCCGGCCGTGCGGGGCGCCAGCCGAACCATGGCTTAGGATCGCCGTCTCAAAGGCGGCCGCCGCGCAGGACCATCGTTCCACGCGGCAGAACACGTGATCCGGGTGGCCGGAACGTCGTTCGAGCGCCGGGCAACGCGATAATTCGAACGCGATCGTCCCTACAGGATTCTCATGGAGCAGCCGCCACCGCCGCCGTCCGCACCACCGCCGGGAACCGCCGCGCGTTCGACCGTCTCGCGGCGCGGCCGGCGTGTGGGCACTCTCGTTGCGCTGATCGTGCTCGCCGCGATCGTCGGGCTCGCGTGGTACCTGACCCACCGACCGGCGACGTTCGCACAAGGCGGCGGACCGGCGGCCGGCGCGCGCGCGGACAAGGGAGGGCGCGGTGGCGCTCGCGGTGCGCCGCCGAGCACCGTCGGCGTCGCCGAGGCACGACACGCCGACATCCCGGTTTACATCGAGGCACTCGGCACCGTGACGCCGATTGCCGTCGCAACGGTGTCGCCGCAGGTGTCCGGCGTGATCACCGAAGTGCTCTACAAGGAAGGCGAGATTGTCCACAAGGGTCAGCCGCTCGCGACGATCGATCCGCGGCCTTTCCAGACGACGCTCGATCAGGCGACCGCCGCACGCGTGCGCGACGAGGCGCAGTTGAACGCGGCGCGCGTGCAGCTCGAGCGCTACCAGGTGCTGCTCAAGCAGGATTCGATCGCGCGCCAGACCGTCGACACGCAGGATGCGCTGGTGAAGCAGCTGATCGGCACGATCGGCGTCGATCGCGCGAACGAGAACAGTGCGCGGCTCAACCTGCAATGGGCGCACGTCGTCGCGCCGATCGCAGGCCGCGTAGGTTTGCGGCCGATCGACGTCGGCAACTACATCTCGACGGGCAACGCGACGGGCGTCGCGACGATCACGCAGATCTCGCCGATCGACGTGCAGTTCTCGATCCCGCAGGAGCGCGTGCCCGACGTGAAGGAGCGTACGGGAAGCGGTGCGAAACTGCCGGTGTCGGCATGGGACAGCACGCGCACGCGCGAGCTCGACGACGGCGAGTTCCTGACGCTCGACAACCAGATCGACGTGCAGACGGGCACGATCAAGGCGAAGGCGCGCTTTTCGAACGCGAACGCGTCGCTGTTTCCGAACCAGTTCGTCAACGTGCGGCTTCTGTTGCGAACGATCGATGCGGCCGTCGTCGTGCCCGTCATCGCACTTCGCCACGGACCGAGCGGCGATTTCGTTTACGTCGTCAACGCCGATCGCACGGTGTCGTTGCGCAATGTGACCGCCGGTGTCGCGGGCGTGGAAGACGTTGAGATCACGAAGGGGCTTGCGGTCGGCGAGGAGGTCGTGACCGAAGGCGGTGACCGCCTGAAGGATGGGGCGCGCATTCAGACGAGCGCGGACGTGGCCGCCAACGCTGCGCCCGCCGGTGCGCACGGCGGCCGCCGTGGCGCGCGCGCCGAGGGCGTGCAGCAGCCGTCGGCAACGCCCGGCGCGCGTCCCGGCAATGCCGACGCGGGCAAGGTCGCCGCGCCGGCCCCGGGTCCCGGCAATCCGAGCGCGCCGGGCATCGTCGCGACGCCGCCGACCGGCGAGACCACCGGCCGCGCAACGCGCGGGCAGCGCCGGGCGAGCGGCGCAGCGCCCGCGCAGTAACGTTGGAAGAATGAGCGGATGAGCGTCGAAGCGCCGTCCCGAGACGCCGATTCCGCCCCCTCGGGGGGCAGCGAAGCGGCGAAGCCGCGAGCGTGGGGGCCCTCCCAGCCGTTCATCGAACGGCCGGTCGCGACGTCGCTTTTGATGCTCGCGATCGTGCTCGCGGGCCTCGTCGGCTTCCGCTTCCTGCCGCTGTCCGCGCTGCCGCAGGTCGACTACCCGACGATCCAGGTGCAGACGCTGTACCCGGGCGCGAGTCCCGAGGTGATGAGCAACACCGTCACGGCGCCGCTCGAGACGCAGTTCGGTCAGATGTCGGGCCTCACGAGAATGAGCTCGACGAGCGCCTCAGGCGTATCGGTCATCACGCTGCAGTTCTCGCTCGACCTGTCGCTCGACGTCGCCGAGCAGGAAGTGCAGGCGGCGATCAATGCAAGCGGGTCGCTGCTGCCCGCCGACCTGCCCGCACCGCCGGTCTACGCGAAGGTCAATCCCGCCGACGCTCCCGTACTGACGCTCGCGGTGAGCTCGAACAGCATGCCGCTCACCGACGTGCAGAACCTCGTCAGCACGCGGCTTGCGCAGAAGATCAGCCAGGTGTCGGGCGTGGGCCTCGTGTCGCTGTCCGGCGGCCAGCGCCCCGCCGTGCGCATCCAGGCGAACACGCAGGCGCTCGCGTCGTACGGTATCGGGATGGATACGCTCCGCACCGCGATCAGCAACGCGAACTCGAACGCGGCGAAGGGCAACTTCGACGGCCCGAAGCGCGCCTATTCGATCAGCTCGAACGACCAGCTGCTGACCGCCGACGATTACCGGCAACTGATCATTGCCTATCGGAACGGCGCGCCGATTCGCGTCGCGAACGTCGCCCTCGTCCTCGAAAGCGCCGAGAACAACCAGCTCGGCGCATGGGCGGGCATGCCGTGCGCATCGGGGCCGCCGCCGGGAAGTCTCGCGGCTGCCGAGCTTCCGGGCAGCGACTG
This sequence comes from Casimicrobiaceae bacterium, assembly GCA_035605875.1. GTDB lineage: Bacteria > Pseudomonadota > Gammaproteobacteria > Burkholderiales > Casimicrobiaceae > VBCG01. Next base: position 7,529 of record DATNGN010000077.1, read on the forward strand.
TCAGGGCGCGAACGGCGCGACGCTGATTCCCGCGATCATCGTCAACGTGCAGCGGCAACCGGGCGCGAACGTCATCGCGACCGTCGATGCGATCAAGCGCCAGCTTCCGGCGCTGCAGGCGGGACTGCCTGCGTCGATCCGCGTCGACGTGCTCGCCGACCGCACGAACGGGATCCGGGCCTCGGTTTCCGACGTCGAGAAGGAGCTCGTGCTCGCCGTCGTGCTCGTCGTGCTCGTGATCTTCGCGTTTCTCGGGAGCCTTCGCGCGACGGTGATCGCGAGCATCGCGGTGCCGATCTCGCTGATCGGGACGTTCGGGCTCATGTACCTGCTCGGCTACAGCCTGAACAACCTCTCGCTGATGGCACTGACGATCGCGACCGGCTTCGTCGTCGACGACGCGATCGTGATGATCGAGAACATCTCGCGCTACATCGAGCAGGGCGAGCCGCCGCTCAAGGCGGCGCTGACCGGGGCCACCCAGATCGGCTTCACGATCATCTCGCTCACGATCTCGCTGATCGCCGTGCTGATTCCACTCCTGTTCATGAGCGACGTCGTCGGGCGCCTGTTCCGCGAGTTCGCGGTGACGCTCGCGATCACGATATTGATTTCCGCCGTCGTCTCGCTGACGCTCGTGCCGATGATGTCGGCGCGGTGGCTCCGCGCGAAGCGCGACGACGCCGACGCAAACCTGTCGCGGACGCAGCGCTTCTTCGCCCGCGTTCTGCATCGCTACGACCGATCGCTCGTCTTCGTGCTCGACCATCAGGGCGCGACGCTGCTCGTCGCGCTCGCCACACTCGCCGTCACCGTGCTGCTCTACGTCGTCATTCCAAAGGGGCTTTTCCCGACGCAGGACACCGGGCAGCTGCAGGCGCGCGTCCAGGCGGCGCAGGACGTTTCGTACGATCGGATGGTCGCGCTGCAGGCACAGGCCGCGCGCGCGATCCTCGCCGATCCCGCCGTCGAGAATCTGAGCTCGATCGTCGGCGTCGACGCGGCGAACAACACGATGCTGCAGACGGGCAGCATGCTGATCAACCTGAAGGCGTCGCACGGCGACCAGCAGGCGGTGATGGATCGCCTGCGCGAGCGCGTGCATGCAGTGCCGGGCGCGACGCTGTACGTGCAGCCGACGCAGGATCTGACGATCGACTCCGAAACGGGGCCGACCGAGTACCGCGCGTCGCTCGAAGGCGTCGACAGCGCACAGATCACCCGCTGGATGCACGAGCTCATCGCACGCCTGCAAAATGCGTCGCAGGTGCGCAACGTGCAAAGCGACGCGGGCGCGCAGGGCGCGACCGCGAACATCGACGTCGATCGCGACACCGCGTCGCGCCTCGGCATCACCGCGAGCGCCGTCGACGATTCGCTGTACAGCGCGTTCGGCCAGCGGATCGTGTCGACGATCTTCACCGATACGAATCAGTACCGCGTGATTCTCGAAGCGAAGCCGGGGCTTGCGACGTCCGTCGAAGGCGTCGGCAAGCTCAACCTGATTTCGGCGAGCGGCAAGCCGACGCCGCTGTCGGCGTTCGCCAAGATCACCGAGCAGCTCGCGCCGCTGCAGATCACGCACGTCGGTCAATACCCGGCGAGCACGCTCAACTTCGACACGACGCCGGGAACGGCACTCGGCAAGGCCGTCGATGCCATCCGCACGGCCGCACACGACATCGGGCTGCCGCCGTCGATCACGCTGAACTTCCTCGGCGCGTCGGGCGCCTACGAGAAGTCGCTCGCGAACCAGCTGTGGCTGATCCTGGCGGCGGTCGTCTGCGTCTACATCGTGCTCGGCGTACTGTACGAAAGCTACGTGCATCCGCTGACGATCCTGTCGACGTTGCCGTCCGCCGGCGTCGGCGCGCTGCTCGCGTTGATGATCACCGGCAACGATCTCGGCGTGATCGCGATCATCGGGATCATCCTTCTGATCGGCATCGTGAAGAAGAACGCGATCATGATGATCGACTTTGCGATCGACGCCGAGCGTGACGAAGGCATGAGCGCGCGCGACGCGATCCATCGGGCGGCGCTGTTGCGGCTGCGGCCGATCCTGATGACGACGCTCGCCGCCTTGTTCGCGGCGGTGCCGCTGATGCTGTCGTGGGGCGTCGGCGCCGAGCTTCGCCGTCCGCTCGGTGTCGCGATCTTCGGCGGGCTCATCGTGAGCCAGCTGCTGACGCTGTTCACGACACCGGTCATCTACCTCGCGTTCGATCGGCTGGGCGGCGGCAGCACGCGGCGGAAGATCAGCGAAGACGATGAAGACCCCTCACCCCGATCCCCAGTGGGGAGAGGGAGCCGAGCGTGAGCGAGGCGGGTGAGGGGTAACGACGCATGAACCTTTCGCGACCCTTCGTTCTGCGTCCGATCGGCACGGTACTTCTGACCGTCGGCATCGCGCTCGCCGGCATCGCGGGATTCTTCGTGCTGCCGGTCGCGTCGCTGCCGCAGATCGAGCTGCCGGTGATCTCGGTCAGCGCCAACATTCCGGGTGCGAGTCCCGAGACGATGGCGCAAAGCGTCGCGACGCCGCTCGAGCGGCACCTGGGCGTCATCCCGAGCGTCAACGAGATCACGTCGACGAGCTCGGTCGGCGCGACGCGCGTCACGTTGCAATTCGATCTCGGCCGCGACATCGACGGCGCCGCGCGCGACGTGCAGGCGGCGATCAACGCGTCGCGCGTCGACCTGCCCGCGACGCTGCGCTCGAACCCGACGTACCGCAAGGTGAATCCGTCGGCGGCACCCGTGATGATCCTCGCGCTCACGTCGAAGACGAAGACGCCGGGGCAGATCTACGACGAGGCGTCGAACATCCTGAACCAGCAGTTGCTGCAGGTCGAGGGCGTCGGCGACGTGCAGATCGGTGGCGGCTCGCTGCCGGCCGTGCGCATCGAGTTGAAACCGTTCGCGCTCAACAACTACGGGATCAGCACCGAGGACGTGCGCGCCGCGATCCAGGCGAGCAACGCGAACCGGCCGAAGGGCATCGTGCAGGGCGGCGACCGGCGGCTGCAGATCTACACCCAGACGCCGGGACTGCACGCGAGCGACTACGCGCCGATGGTGATCGCATGGCGCAACGGCGCGGCGGTCAAGCTCTCCGACGTTGCCGACGTCGTCGACGGCGTCGAGGACACGCACACGCTCGGCCTGTACAACGGCGATCGTGCGGTGATCGTGCTGATCCGCAGCCAGCCGGCCGCGAACGTGATCGAAACCGTCGATGCGGTGCGCGCATTGTTGCCCGCGCTGCAGGCGGAGCTGCCGGCCGACGTCGAACTGCACGTCGCATCCGACCGCACGCATTCGATCCGCGCGTCGTTGCACGAAGTCGAGGTGACGCTGATCGTCGCGGTGATCCTCGTCGTGCTCGTCGTCAGTGCGTTCCTGCGCAGCGTGCGCGCGACGCTCGTTCCCGCGGTCGCGACGGTGACGGCGCTGCTCGGTACCTTCGGCGTGATGTACCTGCTGGGCTACAGCCTCGACAACCTCTCGCTGATGGCGCTGACGGTCGCGACCGGCTTCGTCGTCGACGACGCGATCGTCGTCCTCGAGAACACGAGCCGCCACATCGAAGCGGGCATGGCGCGGATGCGCGCGGCGCTGACCGGTGCGCGCGAGGTGGGCTTCACCGTCGTGTCGATCAGCTTGTCGCTCGTCGCCGTGTTCATACCGCTGCTGTTCATGCCCGGCCTTCCCGGACGGCTCTTTCGCGAGTTCGCGGTGACGCTGTCGGTCGCCGTGCTGATCTCGCTCGTCATTTCGCTCACGACGACGCCGATGATGTGCGCATGGGTGTTGCGCCCGGGCGGCGACGTCGACGCGAAGCGGCAAGGCAGGCTCGCCCGCACGCTCGAGCGCGGCTACGCGTTCCTGCTTGCAACGTACGAGCAAAGCCTCGACTGGGCCCTTGCGAGCAAGGGCATGGTCATGCTGATCCTGCTCGTCGTCGTCCTGCTGAACGGTTACCTGTACGTGATGGTGCCGAAGGCGCTGTTCCCGCAGCAGGACACCGGGCAGCTGCAGGGCGGCCTCTCGGCGGACCAGAGCATCTCGACGAACGCGATGGGCGACAAGCTGCGTCAGGTCGTCGACATCATCCGCCGCGATCCCGCGGTGCAGTCGGTCGTCGGCTTCATCGGCGGTTCGCGCGCCGGCGGCGGGTTCATGTTCGTCGAACTGAAGCCGGTGTCGGAGCGC
>DATNGN010000078.1:0-45069 GCA_035605875.1 Casimicrobiaceae bacterium
TTGGCGATGTCGAGCAGCTCGGAGACGTGCTTGGCTTTCAGTTCTGACAGGTGCATGGCGCGTGCGGGAACGGCGGAGAGGGCCGCGGATGGCCGGGTGGGCGAATCGGGATTCGTTTGGGCGCCGCAACGGAAGGGCGGCGCCTGGAATATTGCCGGCGCTTCTTGCGCCTGGCGGATCGGCGCAACGTGGCGCGCCGATCGGTTCAGTGGGGCAGCGTAGCGGGCTTGCCGCGCGCTGTCAAGGAAGTCGCTTAGAGATGGCTGTCGAGAAACGCCGTCAGTTGCGATTTTGTCAGCGCGCCGACCTTTTGTGCATGGACCTGGCCGCCCTTGTACAGGATGACGGTCGGAATGCCGCGGATGCCGAATTTGCCCGGCGTCGCGGGATTCGCGTCGATGTCGAGTTTCGCGACGCGAAGCTTGCCTTCGTAGGCCTTCGCGACTTCATCGAGGACCGGTGCGAACATCTTGCAGGGACCACACCACTCCGCCCAGAAATCGACCAGCACCGGCGTCTCCGATTTCAATACGTCCTGCTCGAAAGTGGTGTCCGAAACATGCTTGATGACGTCGCTCATCGAAAGATTCCTCTCCGCGCCGCAGCAGGCGGCACGCAAAAATCAGTTTACCGCATGCGCCAACCGCGCACCGGCCAAGGCGAGAGTGGGGCGCCGTCTGCTAAAATTCAAGGCTCGTCATCGAATTGAACGCGTCGAGAAGCAAAGCGTCATGACCTACGTCGTCACCGAAAGCTGCATCCGCTGCAAATACACCGACTGCGTCGACGTCTGTCCCGTCGACTGCTTTCGCGAGGGTCCGAACTTCCTCGTCATCGATCCCGACGAGTGCATCGACTGCACGCTGTGCGTCGCCGAATGCCCGGTCGAGGCCATTTTCGCCGAGGACGACGTGCCCGAGGATCAGCAGGCGTTCAAGGCGCTGAACGCCGAGCTTTCGAAGGTGTGGAAGCCGATCATCGAGCGCAAGCCGGCACCGCCCGACGCCGACGAATGGAAGGACGTGAAGGACAAGCTTTCCCACCTCGCGCGCTGACGTCGGCACGGTTTGACCGCCTCGCGCACGAACCCGTAAAATCGAACGTTTCTGCCACCGCGGCCGCCTGCGTGTGCCGCGCTCAACTTCCCTTTATCGCCGATGATCCGATCTTTCGCGGTTTCGACGTTCACGTTGCTGTTTTCGGCCGCTGTCGCGGCCCAGACCCCCGCGCCCGCGGCACCGGCACCCGCGGCGCCGGCGGCTCAACCCGCGGCGCCCACGGGCGACCCCGCGAAGGGACGCGAGAAGACGCGGATGTGCGAAGGCTGCCACGGCGTCGAGGGCTGGCGCACCGCCTACCCCGAGGTCTATCACGTGCCGAAGATCGGCGGGCAGCATGCCGCGTACATCGTCCAGGCGCTGCACGAATACAAGAACGGCGATCGCACCCATCCGTCGATGCGCGCGATCGCAGCGAGCCTCTCCGACGACGACATCCTCAATCTCGCCGCGTATTTCTCGCGCGGCGGCCCGCAGACGACGACGGCAAGCAAATGATGACCCGCGCGCACGCAACCCTTCTCGTTTTCACCCTCGCAATTTCGCCCGCGCTTGCATTCGGCGCCGATCTCGTCGCGGGGCAGGCGAAGGTCAAGGAGATCTGCGCGGCCTGTCATGGGCAGGACGGCAACAGCCAGAGCGACGCCTACCCGAAGCTGGGCGGCCAGTACCCCGACTACCTGGCGAAGGCGCTTCGCGACTACAAGTCGGGCGCGCGCAAGAACCCGATCATGGCCGGCTTCGCGGCGACGCTGACCGACAAGGACATCGACAACGTCGCGGCATATTTCGCGTCGCAGCCGCCGGTCCTCGCCCCGCGATCCTGAATTACTTCTGGCGCGCGAGACAGTCGAGATAGAGCGCCGCATCGGGCGGCGTGCCCGTCCGCTGCGCCTGCCAGACCACCTCGCCCAGGCATTCGACGATCGCGTGCAGCGCTTCGTGCGCGTCGCCGCGCGAAGTGCACAACCGCGCGTACTGCGCGGCGATTCCGGGCGGCTGGTCGATCGCAAGCTGCTCGGCTGCGGCGAGATGCAGCGACAGATGCAGGAACGGATTGACGTCGCCTTGCTCCGGCCGATAGTCGCGGTCGACATGCGCGTCGGGCGATTCGAGCATCGCGTGATACCCGGGATGCATTGCGATCAACTGCGCCGCCGTCTGCTCGAGCCCCGATAACGCCTCTCCCGCGCGGTATTTGCGCCAGGCGTCGATCAGGAACCGGCGGGACTCGTCGCGGCTCGGCGCGAACATGACGTCAGTCCCGCGCGGCCGCGCCGAGCGATTGAACGCGTCCCTTCAGGCGCAGCGAGCGTGGAGGTTGTTTCACCCGCTTCATTTCTTGCGCCGGCCGGCGGCCTTGCGTGGCGCTTCGGCGCTCGTCTTGCGCGCCGCTGCCTTGTGTGGCCTCGCCGTCGCTTCGACCGGCGGCTTGAGCGGCAATGCGCGCGGATTCGCGCCCGGCAGTGCACGCGTCTTCGCTGTGTACTCGCAAAGATCGACGATCACGCACGCGGGGCATTTCGGCACGCGCGCGACGCAAACGTAGCGGCCGTGCAGGATCAGCCAGTGATGCGCGTTCAGGCGGAACTCCTCCGGCGTGACCTTCACGAGTTGGCGCTCGACCGCTTCGGGATCCTTGCCCACCGCGAGGCGAGTACGGTTCGCGACGCGGAAGATGTGCGTGTCGACCGCGATCGTCGGCTCGCCGAACGCGACGTTCAGCACGACGTTCGCCGTCTTGCGGCCGACGCCGGGCAGTTGCTCGAGCGCGTCGCGCTCGCGCGGGACTTCGCCGCCGTGCTCGTCGATGAGTCGCCGCGACAGCGCGACGACGTTCTTCGCCTTCGTATTGAAGAGGCCGATCGAGCCGATGTACGGAATGAGGCCGTCGACGCCGAGCTTCACGAACGCCTGCGGCGTGCTGGCGACCGGAAAGAGGCGCGCCGTGGCCTTGTTCACGCCCTTGTCCGTCGCCTGCGCCGACAGCACGACGGCGACGAGCAGTTCGAACGGCGACCGGTACTCGAGCTCGCTGCGCGGGTTCGGGTTCGCGGCGGCGAGCCGCTCGAAGATCTGGCGTCGCTTCGTGGGATTCATCGCGCGATTCTACTGTGCGGCATGTACCCGCGCCGGGTGCCGACCGCTCGCGACGAAACGCGACCCTTGGCCCCGCGCGTCGGGCGGTTCGTCGCGTTCGGGCTTTTGCCTTCGCGAAGCAGGCGGACAATGGCAAGCGCCGACAACGCCAAAGGAGCGCATGATGTTCGTCGCCGAGCCGCACGGCACGCCAGCCTGCGAGGGATTCCGCCACCCGCTCGAGATCTTTCCCGTCTTTCGCCGGCTGCGTCCGAGCTTCGCGCGCGACGTCGCCTACACGATCGTCTGGAACTCGCTCGTCGCGCTGCTCTTCACCGCGCTGTCGCTCGTCATCGACCCGTCGGCGTCGATCGTCGATTCCCTGCGAATCACGTTCGTCTTCGCCCAATGCATCGGGTTCGTCATCTTCGCCGCGTTCGTCGTCACCGAAAAGCTCTTCGGCGCCGCCATCCGCCGGGCGCATTTCTGGGTGCGCTCGGCGTACTACGGCCTGGTCGCGAGCGTCGCGATCTTCCCGGGCTACCTGATCGCGTTTCGCCTCCTGGATTGGAAGAACGGGTCCGACTGGCTCTTCTCGCCGCGCGCGGTCGTGTCGATCGTCGCCGTTTCGCTCGCGATCACGGCCGTGCTGCTGATGATCTTCGTGCCGCGGGAACGCGCGGCCCGCGCCGAGGCGGCGGTCGCCCGCGAGCAGGCGCGTGCCGCCGCCGCGCAGAACGAGGCGACGACCGCGCGGATGAAGCTGCTCGAGGCGCAGGTCGAGCCGCACTTCCTCTACAACACGCTCGCGCACGTCATCTCGCTGATTGACGCGGAGCCGCGCACGGCGAAAGGGATGATCGAGCAGCTGATCGCGCTGCTTCGCGCCAGCGCAGCAGCGGCGAGCGCGAAAACGACGCTCGGCGTGCAGCTCGACCTGCTCGGTGCGTACCTCGACATCGTCGCGATGCGCATGGGACAGCGGCTGCGCTGGCGCATCGATGTGCCGGCGCCGCTGCGCGATCTCGCCGTGCCACCGATGTTGCTGCAGCCGATCGTCGAGAATGCGGTGAAGCACGGCATCGAGCCCTCGCTCGCAGGCGGGGAGATCGTGGTCAGCGGATCGCGTGAAGGGTCGATGCTGGTGCTCCGCGTCGCCGATACGGGCGGCGGCTTTCGCACGACAAGCGCGGTGGGCAGCGGCGGCATCGGGCTTGCCAACCTGCGCGCACGGCTTGCGACGGCCTATGGAGAGGACGCATCGCTGATCCTCGAGGATCTTTCACCGCACGGCACGCGCGCGACGTTGCGGGTGCCGATCCCGATTGCCAGGCGAGAACCGCGTGCGTCGAGCATGCCTTCGACGGTGGACGCTTCCGCATGAACGACACGCGCCGGACGACGGCGATCATCGCCGACGACGAGCCGCGCCTTGCGCACTATCTGCGCGACCGGCTCACCGCGCTGTGGCCGGAGTTGCTGATCGCCGGCATCGCCGCGAACGGTGCCGAGGCGAAGGCGCTGATCGACGCCGGGCAGCCCGACGTCGCATTCCTCGACATCCGGATGCCCGGCATGAGCGGCCTCGACGTGGCAAGGACCTGCGATCGGGCGCTGCACGTCGTCTTCGTGACCGCGTTCGATCAGTATGCGGTCGACGCGTTCGAGCGTGCGGCCGTCGATTACCTGCTGAAGCCCGTCGACGACGAACGCCTGACGCGGACGATCGAGCGGCTCCGCGAGCGGATGGCCGATGCGAAGGACGCCCCTGAGCTGCGCGCCGTGCTCGCGACGTTATCGCGGCTTGCGCCCGGTCTCACGCAAAACGGCGGAACGGAACGGCTGGCATGGATCCGCGCGTCGGTCGGTCAGCAGGTAAGGCTGATCGCCGTCGACGACGTCTGCTACTTCCAGGCGAACGACAAGTACACGAGCGTGTTCACGAAGGAGGGCGAAGCGCTGATCCGCACGCCCCTGCGCGAGCTCGCCGAAGGCCTGGACCCGGCGCACTTCTGGCAGGTGCACCGCGGCACGATCGTCAACCTCGCGCACGTGCAGGCGACGCATCGCGACTTCGCCGGGCGCCTGTCGCTCGCACTGAAGACGCGTGCCGAAACGATCGCCGTGTCGCGCGCGTTCGCGCACCGGTTTCGCCAGATGTAGCGTCCGGACGCCGCTTGCCGGTCACTGCGGCGGCGAGTTCGCAAGCTCGGTGAGCCGTGCGAGCCGCGCCGCTTCGTTGGCGCGAAAGTCGGCATCCTGTGAAAGCAGCGCGAGCGCCTTCGCAGCCCGTGATCGGGCTGCGACGCGATCGCCGCGTGCGACGGCGATCTCCGCAAGCTCCTCGAACACGTAACCGTCGGGCGCATGCGCGGCGTCGAGCTCGTCGGCGAGCTCGCGCTGGATCGTCTCGGCCTCGTCGAGACGGCCGACTGCACGGAGGCCTCGCGCAACGGTCCAGCGGGCGATGCGGATGCGTACGACGTCGTGTTGCGCTTCGACGGCGGTGAGCGCGTCCTGCCAGTAGGCGAGGGCAGCCGCGTCGTCGCCGCGCTCGTGCATCGTCCAGCCGACGTTGTTCAGGAGCGATCCGCGCCAGCCGCGCGTGCGCGGATCGGACGATGCATCGGAGACGGCGAGCGCCTGCAGATTCCACGCGCGCTGCCGTTCGAGCGGTGCGGCGATCGCGAGCATGTGCAGCGCATCGACGCGGTAATAGTCGGCGCCGGGCAGTGTGTCGCCGGTCGACGCATCGAGCGCCTGCTCGAACCATGCAAAGGCGCGTTCGCGATGGCCGCTCGAATTGTCGCGGCGCCCGCGCTCGAGCAGATAGCGGACGTGGACGCGCACCGGCAGTCGCGCGAGCGTAGGCTTCACCGCATCGAGCGCGCGATCCGCTTCGACGAAGCGACGCTGCAGTCCGAGCGCACGCGCAAGCTGCGTCGACGCCTCGCTCGCTTCGCGCGACGCGCGCGGGTGCCGCGACGCTTCGGCACGAAAACGCGTTTCCGATTCGGCCGGCTGCGCGAAGTTCCACAGCGTATCGAGGCGCTGCGAGTAGTCGTCGGGCGCGGCGGTTGCGGCCATCGTTGCGCTCCCCATCAGCATCGCCGCGAGCATGCGAACGAGCGCATGCTCGATCGGTGCGCGTCTTGCGTGCGCGCGACGCATTCGCAAGCCTATTGCACGAGCGCCGCACGCCGGGCACGGGCGCGTTCGATGGCGGCAGCCACGGCGGCCTTGCGCTTGCGCGTCTCGGCATCGCGCCTGGCCGCGGCGCTCGCCGCTGCGTGGCGTGCCTGTCGTTGGTCGAACCGGGCGCGTGCGGCGATCGCATCGGCGCCCGTCCATTCCCTTGCGGCCGGCCGCATCGCGATACAGTCGACCGGGCACGGTGCGACGCACAGCTCGCAGCCGCTGCAAAGCGACGTCAGCACCGCGTGCATGCGCTTCTGCGCGCCGATGATCGCGTCGACCGGGCATGCGGCGATGCAAAGCGTGCAGCCGATGCACGCGCTTTCGTCGATGCACGCGACACGCAACGGGCCGGGCTGTCCACGCGACGTGTCGAGCGGCGGAGCGGGGCGGTCGAGCAGCCGCGCGAGCGTGTGCAGCGTTGCCGTTCCGCCCGGCGGGCATCGGTCGATGTTCGCTTCGCCGGCGGCGATCGCCTCGGCATAGGGCCGGCAGCCGCTGTAGCCACAGCGTCGGCACTGCGTCTGCGGCAACTGCTCGTCGATGCGATGGGCGAGTGCTGACGACGCCTCCATGGTGCTATTTTAAAACCTCATGGGCGTCCACGATCACTCGCTGCACGCGCACGACGGCGACGCGCACGACCATCACGTGCATGCCGGCGCCGCGCCGCTCCGGGCGCTCGCCGCGGCGCTCGCGCTGACGGCCGCGTATGCGCTCGTCGAGGCGTTTGGCGGCTGGCTCGCGGGATCGCTTGCATTGCTGTCCGATGCAGGCCACATGGCGACCGACGCGGCGGCGCTCGGCCTCGTGCTGTTTGCGCAATGGGTCGCGCGCCGGCCGCCGTCGCCGCGCGCATCGTACGGTTATGCGCGTGCCGAGGTGCTCGCCGCGTTCGTCAATGCGATTGCGCTTCTGCTGCTCGTCGGCTTCATCGTGTTCGAGGCGATCCGCCGCGTCACGTCGCCCGCGCCGGTCGCCGGTGCGATGGTGCTCGGGCTTGCGAGCGTCGGCTTGCTGGTCAACCTGATCACCGCCTGGGTGTTGTCGCGCGCTTCGTCGTCCGCCGGCGTGCGAAGCGCGCTGCTGCACGTGCTGTCGGACGCGTTGGGCTCGATTGCCGCCATCGTCGCTGGCGCCGTGATCCTGACGACCGGGTGGACGCCGATCGACCCGCTGCTGTCGCTGCTCACCGCCGTGCTGATCCTGCGCGCGACGTGGCGGCTGCTCGCGCAGACGACCGGTGTGCTGATGGAAGGCGTGCCGGCGCATCTCGATTACCAGGAGATCGGCAACGCGTTGACGGCGATTCCGGGCGTCACCGGCGTGCACGACCTGCACGTCTGGCAGATGAGCACGCATCAGGCGGCGCTGTCGGCGCACGTGACGATCGACAACGGAGATTCGTGGCTGCCGATTCTCGACGCCGCGCGGCAGATGCTCGCGGGTCGCTTCCACATCGATCACGTGACGCTGCAGCCCTCGTGGCCGCTGCAGTCGGCATTCGGCGACCGGCGCGTGATTCCGATCGTGCCCGCCGACGGCGGGTAATAGCCGCCATGAGCGGCGCAGGGCCGTCCCGAGCCGCGAATTGCGCCCCCTACGGGAGCAGCGAAGCGGCGGTAGCCGCGAGCGTCGGGGGACTCCACCCAAACTACACCCACTTCGCGCGGCGGAAGCGCACGAAGAGGATCGCGTCGATCGCGACCATGCAGAAGACGGCGAGCGGATAGCCGATCGGCCAGCTCAACTCGGGCATGTCCTTGAAGTTCATGCCGTAGATCCCGGCGATCAACGTCGGCACGGTGATCAACGCGCCGTACGCGGCAAGGCGCTTCGTCACCTCGTTGTCGGAGATGCCGATCAGCGCGAGGTTCACCTGGATCGCCGTCGTCAGCATTTCGCGCGTGCTGTCGATCGTCGCGTTGATCCGCATCAGATGGTCGTGGACGTCGCGGAAATATTCCTGCGTCCCCTGGCAGATCTGCGGCACGCGCCCGCCGAAGAGCTTGCCGACCGCTTCCATCAGCGGCGCCACCGCGTGCTTCAGCGCCATCAGCTCGCGCTTGAGCCCGTAGAGCTCCTCGATCTTGCGCCGCGACGACGCGCTCGCGAAAAGCTCTTCCTCCGCCGTCTCGAGACGGGTCTCGAGCTGGTCGAGCACCGGGAAGTAGCGGTCGACGACGTTGTCGATCAGCGCATACAGGACGAAACCCGAGCCGTGCCGCAAGAGCTCCGGCTCGCGCTCGGCGCGCGCGCGCACGGCAGCGAACCCGGTCTGCGTACGGTGGCGCACCGTGAGCACGTAGTTGTGTCCGACGAAGATGTCGACCTCGCCGATATTGAGCTCGCAGTCGCCCTGGTCGCCGACCGGCAGCATCTCGGCGGGATGCAGCACCGCGAAGAGCGAATCGCCGTACTCCTCGATCTTCGGGCGCTGATGTCCCTTGCGCGCATCCTCGGCCGCGAGCTCGTGCAGGCCGAACTCCTGCGCCATCTCGTCGAGCTCGTCGCGTGTCGGCTCGAACAGCGCGACCCAGATGAAGTGATCAGGTCGATGCACGTACTCGCTGATGTCCGCGACGGGGATGTCGGCGAGCTTGATGCCGTTTTCGTAGGCGACGCAACTGACGAGCATGGCGATGTGCGGGCTGGGACGCACGTCATCATAGCGGCGACGCGCGGGCTCATCCAGCAATGGACGCCATGCGGCGCCGGTTCGCCGCCGAATCGGCACGGGGTAAGATCAACGGTTCCTTCGCCCTGGCCGTCGCGTCTTTCGCCCGCCATCGCTTCATGATCATCTCGTCTCTGCTCGACACGGACCTCTACAAGTTCACGATGATGCAGGTCGTGCTGCATCATTTCCCCGCCGCGCAGGCCGAGTACCGCTTCAAGTGCCGCACGAACGACGTCGATCTGACGCCGTACATCGGCGAGATCCGCCGCGAGATCGCGGAGCTGTGCCGGCTGCGCTTCACGCGGCGCGAGCTCGATTACCTGCGCAGCTGGCGCTTCTTCAAGAGCGATTTCGTCGATCTGCTCGGCCTTTTCCAGCTCGACCTGCGCTTCATCGACGTGCGCGCGCTGCCAGGAAGCGATGGCGAGATCGACATCGCGATCAAGGGACCGTGGCTGCACACGATCATGTTCGAAGTGCCGGTGCTCGCGATCGTTTCGGAAGTCTACAACCGCAACGTGCATCCGAAGCCGGACTTTGCCGAAGGCGAGCGGCGCCTTGCGCGCAAGATCGAGCAGCTCAATTCGGTTTCCGATCCGGCATTCCGGATCGCCGACTACGGCACGCGACGGCGTTTCTCGCGCGCCTGGCAGGAGCACGTGATCGTCGCGCTGCGCGACGGCATCCGCGGCAAGTTCGTCGGCACGAGCAACGTCGAGCTCGCGCTCGAGCACAACCTGACGCCGCTCGGCACGATGGCGCACGAGTACCTGCAGGCGTGCCAGGCGGTGGGGCCGCGGCTGCGCGATTCGCAGGTGTTCGCATTCAACACGTGGGCACGCGAGTACCGCGGCGATCTCGGGATCGCGTTGTCCGACGTGTTCGGCATGGACGCCTTCCTGCGCGACTTCGACCTGTTCTTCTGCAAGCTCTTCGACGGCGTGCGCCATGATTCCGGCGATCCGTTCGAATGGGGCGAGAAGCTGATTGCGCATTACCAGCGGATGCGCATCGATCCGCGCACGAAGACGATGGTGTTCTCCGATTCGCTCAACGTGCCGCTCGCGATGCGGCTTTTCGAAGCGTTCCGCGGCCGCAGCCAGACGGCATTCGGCATTGGTACGAACCTGACGAACGATCTCGGCTACGAGCCGCTGGCGATCGTCATCAAGATGACGCGCTGCAACGGCCAGCCGGTCGCGAAGATCAGCGACGAGCCTTCGAAGACGATGGACTACGATCCGTCGTACGTGGCGTACGTGCGCGAGGTGTTTCAGGTGCCGGCGAACGACCAAAGATAGGGTCGGAGACAGTTTCCGGCGAACCGAAGCAGGGCCAGAGACGACTTTCAACTGACGGCATCGCGGACGCCGAGGCCACCGGTCGAAAGTCGTCTCTGAAGCTACGTTGATGCGGGCCGAAAGTCTTCTCTGACCGGCTTTTGGCGCTGACCCGCGTCAGCGACGGTAGTATGCGCCGTCGATGACGATGCCGCCGCGCGCCGGCTCGACCTTGCTGATCCGCGAGCCGACCGTGAGCGTTTCGCCCGCGAAGGTCCCGTATTTCGGCGCCTCGCCGCGCGTGCGCAATTCGACGGTGCCGTCGGGGCGGATCGTGATCGTTTCCTCGTTGCCGTTCGCGCCGTTCTGTCCGCGGAAGGTGCCGACAGCCCAATTGCCTCGATACCGGTCCCGATCGCTTCCCCGCGAGTCGCGCGGCGGACCATACCAGCCCTGCGCGAGACGCAGGTCGTCGGCAACGGCACTTGCCGCGCCGCTTGCGAGCAGGCTTGCGGTCAGGACGGCGAATGCGATCGTTTTGTTTTTCATGAGCGTCCTCCTTCGTCGATTGGAGCGCGTCACGCGCGCCTTGGTTCGGGCACGTTGGAGCTGCCGAGGGCCGCGCGATAGGCCGCGAGCGCCCTGTCGCCAAAGCACGCGAACACGAGGCGCCGCAGCGCTGGCATGCCGGGCAGCGCCGCATGGGCCTCGCGTACCGCGATCGCGGTTGCCGCGTCGAGCGGATAGCCGTAGACGCCGCAACTGATCGCGGGAAACGCGATCGACGCGATGCCGAGATCACGCGCGAGTTCGAGCGAATGCCGATAGCACGCGGCGAGCAGGTCGGGCTCGCCGTGCGTTCCGCCCTGCCATACCGGCCCGACCGTATGAATGACGTACCGCGCCGGCAGGTTGTAGCCGCGCGTCAGCCGCGCTTCGCCGGTCGGGCAGCCGCCGAGCGTGCGGCATTCGGCGAGCAACTGCGGCCCTGCAGCGCGGTGGATCGCGCCATCGACGCCACCGCCGCCGAGCAGCGAACTGTTCGCGGCGTTGACGATCGCATCGACGTCGAGCGTCGTGATGTCGACGTTGCGCGCTTCGAGAACGGTGTCGCCGCCAGCCGGCATCGAGCACTCCACGAAAGTGCGGGACGACAGTGTAAAGTGCCGCCGCATGGCCACGCCAGTTTCCGACAACAAGGCGCAATCGGCGGCGTCGACGCCGCGCGACCCGCAGGCGGCGAACGCCGATCGCAGGCTTCGCCTCGACGACATCCTCAAACTGATGGTCGCCGACGGCCTGATTGCGCAAGCCGACGCGAGCGAGATCGCGCGCTCGCGCACGCAGCGCTTCGAGCATCCGCTCGAGCTCATCGCCGATCGCAAGCTGCGCTCGCTGCGGCCGCCCGGCAAGCCGCTGTTGCTCGACGACCTCGTCGACTGGCTCGCCGGCAAGCTCGGCGTGCCATACCAGCATATCGACCCGCTGAAGATCGACCTCGGCGCTGTGACGGCGACGATGTCGAATGCGTATGCCGAACGCTATCGCATCCTGCCGGTCGCGGTCGATCGACGCACGCTGACGGTCGCCACCGGCGAGCCGTTCGTACGCGGATGGTCGGACGAGCTGGCGCGCATCCTGAAGCTCGAGATCCAGATCGTCCTCGCGAATCCGGTCGACGTGCGCCGCTACATCGGCGAGTTCTTCAACCTCGCGCGGTCGATGAAGCGCGCGCAGGAGAACTCGCGCGGCGACTTCGCGATCGCGCGCAACTTCGAGCAACTCGTCGAGCTTGGACGGCACGGCCATCTCGACGCGAACGACCAGCACGTCGTCCACATCGTCGACTGGCTTTGGCAATACGCGTTCGACCAGCGCGCCTCCGACATCCACGTCGAACCGCGGCGCGACGTCGGCCTCGTGCGTTTTCGCATCGACGGCGTGCTGCATCAGGTGTACGCGATTCCAACGTCGGTCCTCAATGCGGTGACGTCGCGGATCAAGCTGCTCGCGCGGATGGAGATCGTCGAGAAGCGACGCCCGCAGGATGGCCGCATCAAGACGGTCGCGCCGGACGGCCAGGAAATCGAGCTGCGCATCTCGACGATGCCGACCGCATTCGGCGAGAAGATCGTGATGCGCATCTTCAGTCCCGAGGTGCTGGTGCGCGACTTCGAGGATCTGGGCTTCACCGCAGACGATCGCTCGCGCTGGGAAGCGATGACCGGCGAGCCGAACGGCATCATCCTCGTCACCGGGCCGACGGGATCCGGCAAGACGACGACGCTCTATTCGACGCTGAAGGGCCTCGCGACGAGCGAAGTGAACGTCTGCACGATCGAGGATCCGATCGAGATGATCGAGCCCGCGTTCAACCAGATGCAGGTGCAACCGTCGATCGGCGTCGATTTCGCATCGGGCGTGCGAACGCTGCTGCGGCAGGATCCGGACATCATCATGGTCGGCGAGATTCGCGACCGCGATACCGGCGACATGGCGGTGCAGGCCGCGCTCACCGGCCACCTGGTGCTGTCGACGCTGCACACGAACGACGCGCCGTCAGCCGTGACGCGGCTGCTCGATCTCGGCATCCCGGCGTACCTGATCAATTCGACACTGCTCGGCGTGATGGCGCAGCGGCTCGTGCGCACGCTCTGCCCGCATTGCAAGGCGCCGGTCGAGCCGCCCGACGAGCAGACGTGGGCGGCGATCACGTCGCCGTGGCGCGCCGACAAGCCGACGTCGGTGATCGGGGCCCGAGGTTGCCTCGAATGCCGAATGACCGGGTATCTCGGACGGGTCGGCGTCTACGAGATCATGCTGATGACGCCGGCGCTGCGACGCTTGATGACGCAGCAGACCGACGATCGCGCGTTGCGCGAGCAGGCCTTCCGCGACGGCATGAAGCCGCTGCGTGTATCCGGCGCGATGAAGGTCGCCGCGGGACTCACGACGGCCGACGAGGTGATCAAGGTCGCGCCGCTCGCATAGGCTTGCGCAGCGGCGATGTCGGCGCGTCATGCGCCGGCGCGAGGTCGATGCGCGCTACTTCTGCGGCTTCTGCTTCTTCTGCTTCGGCAACAGCCCCTTGTCGCGCAGCACGTCGCGCGCCATCGCCTGCCGCTGTGTGTCGGAAAGCGTCGGAAACGACTTCTTGAGGCGCATGTCGGTGTTCTCGAACGCCTGGAACGCCTGCGCCTGCTCGGGACTCAGGCGCGAGTTCACGGGAAGGCCGAGTTTCTTGCGGATCTCGCGTCGCTTCGAATTGCCCACGAGCCGCGCGAGCAGCAGCACGAGCAGCAGCACGACGACGGCGAAGCCGATTGGCACCCAGTAAAGATCCACGACAGTCCCCCTCTCGCAAGACCGAGGTCGTCCCAAATTATGCAACTATCATACCAATCGCCAAGTGGCGCAGCGGGGCCTGGCGGCGTCGCGTTCGCCTGCGCGCGATGTATTACGCCGTACTCCGCAACCAGTATCCTCCCGCCTACTGGCACACCGTTCCCGGCGCCTGGAAGATCTCGCGCGTGATCGACTTCGTCTGGCTGATGCCGTTCACCGTATACGCGAAGGTGCCCTGATTGCCGTTGACGAACGTGATCGTCGCAGTACCGACGGGCATCACGGCGACGCCGGCCGGATTCCACGGCAGCGCATTGAACGCCGGACCGGTGGTGCGGTTGAGCGTGCCCGAGAAGATCTTCGCCGCCGTCTGCTGCAGCGTCGCCGACAGCCACAGCGGCGACCCGTCGAGGTCGTACGTGAACCAGGTGATGAAGAGGATGTTGCCCTGGTGCGTGATGTTGAGTCCCCAGCCCGACTCGGAGCTGGCCGGGGCGTTCCACCACAAGTCCTGATAGTTCGTGGCTTTTGCAAGATCGCTCTGGACGCCGAATCGACACGTCGGAACGGGTCCGAATACTTCGCGCATGATCGCCTTCACTTGCGACACGCCGTTGACCGTATACGCGAACGTGCCATTGTCCGCGTCGGTGAACGTGAGCGTGCCATTGCCGACCGCGGTCGCGACGACCTGCGCCGGGTTGAACGGGACCGCGTTGAACGGCGGTCCCCGGGTGGCGTTCAGCGTTCCGGCGTACACGTTGCCGCCGCTGACCATCGGCGCCGTCATCGAAAGCCACCACGCTTTGCCGCTCGTGTCGTAGGTGAACCAGGTGGCGAACACGATGTCGCCCTGGTGCGCGATGTTCATTCCCCAGCCGCTTTCCGAGCCGGCCGGCGATTTCCACCATAGGCCCTGGTAGGCGACCGGCAGGAACGGCATCAGCGCGTCGCGGATCGCCTTCTGGCATGCACCGCAGAACGGCTCGCCGAGCATTCGCATCCGACAGTTGTACGACGAGCGGTAGCAGCCGCAGTGCATGTAGCGGGCGCCTTCGTATAGACCGACGTAATCGGCGGCGCGCGGATTCGGCTGCGGATCGCACTGCGCGCAGTTCGCGTTCGCCGTCGTCGGCAACGGATCGGTCGTCGATGTCAACACCGATCGCCACTTGAGTGTCGCGCGATTGGTGTTGCGCGTGACGTTCGGCTCGATCGGCTCGCTGCCCGTGTAGACGTCGTGGCCGGTCTCGCCGCTTCCGCAGCCGACGTAGTACTCGTACTCGTCGGCGAAGCCGAACGCGGTGTGGCCCATCTCGTGCAGCGCGATCTCATAGGCGCCGACGGCGGTCGAAAACGTCGCAACCTCGCCGCCCGAGCCGCCATAAAGCGGAGAGTTCACGACGACGATGACCACGTGCGCGGCGGGAACGTGGGCGAGCGCGACGTTGCGTGCGCTCACGCTGTCGCAGGTCAGCAGGCGCCTGATCGCATTGCCGCTGCAAAAGGCCGAGTCGAAGTAGGTGCGCGCGACGGCGCCGGAACCGGCAGTCCCGTCGCCACACGTGACCGGGTCGTCGGCGCCGCTGTCGGTCGATGTCACATCGACGCGGTGCACGTTGATGCCGCACCACAGCGCGTCGTACGGCGCCGTCTGGCGGAACGTGTCGATGAACGCCTGCACGTCGGCGTGATATTTCGCCATCTCGACGACGCGATACCCGTCGCCGAGGATGACGATGTTGTAGCGCTGTGAATCCGCCCCGTGATCGACGATTTTTTGCGCGGCTGTTACCGAGCCGTCGGCCGCGCTCATCCCGTCGAACCCTGTCGCGGAGACGCGCCCGCCGGACTTCGCGATGCGCTCGCCTTCCGAAGCGCGTCGACGTCGAGGTGGATGAGCTCGGCCGCGCGATCGCCGGGACGCCGCGGATCGGCAGGACCGGAGAGCCGGAATGCCCGCGCGTCGGCGAGGTCGGGCGCGAGAACGGTGAACTGTCCTTCGGTCGCCGCGAGGGGTACGCGTTCGATCGAACGTGCCCGCCCGGGCGCGAATGCCTCGGCGTCGATCCGAAGCGGAGCGTGCAACGGGCGCCGGTAAATCACCTTCCCGCTCGCGTCGAGAAGGACGAACGAGTAGCCGGTCGTGTCCGCGTCTTGCGGTTCGGGCACCGACGCGGGGACGATCATCGCGACGCGCTCGACACCGACGAGGCTGATCTGCGAGCCACGCCAACCGAACGTGAGACGAAGCGCGTGGGGAGTGTCGTCGGCCATTGTTGGTCAGCGTGAGGACACGGGCCGCATTATCGCGTCGCACGTCGTATTCGCGATCGTCCGACCAGCGGGGTTATCAAAATTCATGGCTACAACCCTCGATGCGCAGTCCGTCAGTTGGTATGCTACGCCCGCTTTACGCCGGTACTGTGTATCGCACGACGGGGCCCGCGTTGAGCGCGATGTCGGGGGACAAGAATCAAGTCGCCGCGACCCCGGTTGGCAATCTGGCGCTCGATTTCACCGACGGCAACCACGCGAGCTTTCACTACACGCTGACGCTCGGCACGCCGCCTCGAACAGTCGACCAGACCAAGCTGGTCACGCGGGAGGTGTTCCGAAGCCCGGGCACCGAGTGTGCACCAACGCCGTGAAGCGTCGACGCTGCTTATCCAGTCGTCACTTCGTCCATCCAGATTCGGCTACCCGCTGTGCGGCGACCTCGGATGCAATCACCGGATGAACCTCGAATTCGACGAGGTCGCTCCAGTTCCGCATCCATTCGTCGAGCAGCGCCTGGTCTGCCGTTTCCATCAATGGATAGCAGGTGGCGAGGCTCTCGGTCACCCAACTCGATATAGACGCAAAGCCTTCGGGCGCCATTCGGCCGTGCTCCTTGAAGCGCCGATAGACACGAGCGGCTTCACCGTTGCGGAAGTGCTCGACCACCATGAAGACAGGCATGTTCGTCGTCCGGGGCGCGTATTAACCCCGACCAATAACTTCCCGTACAGAGCGCGGCGCGAAGCACGCATCCGGTGCCCGCGTTGTAAACGGTTCCGTCATGGTCAGCCGTTCTCCACCGATCATGTCCTCTTCCCTTCGATGTGATGTCGGATAGTCCGCGTTGCGTGAACGCCTCAGCGCGCCCATATGCCAGGCACAAACTCCGCTTCCCCATCGCCCGGCCACCGCGGGATCGTGACGGCAACAATTGCGAGCGCCCCACTGCTCACGGCGCGGAATTGGAAGTGCGTCCCGCGAGGGAGCGTGGCGCAGACACCGGGTTCGAGAACGACAACTTCCTCTCGGGTCCCTTGTTTTCGCCACAATTCTCCGCGGCCCGCCAGAACGAACCACAGCTCCTCGACTGTCTTGTGGACGACGGCACGCGACGTTTCGCCGGGTGCGAGCTCGAAATGCACCATGCTTCCGCCGGACAACGCCAACAGCGTGCGTACCGCCGAACCGTCGGGTGCCATCTCGCTCGGACGATGCGGTGGCTTGGCGGTTGCGAATTCGGCGAGATCTGGCATGTGCGCAAGATCGGGCGAAACGTCAGGCCGTCGCCAGGATGCTGCGACGGGAGCGGAGCAACGAGCTGCCTGTGACGAAGCCCCAGATCGTGAAGCTCAGCAACTGCACTAACGCAAGCACGGGCGTCTGGAAGACGGCAAGCGTCGACAAACCGGCGAGCCCGCCGATGATGCCGATCACCGCCAGCCAGTTGGGCAGTACCTCGCTTCTCCATGCGATCCATCCGAACAGGAATTGGCCGAGGCCCCAGGTCATGAGGCCGGGGTCCGTCAGGTAGAAGCTTAGATTGATCCAGATTGCGGCCAGGTAGATGGGGTCTTCGGGGTGGGGCGCATTTCCGGCGGCGACGATCGATAACAGCGCTGCAGTATTCGCAAAGACCGCGAAACCGAGCAGCAGAACGCCCCCTGCCGAGAGCAGTTGCGCGACGCCCGTCAACGTCCCTCCTTGCGAGCGGAGCATCGTGCCGAGCGTGACGATCAACGGAACGGACAGGACCGCCCACGCCAGAACGAGGCTCGCAAACAGTCCATAGGCGAGTCGGTGAGTCGAAGCGAACGCGAGCAGTTCAGCCGGTGTGGCGGGTGGGGGCGTCAGCACGCTCACGACCAACAGAAGGAGCGAGAGCGCGCCGGCGACGAACGCAAACAGGGCAAGCGGAACTTTCCGATCGATCTCCACGACGTGCTGGCCCTGCATGGCTCTCCCCTTCTTGTAATCGAGTATGTGATCTCAGTACGACTGCGCGGCCTTGACCATGACCCGTCCGCTCCTGCGGCATGGCGGCGACTGCCGCGGTGCCGATGCCCCGGCGCCAGTACTTGCTGGCCAACTGATAAGCGATGAAGGATGTGCCCGTGGCAAGACTGTCGCCTGCACGGCAATGCCGGCACCCGCAGGTACCGTCAGTCGCTTGCTCCAGCGCGCTGACAGATGAGCGCGGCTTCGCTCGGACCGTGATGACAAACGACTGAGGCCCCCGCTTTGGTCTAGTGCGGCGGGCGCTCACTCGGGTGCTGCCTTAAGGTTGAAGCCGATCGGCGTGCCGACCCGCGGGTGACGAGGCCGGCGGCATGTGTCGGCGTCCGGCACGAAGGGTCAGGCCTCGGGCTCGTGACATACGGCCTCGACATTGTGTCCGTCGGGAGCAATGACGAAAGCCGCGTAGTAATTGGCGTGGTATTCCGGTCGCAGGCCCGGTGCACCATTGTCCTTCGCCCCAGCGGCGATCGCGCAGCGATAGAACTCGTCGACCTTCGAATGGCTTTCTGCGATGAAGGCGAGATGAAGCTGGGTGGGCTTGCTGCCGGTCGGGCTAAGCCAGAAGGCAGGTTTTCCGGGAGGTCCGAGGCCAACGGCTTCCGGAAATTCCATGACGACGCCGACGCCAAGCGGGGCAAGCGCGTCGAGAAAGAACTTCTTGCTGTATGCAAGATCGGAAACTCCGATTCCGATGTGATCGAACATTGCTATCTCCATGGATGGCGTGGCCGCCGGTCTGTCAGTTCGCCAACGCTGACCGCACCAGTGGCTGTTGATCAGAATTTCGACTGTCGCCAGCGCTTCGCCGTCTCGCAATCCGCCAGCCTCGACATTCGCCCGGTTTGCGAACATCGAGGGGTATTCGGTGCTTGAGTGCAAGCTCAGCGATCATGCAAGTTCCGCGACTCGCTTATGCATTCGACGGGCTCGTGAGGTTGGCGAGGTCGCGCGCGTCAGGGACCCATACACGGCCGAACAAACGGATGGGGTGGGATTCGAACCCACGAATCGCTTGCACGATTGCCGGATTTCAAGTCCGGTGCATTCAACCGCTCTGCCACCCATCCTCGGAGTACTTGATTCCGCCCGGGGACGGGCGCATCTTAGCACCCGCATACCGCAGGTTGCGGGCGCGTCCACTGCCATAAGGGAAACCCGACTCGGGCGCCCGCCCGTTATCTGCTAGTCTAGCGCTGCAAGTCGTTCAGCCAGGGCCGCACGCCCTTTTTGGAGGTTTCATGGAACCCAGGTCGCAAACGGTTTTCACCCGCGGTACTGCGCCGGTCACCGGCGTTGCCGAGAGCCAGAACCGGGTGCTTCGCAATACGTACTGGTTGCTCGCGTTGTCGATGCTGCCGACGATCGCCGGCGCGTGGGTCGGCATGCAGATGAATTTCCTCGCGCTGTTCGCGCGCGCCCCGGTGATGGCGCCGCTCCTGATGTTCGGCGTCATGATTGCCGCGCTCTTCGGCGTCACCGCGCTTCGCAACAGCGCATGGGGCGTGCCGGCGCTCTTCGGCTTCACGTTCATCGCCGGGCTGATGCTGGCGCCGATCCTGTCGGTGGCGATCGGCTTTCGCAATGGCGGGCAGCTCGTCGCGCTCGCCGGCGGCATGACGGCGGCGATCTTCTTGGCGATGGCGGCGATCGCCACCGTGACGAAGCGCGATTTCTCGTTCCTCGGGAAATTCCTGTTCGTCGGACTCGTGATCGTGATCGTCGCGTCGCTCGCGAACCTGTTCTTCCAGATTCCGGCGCTGTCGGTGACGATCTCGGCCGTTGCCGTGCTGATCTTCTCGTTGTACCTGCTGCACGACGTCGGCAACATCGTGCGCGGCGGTGAGACGAACTACATCACGGCGACGCTCAACCTGTTCCTCGACGTCTACAACATCTTCATCAGCCTGCTCAACATCCTGCTCATGTTCTCGGGCCAGCGCGACTGAGCAGACAAGGTATCCAGCACGATCGGGGCGAGTCGATCTCGCCCCTTTTTTCGCCCCTACCTCTCGAACAGCGCCGTCGATTCGACGTGCGCGGTATGCGGAAACATGTTGACGACGCCTGCGGCGGCGAGCCGATAACCGCGCTCGTGCACCAGCACCGCCGCGTCGCGCGCGAGCGTCGCCGGATTGCACGAGACATAGACGATCCGCGCAAGCGCCGCCTCGTCGTCGCGATGTGGAAGCGACTTGACGAGCTCGACCGCACCTTCGCGCGGCGGATCGATCAGCACGCGATCGAGCCTGCCGAGATCCGCGACGAACGACGGCGTCGCGGTGAACAGGTTCGCGCAGACGAACGTCGTCTTCTCCGCCAGCTCGTTGCGTTTCGCGTTCGCGCTGGCGCGGGCAATCAGCGCCTTGCTTCCCTCGATGCCGACGACCTGTGCAGCGCGGCGCGCGATCGGCAGCGTGAAGTTGCCGAGGCCGCAGAAGAAGTCCGCGATGCGGTCCGTCGGTTGTGGATCGAGCAGTTGCACCGCGCGGCGCACCAGCACCCGGTTGATCGCCGCGTTCACCTGCGTGAAATCGGTCGGCGCGAACGGAACCGCGACGTCGAACTCGGGCAGCGTATACGCGAGCGTCGCGTGTGGCGGATGAAATGGGACCACGGTATCGGGGCCACCCGGTTGAAGCCAGAATTCGACGCCGTGCAGATCGGCGAATGCAACGAGCTTCGCTTCGTCGGCCACGGTCAGCGGTTCGAGGATGCGCAGCACAAGCGCGTGGACAAGGCGCTCGTCGACGATACCGTTCGCCGCGGTCACGCTTTGCGGCGCGAGCCGCTCGCCGACGGCGAGCTCGATCTGCGGCAGCCGCGTGCGGATCGACAGCGACTCGACGAGCGAGCGCAGCGCCGGCAGAAGCGCGGAAATCTTCTCCGGCAGCACATGGCATTCGCGCATGTCGGCGACGTAGCTCGACCTGCGCTCGTGGAAGCCGATCAGAATGCCGCCCTTTTTTGCGACGTCGCGCACCGACAGCCGCGCGCGGTAGCGATAACGCCACTCGGGACCTGCGATCGGGGGCAGCAGCACGTCCGGGCGCACGCGGCCGATGCGCAGAAGCGCGTCTTCGAGCGCGCGCTGCTTCGCGGCGACCTGCAGCGCCGGGTCGGCATGTTGCAGCGTGCAGCCGCCGCAGACGCCGAAATGCGGGCAGCGCGGTGTCGTGCGCGACGCATTCGCGCGCTCGATCGCGACCGCACCCGCGATGTCGTAGCTCGGTTTTCGCCGGATGATCTCGACCCGCACGTGCTCGCCCGGCAGCGCGCCCTCGACAAACACGACCTTGCCGCCGGCGTGCGCGATGCCGCGGCCTTCCTGATCCAGCGATTCGATTGAAAGGTCGGTCATGACGAGAGGCGCGGATTGTACGCGGCGACGAGCGAATGACATCGGTAAAATGGCGGCATGAAGATTCTCGCGTTCGATACGTCGACCCAATGGCTGTCGGTGGCGCTGTTCGACGGCCACGATGCGCTGGCCCTGCGCGAGCGTGTGGGCAGCGGCGCGTCCGAGCGCATCCTGCCGGCGATCGGCGAAATGCTTGCACGCGACGGAACGTCGCTTGCGGATCTCGACGGCATCGCCTACGGTGCGGGACCCGGATCGTTCACCGGCGTGCGCATCGCGTGCGGCGTGGCGCAGGGCCTCGCGTTCGGCGCCGGGAAGCCGTTGTTCGGCGTGTCGACGCTCGAGGCGATCGCGCAGTCGGCGTGGCGTGCCCACGGCTGGCCGCGCATCGTCGCGTGCCTCGACGCGCGGATGCACGAATTCTATGTGGCGGCGTACGAGCGCAAGCACAACGGCTGGACGATCGACCGCGAACCCGCCGTCGGCAAGCCGGACGGAATCGAGCCGACGACCGCCGGTGACTGGTGGGGCGCCGGCGACGGTTTCGTTGCCTATCCCGCGCTCGCGTCACGCCTTGGCCTGGTCGATTGCGACGGCGCGATCATTCCCGACGCGCAGTCGGTCGCCGAATGCGCGTGGCCGCAAGTCCTCGCAGGGGAGGGCGTATCGGCCGACGAAGCGCAGCCGCTCTACGTGCGCCATCGCGTCGCGTTGACGACTGCCGAGCGCGCATCCGGCGCGAGACTCTGAGCGCGACCGACACTTGGCCTCGCTTCCGAAACCGCCGGCACTCGCGCCCGTCCGCTGGCGTCCGCTCGCGGCGCACGACCTTCCGGTCGTCGCGGCGCTCGAAGCGCGCATCCATGCCGCGCCATGGAGCGAGCGCAATTTCCGCGACGCGCTCGCCGCTGGCTATTCCGCACGCGTCGGCGTGCGCGCCGAGCGCATCGTCGCGTACGGCGTGCTGATGCTCGGGCCCGGCGAAGCGCAGCTTCTCAACCTGTCGGTGGTGCCCGAAGCGCGGCGCAACGGCCTTGGCCGGGCGCTTTTGTTGCAGTTCATGGACGTCGCGCGCCAGCTCGGCGCCGAGCAGCTGTTCCTCGAGGTTCGCGTCGGCAATGCCGGCGCCATCGCCCTCTACGAGCGATCGGGTTTCAAGGCCGTTGCCCGCCGCGTCGAGTATTACCCGCCCGATCGGCGCGGCGGCGCGCGTGAAGATGCGCTGGTGATGCGCTGCGACTTGCGGCGCACGCCCGATTGATGGCGACTCGCGCAGACGTGCTGCGCGAGCTCGGCCTCGCGCCGCGCTGGCGCTTGCGAGCGCGAAACGAAGTGGTTCACGCGGCCGACGGTGTCGACGTCGATGTCGACAACGACGTCGATCCGCGTCGCACGCGCATCGCCTCCCTCGCATTCGACGCGCTCGTCGACGACATCGCGCAATGCCGTGCGTGCGGCCTTTGCGCCACACGAAAGCGAACGGTGCCGGGTGTCGGCGCTGCCGATGCCGCCTGGATGTTCGTCGGCGAGGCGCCGGGGGCCGACGAAGATGCGCAGGGCGAGCCGTTCGTCGGCGCCGCCGGCCAGTTGCTCGACAACATGCTGGCGGCACTGGGCCTCGCACGCGGCAACGACGTCTTCATCGCGAACGTGCTGAAGTGCCGGCCGCCGAACAACCGCACGCCCGAGCCGCTCGAGGTCGATGCATGCCGGCCCTATCTCGATCGGCAGATCGCGCTGATTGCGCCGGCGCTGATCGTTGCGCTCGGCAAGAGCGCAGCATGCACGCTGCTCGACGTCGACGCGTCCGTTGCGAGCCTTCGCCATAGGATCCATCGCTACCGCGGGACGCTGCTGATCGTCACGTACCATCCGGCGTACCTGCTGCGCACGCCGCTCGACAAGGCGAAGGTCTGGGAAGATCTGCTGTTCGCGCGGCGTACGCTGCGCGAGATGGCGTCGGCGCAAGTCGTTTCGTAGCGCGAAGGCTTGCGTCGGCTGGCGCGAGGCCGCATATTCCGGGCCTGTGAACGCCCGCGTGCGAAGCACGCCGTCGTGAACGAGGCAATCGTCCACCCTTTCCGGAGGAGGAACATGTTGCGCAAGTTCTGGATCGTGCTCGCGGCCGTCATGACGATGGCACTCGGGGGCTGCGGCTACAACGACCTGCAGCGACAGGACGAAGGCGTGAAGGCGGCGTGGTCCGAGGTGCTGAACCAGTACCAGCGGCGCGCCGATCTCGTGCCGAACCTCGTCAACACCGTCAAGGGGTATGCACAGCAGGAGCAGCAGGTGCTGACCGAGGTGACGCAGGCGCGGGCGCAGGTCGGCTCGATCAAGGTCACGCCCGAGGTCATCAACGATCCCGAGGCGTTCCAGAAGTTCGTCCAGGCACAGAACCAGCTCACCGGCGCGTTGTCGCGGCTCATCGCCGTGTCGGAGGCGTATCCGAATCTCAAGTCCGACCAGAACTTCCGTGACCTGCAATCGCAGCTCGAGGGCACCGAGAACCGGATCGCCGTCGCGCGCAACCGCTACATCAAGTCGGTGCAGGAATTCAACAGCACGGTGCGCCAGTTCCCGACGAACCTGACGGCGATGATCTTTCACATGAACGTGAAGCCGAACTTCAGCGTCGCCGACGAGAGCACGATCAGCACGCCGCCGAAGGTCGATTTCGGCAAGGGTGCAGCACCTGCCGCGCCGTCGGTGCCTGCCGCACCGTCGGTGCCCGCGCCCGGCGGTGCGACGCCCGCGCCGACACCCGGTGCCGCGCCTGCGCCAACGCCGGCGCCGAAGTCCTGACGCCACGTTCGCCACGCGTGTTTCGCGGATGAACGCTTCGATCGCCGCGACGAAGTCCGCGCCGGTGCACGCGGCGCTGCGCACGGCCGTCGCGCTCGTGCTGCTGCTCGTCGCAGCCATCGCGTTCGCGCAAGGCGACGCATGGAAGGCCGACAGCAGCGGCCTTGCGCCGATTCCGGCACTCGCTGCGCGCGTCACCGACGAGACGAATACGTTATCGGCCAGCGAACGCCAGGCCCTCGAGAAGAAGCTCGCCGACTGGGAGCAGCAGACCGGCAATCAGCTCGTCGTGCTGATCGTGCCGTCGACCAAGCCCGAGCCGATCGAATCGTATTCGATCCGCGTCGCCGAGGCGTGGAAGATCGGTCGCAAGGGCAAGGACAACGGCGCGATCTTCCTGATCGCGAAGGACGATCGGCGCATGCGCATCGAGGTTGGCTACGGTCTCGAAGGCGTGCTGACCGATCTCACGTCGCATCGGATCATCGACGAGACGGTCGCGCCGCTCTTTCGCCAGAATCGCTTCGCCGACGGGATCAATGCCGGCGTGGATCGGATCATCGCTGTCGTCGGCAGCGGCGCGCCCCTGCCCGCGAAAGCGACACCGAAGGCCATGCAACACAATCAGCCGTTCGATTTCGGTACGCTGCTGATCTTCCTGTTCGTCGGCGTGCCGATCGTCGGCGGAATCCTGTCGCGGATCTTCGGTCGCATGCTCGGCTCGACGGTCGGCGGCGGCATCGTCGGTGTCGCCGGATGGCTGATCGCGGGATCGATCGCGATCGGCATTGGCGCGGGTGTTCTCGCGGCCCTCGTCATGCTGCTGTTCAGCGCCGGCAGCGGGCTCGCCGGCAGTGGTCTCGGACGTCGCGGCGGCGTCTGGCTTCCGCCCGGCGGCTTCGGCGGCGGCGGATTCGGCGGCGGCGGCTTCAGTGGCGGCGGCGGATTCTCGGGCGGTGGCGGCGGCTTCGGCGGCGGTGGCGCCTCGGGCGGCTGGTAACGATGCAGCACGCCCGCCGCTTGCTGAATCACGTCGTCACCGACCACCTGTCGGTGCGCCGCGTCTTTCCGCGCTCCGAGATGGGCCGGATCGAGCAGGCAATCGTTGCCGGCGAGCGCACGCACCGTGGCCAGGTGTGCTTCGCCATCGAAGCCGCGTTGCCGCCGCTTCGCGTGTTGCACAGGATCACACCGCGCGAGCGCGCGCTCGAAGTGTTCGGCCTGCTCCACGTCTGGGACACCGAGGAGAACGCCGGCGTGCTGATCTACCTGCTGCTCGCCGATCGCGATGTCGAGATCGTGGCCGATCGCGGGATCGACCGACGCGTCGCCCCGGGCGCCTGGCAGGCCATCTGCGCACGGATGGAGGCCGCGTTTCGCGAATCGCGCTTCGTCGATGGCGTGCTGGTCGGCATCGGCGAGATCAGCGCGCTCCTGGCTGCGCATTTCCCGCGCACCGCGAACGTGCCGAACGAATTGCCGGACAAGCCGGTGATTCTCTGACCGCTACAGACTTCGCGTCGGCTTGTCCAGGCCGATGAGGTGCATCGAATCGTACTCGCGCTGGTTCGCGCGGTGGCGCCACATCACGAGCAGCATCGTGGCGGTGACGAACAGCCCGAACAGGATGATCGCAGAGCTGATCGAAAGCCCTGCGCGCACCATCAGCGCGTAGAGGCCCACCATGACGAGAATGCCGATGTTCTCGTTGAAGTTCTGCACGGCGATCGAGTGACCGGCGCCCATCAGCACGTGGCCGCGATGCTGCAGCAACGCGTTCATCGGCACGACGAAGAAGCCGGCGCACGCGCCGATCGCGACCATCAGGAACATGGCGAGGGGCACGTGATGGACGAGCACCATCACCATGACGACGACGCCCATCGCGGCGCCGATTGGCAGCACGCCGACCGAGTCGCGCAGCGACACCAGCCGTGCCGCGAGCACGCAGCCCAGCGCGATACCGACTGCGACGACGCCCTGCAGCATCGACGCCTGGGCCAGGTTGAGCGACAGCGCACGCGCGGCCCAGTCGATGACGATGAACTGCAGCGTCGCGCCGGCGCCCCAGAACAGCGTCGTCGTCGCGAGCGAGATCTGTCCGAGCCGGTCGCGCCACAGCAGCGCGACGCAGTGCGAGAACTCGCGAATCAGGAACAGCGGGTTCGCGCTCGGGACGCGATGATCGACGCCGGTGTCGGGAATGAACCAGTTGAAGATCGCGGCGATCAGGTAGGTGGCCATGATGACGGCGACGGCCGCGTCGGGTGGCGTATCGATCGGAAAGTCGAGCAGCGGAAAATCGAAGCCGAGAAGTCGGGCCGATATCCGCGGCGTGATCAGCGCGCCGCCAAGCAGCACGCCGAAGATGATCGACGCGACCGTTGCGCCTTCCATCCAGCCGTTCGCGACGACGAGCTGTCCGGGCGGCAGCAGCTCGGTCAGGATGCCGTACTTCGCCGGCGAATAGGCGGCGGCGCCGAATCCGACCACCGCGTACGCGATCAGCGGATGGATGTCGGCCAGCATCATGGCGCAGCCGATGATCTTCACCGCGTTCGTGATCAGCATCACGCGGCCCTTCGGCATTGAATCGGCGAACGCGCCGACGAGCGGTGCGAGGATCACGTACGAGATCACGAAGCTCTGCTTCAGGACCGGCGTCATCCACGCCGGCTCGTGCAACTCGCGCAGCAGCGCGATCGCGGCGACGAGCAGTGCGTTGTCGGCGAGCGACGAGAAGAACTGCGCCGCGATGATCGTGTAGAAGCCGGGTTTCATCGATGGGTGGAACGGCCGGCCTTCGCGTCCATGACGCTCGCCATCTGATTGTTATAATGCGAACACGCGCGGCCGGCGCTTTATACCATGATCGCACACGCCCTCCCAGCAGTGCCCCGCTCCCGCCGCGCCGCCCTGCGGCCCTAGCCGGCAACCGTTTTCGTCCCACTCGCCTTCGCGCATGGCCCGACCGCTCGTCGCGCAGATCGATCTTGCCGCGCTGGCCGCGAACGTGGAGCGTGTACGGGCGTTCGCGCCAGGCGCCGAAGTGCTTGCGGTCGTCAAGGCCGACGCCTACGGTCACGGCCTGATGCGCGTGTTGTCTGCGCTCGCCGCCGCGGATGGACTCGCGCTGATCGAGCTCGACAAGGCGGTGCACCTGCGCGAGCACGGCGAGCGCCGCCCGATCCTGTTGCTCGAGGGCTTTTTCGAAGCCGCCGAACTCGACGTGCTCGCGCGCCACGGGCTCGCCAGCGTCGTGCATTCGATCGAGCAGGTCGAGATGCTGGAGCGCGCGCGGCTTCTGCGTCCGCTCGACGTCTATCTGAAGATCAACACGGGCATGAACCGGCTCGGCGTTGCAGCGCGCGACGCGCGCGCGATTGCCAAGCGCCTCGAGCGCGCATCGGGCGTGGGCTCGCTGCGGTTGATGATGCACTTCGCGCGTGCCGACGAAGCGGACGGTATCGAGGAGGCGCTCGCGCGTTTCGAGGCAGCCTGCGAAGGCCTGCCGCATCCGCGCTCGCTTGCCAATTCCGCCGGCGTCGTTCGCTTCGCCGACATCGGCGGCGACGTCGTGCGGCCCGGCATCATGCTCTACGGCGCGACGCCGTTCGCGCAGCGCAGCGCGCAGTCGCTCGGGCTCGCGCCGGTGATGACGCTGCGTTCGAAGCTGATCGGCGTGCAGACGCTCACGCCCGGCGACATCGTCGGTTACGGCGCGACGTTCGTCGCCACGCAGACGACGCGCATCGGTGTCGTCGCATGCGGCTATGCCGACGGCTATCCGCGTCATGCGCCGAACGGCACGCCGGTGCTCGTCGATGGAACGCGCGTGCCCACCGCGGGGCGCGTGTCGATGGACATGATCACCGTCGACATCTCGTCGTGCCCCGATGCGCGCGTCGGCAGCGACGTCGTGCTATGGGGACAAGGCTTGCCGATCGACGATGTCGCCAACGCGGCGGGCACTGTCGGCTACGAGCTCATGTGCGCCGTCGCACCGCGCGTGCCGTTCATCGTGCAAGGGGAGGGGGACCGCTCGTGTACGTCGTCGTGACCGGCGCGGCCGGCTTCATCGGATCGAATCTCGTGCGCGCATTGAACGCGCGTGGCGAGACCGACATCATCGCCGTCGACGACCTCACGCAGGGAGACAAGTTCCGCAATCTGGTCGACTGCAGCATCGCCGAGTACGCCGACAAGGACGAGTTCCTCGTCCGGCTCGCCGACGGCGACTTCGACGACGACATCGGTGCGATCTTTCACGAAGGCGCCTGCTCGGACACGACCGAGTCCGATGGCCGCTACATGATGCGCAACAACTATCGCTACTCGGTCGCGCTGCTCGAGCATTGCCAGAACAACGACATCCGCTTCCTCTATGCGTCGAGCGCCGCCGTGTATGGCGCAGGCAGCGTATTCCGCGAGGATCGTGCGCACGACGCGCCGCTCAACGTGTACGGCTATTCGAAGTCGCTGTTCGATGCCTACGTGCGCCGCGCGCTGCCCGATCGCACGGCGCAGATTGCCGGCTTTCGCTATTTCAACGTCTACGGCCCGCGCGAAGCGCACAAGGGCCGCATGGCATCGGTCGCGTTGCACTTCTTCGACGAGTATCGGCGCGACGGGCGCGTGCGGCTGTTCGAAGGCTCCGACGGCTATGCGAACGGCGAGCAGCGGCGCGACTTCATCCATGTCGACGACGTCGTCGCCGCGAAGCTTGATTTCTACGATCATGCCGACCGCTCCGGCATCTTCAATCTCGGCACCGGCAATGCCGAATCGTTCAATGCAGTCGCGCACGCGACGATCAATGCCTGCCGGCGCTTCGACGGACAGCCGTCGCGGTCGCTCGAGGAGCTCGTCGACGAGGGCGTCGTCACGTACGTGCCGATGCCTGAGGCGCTGCGCGGCAAGTACCAGAGCTTTACGCAAGCCGATCTTTCGCGGCTTCGCGCGGCCGGATATGCGGCGCCGATGCAAGGCGTCGCGGACGGCGTCAGGCACTACGTCGAAAGTCTGATTTCGTCGGCCGCAGGTCCTTCGTAAGCTGGGTCCCGCTCGCGCTGCCCGCCGCCATTGTTGTGGCATCGCGGTGCGACGATTCCTCACCTACCTTCCGAAGGAGCTTTCCATGATGATCCGTTTTTTGCTCGCCCTCGTCATCGCGCTCGCGGCACCGCTCGCCAACGCCGCGCTCAACCTCAACACCGCCACCAAGGACGAACTCATCGCGCTGTCCGGTATCGGTCCCGCCAAGGCGCAGGCGATCATCGACTATCGAACTCAGCACGGCGGGTTCAAGTCAGTCGACGAACTGAAGGACGTCAAGGGCATCGGCGCAAAGCGCTTCGAAAAGCTCAAGCCCGAGCTCACCGTCGGACCCGCAGCCGTCAAGACGGCGGCGCGCGAAGCGAAGCCGGGGGCGGCCAGGCCCGACGCGAAAGCGGGCAAGTGACGGTGGCCGCGCGCCGGCCGCTTCGCGGCTGGTGACGCTCGCGGTTGTCCGGGACGTGCGGCGGCGCATCCGAGTCGAGCGTCGCCGCCACGACGCGCCGGGGCTTCGGCCGGCGCATTCGTCCGCTACAATCCGCGGATGGATTACCGAACGCTGGCTGATACCGTCGGCAATACGCCTCTCGTGCGATTGACGCGCCTGCCCGGCGCGACGTCGAACGTGATCCAGGCGAAGCTCGAGGGCAACAACCCCGCCGGATCCGTGAAGGACCGGCCGGCGCTGTCGATGATCGTCGAAGCCGAGAAGCGCGGCACGATCAAGCCGGGCGACACGCTCATCGAGGCGACGTCGGGTAATACCGGCATCGCGCTGGCGATGGTCGCCGCGATGCGCGGCTACCGGATGATGCTCGTGATGCCCGAAAGCCAGACCGCCGAGCGCGTGCAGACGATGCGCGCGTACGGCGCCGATCTGGTGCTTACGCCCAAGTCGGGCGGCATGGAAGCCGCACGCGACATCGCGAACCGGATGCGCGACGAGGGCAAGGGCAAGATCCTCGATCAGTTCGCGAATCCCGACAATCCGCTCGCGCACTACCGCGGCACCGGCCCGGAGATCTGGCGCGACACCGGAGGGCACATCACGCACTTCGTCTCGGCGATGGGCACCACGGGCACGATCATGGGCGTGTCGCGTTTCCTGAAGGAGCAGAACCCGGCGATCGAGATCATCGGCGCGCAGCCCGAGGACGGCGCGTCGATTCCCGGCATCCGCAAATGGCCACCGGCTTACCTGCCGAAGATCTTCGATCCGAAGCGTGTCGATCGCACCGAGAACGTCTCGCAGGGCGATGCCGAGAACACGGCGCGCCGCCTCGCGCGCGAAGAGGGCATCTTCTGCGGCATCAGCTCGGGCGGCGCCTGCGCGGTGGCGCTTCGCGTCTCGCAGCGCGTCGAGAACGCGACGATCGTCTTCATCGTCTGCGATCGCGGCGATCGCTATCTGTCGACCGGCGTCTTCCCGGCGTGAGCCCCGCAGGCGCCCGCTAGGGCGAGTCGCGCATCGCGATGGTTCCGCTGCTCGCGTTCGACATCGAAACGGTCCCCGACACGGCGGGCATTCGCCGCGTGCACGACATTGGCGAGCATGTCGACGACGCCGGCGTGCTCGCGTGGTTCGTGCAGAAGCGCCGCGCGGCCAGCGGCAGCGACTTCGCGCCGTTCCATCTGCAGAAGATCGTCGCGATCGCCTGCGTGCTGCGCGACCCGGCCGGCGTTCGCATCTGGTCGATCGGCGATCCCGGCGATCCCGAGCCGGAGCTGATCCGCCGCTTCTTCGACGGCATCGAAAAGTACACGCCGCAACTCGTCTCGTGGAATGGCGGCGGCTTCGATCTGCCGGTGCTCAATCACCGCGCGCTGATCCACGGCGTCACCGCATCGCGCTACTGGGACTGGGGCGACGACGACAAGGAATTCAGGTTCAACAACTACCTGTCGCGCTTCCATACGCGCCATCTCGATTTGATGGACGTGATGGCGCAATACCAGATTCGTGCGAGCGCGGGACTCGACGCGATCGCACGCCTGTCCGGCTTCCCCGGCAAGCTCGGCATGGACGGCAGTGAGGTCGCGTCGGCGATCGCCGCCGGCCGCATCGCCGACGTTCGCGCCTACTGCGAATGCGACACGCTGAACACCTACCTCGTCTACCAGCGCTTCCGATTGATGCGCGGCGAGATCGACGCCGGCGAGTATGCGCAGGAGATTTCACTCGTGCGTGAGCGCATCGGTGCCGCCGACGCGCCGCATTGGCGTGAATTCATCGCGAAGTGGAGCGCGTGAGCGCGACGGTTCCATCGCAGGAAAAGCCGTACCGACGCCTCACGCGCGAATGATCGGCAGCGTGTCGAAGCGGCCGCCGAGGACCGCGGCCGAATCGACGCCCCACCAGCGCTCGAGCACCGTCGCATAGACGCTGCGAAAGTCGATCGCATGGACCGGATTGCCGTCGCGTGAAAGGCTTTCGAGTGCGGGTGGCGCACCGTAAAGGCCGCCAGCGATCCGGCCGCCGAGCGCGAAATGCACGCTGCTCGTGCCATGATCGGTGCCGCCCGAGGCATTCTCGTGCGGCCGGCGACCGAATTCGGCGTAGGTCACGATCAGCGTATCGTCGTAGCGATGCAGCTCGTCGAGGCCGCTTGCGAGCGCGGTGAGCGCCTGCGCAAGCTCGCCGAGGAGGCGCCCCTGCGTTGCCGCCTGGTTCGCGTGCGTGTCGAACCCGTTTTGCGTGATGCGCACGACGGCGACGTCCTCGACTTCGGCAACGACGTTGCACGCCGTGAGCACGGCGTTACCGATTGGACTTGCCGGAAAGCGCGTCGCGAATGCATGAGTGCCGTGCAGCCGCGACGCGGCGCGCGCGATGTCGGCTTCGGTGCGCAGGATGTGGACGAGTGCTTCCGGTCCCGCGACCGAATGTCCGGGAGCGTCGACGCCTGTCGCGGCATACCGCGGCGCATTGCCGAGCGTCAGCACGCGCGCGCCGCCGTCGAGCGGACCGAGATCGTACGAGCCGATGACGAAGCCGTCCGCGGCAAACGTTGGCGGCGTCGGCGCCGCGGCGAACGTGCGCGTGAGCCAGCCGGCAGAAAGCTGCTGGTCGCTGCGCGACGCCGTGTCCCAGATGGCGATCGAGCGGAAGTGCGAGAGGTTCGGCGCCGGGTAGCCGACGCCCTGCAGCACGGCCAGCTGTCCGCGATTCCAGTGTGCGAGAAGCGGCGCAAGTGCCGGATGCAGGCCCGCGCGATCGGAAAGCTGCACGGCCTGATCGCGGGCAATCGCCAGTTTCGGCCGGAGCGCGTAGTAGCGCGCGTCGCGATAGGGCACCAGCGTGTTGAGGCCGTCGTTGCCGCCCTTGAGCTCGATCAGGATCAGCAGGCGCCGGTAGCCCGCTCGATTCGAGCCGCGACCGGCTGCCGTTCCGACGATCGAATCGGGCGCTTTCCCGGGTGCAACCGACGCTTGCGCTTCGCTGCTCGTCGCGGCCGGTGTCTCGGCACAAGCGCCGATCGTGAGCGATGCGATGCCGGTGAACGGCAACGCCGTCAACGTCGCGATGTCGCGGATGAAGCGGCGTCTTCGTATCGTCATCGCGATCTTCGTCACTTGAGCTGATAGACGGGGTCGAGCATCGCCGCGCGAATCACGGCGACCGAATCGCGTTCAGCCGCGGCTTCCGCGACACCCTGACCGACGGGTGGCAGCGGCAGCAACAGGTGCTCGAAGGCGCCGACGCCGGCCGCAGCCGGCATCGACCCGCCCGTCGCAGCGACGCCAGCGTTCCCCGGCATCGACATGCGCGTCGCGCGCGCGACGAACGCCTTGCGTGCGACCAGTGTCGCGCTGTTGATCCACGCGTCGCCGCCCGGCCAGCCGCGCACGTTCGGCGGCGCGAACAGCGTTTCGCCCATCCGAGCGGTCGACGCGACGATCGGTCTCGTATCGGCAGGATCGATCGCCAGTGTCCGAAGCGTACCGACGACGAGCTCGACCGGACTCTTCACCAGCGTGCCGCGGCTCTTCGCATCCCAGAACGCGTCCGAGAGCAGCAATGCGCGAAGTGCGACCTTGATTTCGTAATGCGAGGCACGAAATGCATCCGCGATGCGCCGCACCTCGCCCGGATCGGGCGCGGGCGACACGAACTCGCGCCAGAGCTTCGTGACGATGAACGTCGCGGTCTGCGGCTGTGCGAGCAGCGCGTCGATCGCACCATCGGCGTCGAACGCACCGCGCACGCCGAGTATCGCTTTCATGCTGCCGTCGTGAAAACGCGGGCGGAACAGCGTGCGCTCGCCGGCGCGGTCGACGGCGAAGCCGGTGAACGCGCGCGCGGCCTCGGTGACGTCGACCTGCGTGTAACGGCCTTCGCCGAGCGTGAAGAGCTCCATCACTTCGCGGGCGAAGTTCTCGTTCGGCGCTCCCGCGCGGTTGCGGCCGCCGTCGAGCCAGATCAGCATCGCAGGATCGCGGGCGACTCCGTGCAGCAGCCGCGCGAAATTGCCGAGCGCTTCGCGCCGGAACAGCGCGTTCTGGATGTACATGAGGCGCGGATCGCGCACCTTCTGTACGCCGGTCGCGAAGTGACCGTGCCAGAACAGCGTCATCCGCTCGGTGAGCGGAGACGGCGTCGTACGCATCTCGGTCAGCCACCAGCCGCGCAACTCGATCAACGCGCCGCGTTGCCGCGCGCGAAGCGCCTTGCGTTCCTCCGCGGTCATGCCGGGATGGGGACGCTCGTCGGGACCGGGCAGCGTCGCGGTCCAGGCGGGCGGGACGACGGATGGCGTGCTGCGTGCGCCGGCGAGAATCGCATCGACCGCCTCTTCGCGCGAGCGGCCCACCAGCGCCTGCACCTCGGCGAGCGTGGGCCCGAATCCGGTGCGCACGAGGAGATGGCGCGCGTCGTCGACGTCGAGGCGCGCAGCGGTCTCGGCGCGCGCGACCATGCATGCGAGCAGCGCGCAAAGCGCTGCGAAGACACTCAGGACGCGAACGAGCGGCACGTTGAACATCGCGCCTCCGCGAGGTGACTCGCTCGCTAACGGCCGGAAAGCGGTGCCGTTGACACCGGCCGTGCGAGCGAGTGCAACCGGATGTAACGGCGCGGCAAACGCCTCCAACTCACCCGCGGGCCTGGCGATCGAGGGCGATCGCGCCGCGCCCGATCTCGATCACACGCCCCGAAACCCGGATCGAACGATCGGTGCCGACCGCAAGCCCGAGGCGGCACGGCCTGCCGACCGCTTCGCCCTGGTCGATCGCGAGGCGTTGCGGCAGCGGGGCGCCGGTGACGAGCAGCCATCCGCCCAGGTTCGCGCAGGCCGAGCCGGTGCCGGGATCCTCGACGACGGCGCCGTATTTCAGGAAGAAGAAGCGCGCGAGCACGCGGTCGCCGTCGCGCGCGAACACGTAGGCCAGCGCACGCTCGCCGTTGGTCGCGTTGGCGAGCATCGCGGCTGCCGACGGCTGCGCACGCCGCACGGCGTCGAACGACGCGAGCGGCACGATCAGTTGCTCGCTGCCCGTGTCGATCCAGAGCGGTTCGCCATCGGCGGCAAGTTCGTCGGGCGCCAAACCCAGCATCGACGCGAGCGCCGCGCGCGGCGTCGCAGGCTGGCGATGACGCGGCGGATTCGCCGTCAGCGTCCAGACATCGCCGTCGGCGCTCACCGGGATGTTGCCGGCGCGCATCTCGAGCGTCACGCGATCGCCGGCATTGGCGATGGCGCGAACGACGTGCGCCGTGCCGAGCGTCGGATGGCCCGCGAACGGCATCTCGAACGCCGGCGTGAAGATTCGTACGCGACGCGTCGCGACGTCGGAGGGCAGCACGAACGTCGTCTCCGACAGATTGAACTGCAGCGCGAGCGCCTGCATCGTCGCATCGTCCAGCCCGCGCGCGTCCTCGAAGACGGCGAGCGGATTGCCCGCGAGCGGCGTCTCGGCGAAGACGTTGACGATGCGAAACGCGTAGTCGGTCACTTCAGTGGCGCCGGGCCGCCCCAAGCCGCTGATCCGCCCCCCGGGGGGCAGCGAGCGAAGCGAGCGTTGGGGGTCCTCCATCCTCGCGGCGCTTCATCCGGGCTCATGCGGCGCGCGACGAAACGGCCGTGTCGAGCAGTCGCCGCGCGAGCGCCCGAAAGCCGTCGTCGCCGGTGTCCTCGACGTGCACGACGGCCGCGTTGCGATGGCGCGGAAAATTGGCGCGAATCGCACGTTCGTACGACGGGTCGTAGTGACGCTCGAGGAGCTCGGTGACGAGCGGCTCGGCCGCGCCTTCCTCCATCAGCGCCTGCCAGTGCGCGATCGTCGCGTTGCCGTGCAGCTTCGCGAGCGGCGCGAGCTGTGCGGCGAAAGCGGCCGGATCGGCCGCGAGGTGCGCGTAATCGGCTTCGAGCATCGCGACGCGCTGCGCATTCGTCGCCTCGAGACGAACGCACGCGGCCTCGCGCATCGAGTCGAGCAGCGCCTCGGGAACCTGCAGGCGCCCGATGCGCTGGCTCTCCGATTCGACGTAAATCGGACGCGACGCGTCGAAGCCCGTGAACGCATCGATCAGCGCGCTTTCGAAGGCCTTCTGCGACGGCTGCGGCGCGCCGGGAATGTCGCCGAGCAGCGAGCCGCGGTGGCGCGCGAGCCGCTCGAGATCGAGCGCCTGTCCGCCCTCGGCGGCGATCGCCGCGATCAGCCGCGACTTGCCCGAGCCCGTCAGTCCGCAGACGACGCGATAGTGGAATTGCCGCGGCAACTGTGCAAGCAGCGAGACGACGTGGCGCCGATACGCGCGGTAGCCGCCGTCGAGCTGGACGGCGCGAAAGCCGATCTCGTTCAGCACGTGCACCAGCGAACGGCTGCGCTGGCCGCCGCGCCAGCAGTAGACGAGCGGCGCCCAGTCGCGCGGCTTGTCCTGCACGTGCGTCGCGACGATGTCGGCGATGTTGCGCGCGACGAGGGCCGCGCCCATCTTGCGCGCGTCGAACGCCGATGCCTGCACGTAGATCGTGCCGACCGTCGCGCGCTGCGCGTCGTCGAGCACGGGCATGTTGATCGCGCGCGGCACGTGATCCTCGCCGTACTCGGACGGGGTGCGCACGTCGATGCGGTCGCGAAATGACGCGAGCGCGTCGATCGTCGCCCGAAACGCGGGACGTGGCGGTGGGCCGGGTGGAAGCGCGATCATCGTTTCGACAAAAGCGGCGCGAGCGTTGGCCAGACGTTGTCGAGGATACGCGCTTCGGCCTGCGCCTTCGGGTGGATGCGATCGTCCTGGAACTGCGTGAGATCGTCGCCGAAGCCTTCGAACGCGTACGGCACCAGCGCAACGTCATTCGCCTTGGCGACGTCGCCGAACAACGCATCGAAGCGGCGCGCGTACGCAGTGCCGTAGTTGGGCGGGACCTTCATCCCGATCAGCAGCGGCCGCGCGTGCGCCGCCCGCACGGCCTTGACCATCGCGTCGAGGTTCTGGCGCGTCGCGTCGAGATTGCCGCCACGCAGCGCGTCGTTGCCGCCGAGCTCGATGATCACGATCGACGGGTGATGCTCGCGCAACAGCGCCGGCAGGCGCGCGCGGCCGCCGGCGGTCGTATCGCCGGAAATCGATGCGTTGACGACGTGCTCGCGGTAGCCGTCACTGGCCAGGCGCGCCACGAGGAGGTCGACCCAGCCCTCGCCGCGCGCGAGCCCGTAGCCGGCGGAGATCGAATCGCCGACGACCAGCAGCACGGGCGCGCGGCCTTGCGCCAATGCCGTCGCGGCAAGTAGCGCGGTGAGCAGAAACGCGACGAGGATCGCGGCGTCGAACGGCCGGATCGAGGAACGAGGATCGAGGATCGAGCATCGCGGGCGACACGCGAGTCGCGGAAAATGCATGCGGCCATTGTAACCGTCGGCAACATGCAGAACCGCACGAAACGTGCCGCGTAGAATCGAACGCAAATGCCACCACCGATCATTCGCGCACAGCGCCTCTCGAAGACCGTGCAAAGCGGCGATGCGCCGCTCACGATCCTCGACGACGTGACGTTCGACGTGGGCGACGGCGAGACGCTCGCCATCGTCGGCGCAAGCGGATCCGGCAAGACGACGCTGCTCGGATTGCTCGCGGGGCTCGACGATCCGACGGCGGGCGACGTGGCGCTCGACAACGTGCCGCTCGCGACGCTCGACCAGGATGGGCGCGCAGCGCTGCGGCAACGGCTGCTGGGCTTCGTGTTCCAGTCGTTCCAGCTGCTGCCGGCGCTGACCGCGCTCGAGAACGTGATGCTGCCGCTCGAGCTCGCCGGCGTGTCAGACGCCGCGCCGCGCGCACGCGAATGGCTCGCGCGCGTCGGACTTGCGAAGCGCACGCATCATCATCCGCGGCAGCTTTCCGGCGGCGAGCAGCAGCGCGTCGCAATCGCACGCGCATTCGCGAGCGATCCGAAGATCCTGATGGCCGACGAGCCGACCGGCAATCTCGACAATGCGACGGGTGTCGAGATCGCCCAGCTCATGTTCCGGCTCAACCGCGAGCACGGCACGACGCTTCTGCTCGTCACCCACGATGTCAATCTCGCGAGCCGCTGCGAGCGACGCATTTCCCTCGCGGGCGGCCGGCTCGTCGCCGACGAGCGCAGCGAACCGGCGACGCCATGCAAACGCTCCGCCTAGCGCTGCGCC
Source organism: Casimicrobiaceae bacterium (assembly GCA_035605875.1). Taxonomy (GTDB): domain Bacteria; phylum Pseudomonadota; class Gammaproteobacteria; order Burkholderiales; family Casimicrobiaceae; genus VBCG01. The sequence continues at coordinate 37,783 of DATNGN010000078.1, forward strand.
TCGCGGCGCGCGACTGGCGCGCGGGCGAGTTACGCGTGCTGATCGTCGCGATCGTCCTCGCGGTCGCGAGCGTCGGCACCGTCGCTTTCTTCGCCGATCGGGTCAAGCAGGGACTCGCGCGGCAGGCGAACCTGCTGCTCGGCGCCGATCTGATGGTCAGCGGCGACCATCCGCTCCCGGATCTCTATGCGACCGAAGCGAAAGCGCTGGGCCTCGCGACGTCGCCGGCGATTCGCTTCAACAGCATGATCGCGCAGGCGGATGCCAAGGATGCGAGTGCCGTGCTGAGCGACGTCAAAGCCGTGACGCAGGGTTATCCGTTGCGCGGCAGCGTCACGCTCGTCGATCCGGCGAGCGGCGCAAAGCGACCCGCGCGCGGCATCCCGGGCAGCGGCGAAGCATGGATCGACACGCGGCTCGCCGATCGCACCGGAGCTCACGTCGGCAGCAAGCTCGCCGTCGGCGATGCGACGCTCACCGTCACGGCGATCGTCGCCGAGGAACCGGAAATCGCGGGGCTCAGGTTCGCGCCGGGACCGAAGCTTTTGATGAACCTGAACGACGTGCCCGCCACGCACCTGCTGACGCCCGGCAACCGCGCGACGTGGCGCCTGCTGGTCGCCACCGACAAAAGCGGCGAGCTCGATCGCTATCGCACGTTCGTTGCCGCGCACATCGAAGCCGGCCAGCGCGTCGAAAGCGTGCGCGACCTGAGGCCCGAGGTGCGGCAGACGCTCGAGCGGGCGGAGCGCTTTCTCGGGCTGTCGGCGCTCGTCGCGGTGCTGCTCGCCGCCGTCGCCGTTGCGCTCGCGGCATCGCGCTACCTGCGACGGCATCTCGATGCGGCGGCGATGTTTCGCTGCTTCGGTGCGCCCGTTGCGCAGACGCTGGCGCTGTTCGTGATCCAGTTCGTTATTTTCGGACTTGCCGCCAGCGCGATCGGACTCGTCGCGGCGCTGATCGGCCAGGAGCTTCTCTCCGCGCTGCTCGCCGGCGCCGTCGTCGCCACGCTTCCGCCGCCGTCGTCCATGCCGGCCGTCGCGGCGGTCGTGACCGGCATCGCGCTGCTGTTCGGATTCGCGCTGCCACCGCTCGTGGCGCTCGCCAACGTGCCGCCGCTTCGCGTGCTGCGACGCGACCTGCCGCGTCCGCGCGCGAGCGCACTGCTCGCTTACGCGTGCGGCATTGCGACGATCGCACTGCTCGTCGGGTGGCAGGCGCGCGAAGCGCAGGCTGCGGGCATCATGCTCGCCGGCGTCGGCGGATTGCTCGTCGCCGCCGGGCTGCTCGCATGGCTGCTGCTCGCGCTGCTGCGTCGCGTGCCGGCCCGCGGCGTTTCGTGGCGCTTCGGTCTCGCGAATCTGCGGCGCCGTGCGCTCGCCTCGAGCCTGCAGATCGGCGCGCTCGCGCTCGGGCTCATGGCGCTTTTGCTGCTGACGGTCGTGCGCGGCGACCTGCTGCGCGACTGGCGTGCGAGCCTGCCGGCCGATGCGCCGAATCAGTTCCTCGTCAATGTGCTGCCCGACCAGGTCGACGATGCGGGCCGATGGCTCGCGCAGCGCATCGGTGTCGACCCGCAGTTCAAGCCGATGGTGCGCGGCCGCCTCGTCGAGTTGAACGGTGCGCCGCTCGATGCGTCGCGCTACGAGGACACGCGGGCGCGAAGGCTCGCGCAGCGCGAATTCAACCTGTCGTGGACGGACACTTTGCCGGTCGGCAATCGTGTCGTCGACGGACATTTCTGGGCGTCGAACGCGCGCGGCGCCGACGCGGGCATCTCGCTCGAGGAGGGCCTCGCGAAGACGCTCGGCGTCAAGGTCGGCGATCGCATGACGTTCGATGCGGGCGGCATTCGGATCACCGCGCCGGTGACGAGCACGCGCAAGGTCGACTGGGACAGCTTCCGCGTCAACTTCTTCGCGCTGTTCGCGCCCGGTGCGCTCGACCGGTTGCCGGCGACGTACATTGCCGCCTTCCGCGCGCCGCAAGGCGACGTGCGCTGGTTGTCGGGCCTCGTGCAGCGCTATCCGAACATCCTGTCGATCGACGTCGCCGAAATCCTCGCGCAGGTGCAGTCGATCATCGAGCGCGTCGCGCGCGCCGTCGAGTTTGTGTTCCTGTTCACGCTCGCCGGCGGCCTCCTCGTGCTGCAGGCGGCGATCGCATCGACGCAGGACGAGCGCAAGTTCGACGCGGCGATCGTGCGCACGCTCGGCGCGTCGCGGGCGCAGTTGCGGGGTGCGCATGCGGCCGAGTTCCTGCTGCTCGGCGCGCTCGCGGGCTTCCTCGGCGCGGTCGGCGCGACCGCGATCGGATGGGCGCTCGCCGATCGGGTGTTCAATATTCCGTTCACCGGAAATCCGCTGGTGTTCGTCTACGGCATCGTCGGCGGCGCACTGGCCGTGCTGTGCGCCGGATGGCTCGGCACGCGCGAGACGGTGCGCGAGCCACCGCTGCGGATATTGCGCGAGCTCGCATAGGGTCGGAGACGACTTTCGAAGCGAAAGCCGTCTCTGACCCTGCTTTCCGCAAAGATTGCATAAGATTGCAGTCCCGCGGCACAATATGCAGTTCCGATGGACACGATCTCGCAGAGCTTCGCGCTGGCGCTCGGGATGGTCGCGCATCTCGATCCGCGGCTCACGCAGATCGTGGGCCTGTCGATTGCGATCAGCCTGACGTCGACGCTGTGCTCGGCAGCGATCGGCTTGCCGCTCGGCGCGGCGGTCGCCATCGCGCGTTTTCCTGGACGCGGCCCGGTGATCGTCGCGCTGAACGCCGCGATGGGCCTGCCGCCGGTCGTCGTCGGCCTGCTCGTCTATCTGCTCTTGTCGCGCGCGGGTCCGCTCGGCGAGTTCGGCTTGCTGTTCACGCCGACGGCGATGGTGATCGCGCAGACGATCCTGATCGTTCCGATCGTCGCGGCGCTCGCGCGCCAGATCGTCGAGGACGCATGGGTCGAGTATCGCGAGCAATTGCGTAGCCTGAACGCGTCGTGGCGGCAATCGACGGCCACGCTTCTGTGGGACACGCGCTGGTCGCTCCTGACGGTGCTGCTCGCGGGTTTCGGACGAGCAGCATCGGAAGTGGGCGCCGTCATCATCGTCGGCGGCAACATCGACGGCGTCACGCGCGTGATGACGACGGCGATCGCGCTCGAGACGAGCAAGGGCGATCTCGCGCTTGCGCTCGGTCTCGGCATCGTGCTGCTGACGCTCGTCATGGCGGTAAACGTCGGCGTGCACCTGACGCGCCAGTGGGCGAGGGTGCGCTTTGGGTGACGCGGAGGTCATCGCGGGCCTGCCGATCGTCGCGTCGGGCATCGCGGTCGTCCGCCGCGGAACGCGCGTGCTCGACCGCATCGATCTCACGATCGAGCCGCGATCGCGCACGTTCATCCTCGGCGCGAACGGCGCGGGAAAGAGCATGCTGCTGCGGGTGCTGCATGGATTGATCGCGCCCGATGCGGGCAGCGTCACGTGGGGTCGCCAGACGACGCGGCCCGTCAATCAGGCGATGGTGTTCCAGCGCGCGGTGCTGCTGCGCCGCTCGGCGGCCGGCAACGTGCGCCATGCGCTCGCGCTCGCCGGCGTCCGCGGATCCGAGGCGCGTCGGCGCGTCGACGATGCACTCGCGCGTGTCGGTCTGAGCGGCATTGCCGATCGGCCGGCGCGTGTGCTGTCGGGCGGCGAGCAGCAGCGGCTTGCGCTGGCGCGCGCATCGGCGCTCGAGCCCGAGGTACTGTTCCTCGACGAACCGACGGCGAGCCTCGATCCGCCCGCGACGCGCGCCGTCGAGCACATCGTCTCCGCGATTCATGCGCGCGGTACGACGATCGTGATGACGACGCACAGCCTCGGCCAGGCGAAGCGGCTCGCCGACACCGTGGTGTTCCTCGATGCGGGGCGCGTCACCGAATGCACGGACGCGGCGCAGTTCTTCGCTGCGCCGCGTTCACCGGAAGGAAGGGCCTTTCTCGAAGGAGAGCGATTGTGATGAAACGTCTTGTCGGTGGCCTCGTCGTCGTGCTCGGCTTGCTGGTCGCAACCGGCGCGGCGGCCGAGCAGCCGTTCATCGTCGTCGCGTCGACGACGTCGACCGAGCAGTCGGGATTGTTCGGACATCTGCTGCCGGCGTTCACGAAGGACACCGGCATCGAGGTGCGCGTCGTTGCCGTCGGCACGGGGCAGGCGCTCGACATCGGTCGGCGCGGCGACGCGGACGTCGTGTTCGTGCACGACAAGCCCGCCGAGCTCAAGTGGCTCGCCGAAGGCAACGGTGTCGAGCGCTATCCGGTGATGTACAACGACTTCGTGCTGATCGGACCGAAATCCGATCCTGCCCACGTCGCGGGCGGCAAGGACATCGCGGTCGCATTCGAAAAAATCGACAAGGCGAAGGCGCCATTCGTTTCGCGCGCCGACAAGAGCGGCACCTACTCGGCGGAGCTTCGGCTGTGGAAGGACGCCGGCATCGACATCGCGAAGGCGAAGGGCCCCTGGTATCGCGAGACGGGCTCGGGCATGGGGCCTGCGCTCAATACCGCAGCGGGAATGAACGCCTACATCCTGTCCGACCGCGGCACGTGGCTCAACTTCAAGAATCGCGGCGACCTCGGGATCGTCGTGCAGGGCGACAAGCGGCTCTTCAATCAATACGGCGTGATGCTCGTGAATCCGCGGAAGCATCCGCAGGTGAAAAAGGAGCTTGGCCAGAAGTTCATCGACTGGCTCGTCTCGCCGCATGGCCAGCAGGCGATCGCCGACTACAAGATCAACGGCCGGCAGCTCTTCTTCCCGAACGCCGGCACCGATTCGTGATCGGCGTTGCAGGCCGGGCGGCTGCCAACCAAGCACCGACGTACCATTCGGCGCGTGCGCGTTGCAATCGACGAAGCTGACCGCTCCCCTGCAAAGGTCCGCGCGCGTTCGCCCGCGGGCCTCGTGTTGCTTGCCGCAATCGTCGTGCTCGCCGTGCTTGCGCTCGTTGCGCTCGGCGCCGGCCGCTATCCGATCGCGCCGCCCGACGTCGCGGCGATCGTCTGGGCGCATCTGACAAACAGCGCCACCGAGGGGACCGCCGACGCGATCGTCTGGCAGATCCGCCTGCCGCGCGTCGTTGTGGCCATGCTCGTCGGCGCCGCGCTGGCGAGCGCGGGCGCCGCGTATCAGCATCTGTTCCGCAATCCGCTCGTCGCGCCGGACACACTCGGCGTGTCGTCGGGTGCAGCGCTCGGCGCCGCCCTCGGCATCGTCGTCGGCGCCGGCTTTCTTGCGATCGAAGCGGCTGCGTTCGTCGGCGGATTGCTCGCCGTCAGCGTCGTGATGCTGATCGCCGCGCGCCTGCGTGCGCATGACCCGCTCGTGACGCTGATCCTCACCGGCATCGTCGTGGCGAGCCTGCTCGGCGCGGCGATTTCGCTCACCAAGTACCTCGCCGATCCGTACAACGAGCTGCCCGCGATCACGTTCTGGCTGATGGGCAGCTTCGCGTCGGCGTCGAGCATCGAGATCGTGAGCCTCGTGCCAGCCGTCGCGGCATCGCTCGTCGTGCTGCTGCTGCTCGCATGGCGCATCAACCTGCTCGCGCTTTCCGAGGACGAGGCGCGCGCGCTCGGCGTCGACACGCGGCGATTGCGCGGCGTCGTCATCGCCGTGGCCACGCTCGCGACGGCGGCGAGCGTCGCGGTGTCCGGCATCATCGGCTGGGTCGGCCTTGTCGTGCCGCATATGGCGCGTCTTGTCGTCGGTCCGGAGTTCTCGCGACTGCTGCCCGCGGCCGCGCTGTTCGGCGCTGCGTTCATGCTCGTGATCGACACGCTGGCGCGCACGCTCGCCCCGATCGAGGTGCCGCCCGGCATTCTCACGGCAGTCGTCGGCACGCCGGTGTTCATCGTGCTGCTCGCGCGCGCACGGCGGATGTTCTGATGCTCGACGTGCGCGATCTCGCCTTCGGTTTCGGCACGCGGCGCGTCGGCAGTGGCATCACGTTCTCGCTCGCGCGCGGCGAAACGCTCGCGGTGCTCGGCGGCAACGGCGCCGGGAAGACGACGCTGTTTCGCACGCTGCTCGGCTTGCTGCCGCCGCAGGCCGGAGCGGTTTCGGTTGGCGGCATTCCGCTGTCCGAACTCGCGCCGGGCGAGCGCGCCAGGCGTCTCGCCTACGTTCCGCAGCAACACGTGCCGGCGTTCGGATTCAGCGCGCTCGAAGCGGTGCTGATGGGCCGCGCGTCGCTCGTCGGAACGTTCGCGCGCCCCGGTCACGACGATTACCGCGCGGCACACGGCGCGCTCGCGACGTTGCGCATCGACGCGCTCGCGCAGCGTCGGGTCACCGAGATTTCGGGAGGCGAGCGCCAGCTCGTCATGATTGCGCGCGCGCTCGCGCAGCAGGCGTCGGTGCTCGTGCTCGACGAGCCGACGACAAGCCTCGACTTCGGCAATCGTGCCCGCGTGCTTGGCGAGATCGATCGCCTGCGCGAGGGCGGCATGACGATCCTCTTCTCGACGCACGAGCCCGACCAGGCGCTCGCGCATGCGGATCGCGCGCTGCTGCTTGCCGATGGCGCGATGCTCGCGCTCGATCGGGTCGATCGCGCCCTGACCGCCGAGAACATCGAGCGGCTGTACCGCACGCCGGTGCGTCTCGTCAGGATCGACACGCGGCGCTACGCATGTGTCCCCACGGCATGAACAAACTGTGGTCCACAGAAAACGGTCCCGCGAGAGGCCATGTGCGCGAAAGCGACAACGCTCACGACCGTCGAACCGTACGCTCGTCGCCCGTCGCACAAACGGCGCCGTGATCGCGCATACTTATGACGTCGGCATAGCGGTCCGCCGGCAAGGTCACGAGAACGCCAGACGCGTCACATATTCCGGTATCGATCATGTCATCGAGCAAATCGAGCAACAGCAGCCTTCACAAACGCAAGCTCGCGGCGGCGCTGAAGCGTATGGGCACATCGCTCGCCACGCACACCAATTCCACGTTCAAGCCCTCGAGCGTCGCCTCCAAGGCGCTCGAGGAATTCAAGGCCCGCCGGGCCGCCGAAAAGCTCGGCATCCTGCCGGCGGCGAAGTCGAAGGTCGTCGAGCGTTACGAGATCGACGTCGACACCGCAACCGTCACGAAGCTGCCGCTCCGCATCAAGACGCGCTGAAGAGGAAGGCGCGCGCAGGCGCGCCGCACGCCGCCGCGCTCGCCGACGCATTTCGCAGGCGCGGCGCGGCCGTAGCGCTCGCCTTGTTGATATTGGTCGTGCTGGCGCTGCACGTCGTCGGCCTCG
>DATNGN010000079.1:0-2770 GCA_035605875.1 Casimicrobiaceae bacterium
CGCGAGCCGTGCTGCCAGCGCGCCGGTGAGCTTCGACAGTGCCGGATGCGCGATGTCCTGCGCCTTCGCATGCGCGGACGCGAGGATCTGCGCGAGCTTCGGAAGATTGTCGGCGCGTCCCGACGCGGCCTTGAGCCACGCGTCCTTGGCGCTCGCGAGCTGGTCTCGCGCTTCACGCAGCAGCGGCTGCAGCCGCACGACATCGGCGTCGAGCGCCTCGGGCGAAGGAATCAGCGCCGCGAGACCGTACGCGTGCTGCACCGCCTCGATCTGCGGCGCCACGGGCGCCGCCGTCGCGATGTAATAGAGCACTTCACGGCGGAGCCGATCGGCGACCTTCGCACTGCCTTCGGTCACGCGGCGAATCTGCATGTCGATCCGCGCGACGAGCTGCTTCGCGCCGAACGACGGCTCGAGCCCTTTCTTTTCCAGTGCCTCGAGCAGCGCGCCCGCGGTCCACCAGAACGCGCGAAGGCTCGACTGCGCCGTGACGTCCTCGATCGCGGCGATCGCAGCGCGCATCGCCGCAGCCCCGCTCGCGGCGCCGCGCAGCCAGTCGAGCAGTCCGCGCTGGTACTGTCGGCGCTCCTTCAGCAGGTGCGACGCGAGCCGAGCGGCGGGCATGATTTCGGTCGCCGGCGCGCGCGGCGGGCGCACGTTGAGATCCGGATAAAAGAGATCGGCCGGCGCCGGCGCGTCCTCGCCGCGCACCTTGCGCATCGCCTCGTATTCGGGCGCGAGCGACAGCGGAATCGGCGGCGCGCCATTGCCGATCTCGTCGAGAAAAACGCGCAGCCGGCTGCATGCGCGGTCGACGGGATCGGCCACGCCCGGCACTTCCTCGGGCGCGAGATCCTCGAGACGAACGAGCTGGCGCTCGATCTCGTCGGTGAACGCGACGACCGCATCGAGGCCGACCATCTGGATCGCGCCGGCGGCCTGGTGGACATGCGAGCGCGCGTGCTTGAGCGACGCCGTGTCGGCGGGATTCGCGCGGAACGCCGCGAGCGCCTCGGCGCCGCGCGTCAACGCCTCGTCGATTTCGCCCTGCACCCACGACAGCGGGCCGAGATCGAATTCCGTTGCCGTTTCACTCAACACGCGGGCGCTCTCCATCGCAGTTTCGCGTCGGGCGGTGTCAGACCTTGAAGCCGGCGACGGAACTGCGTAATTCCGCCGCAAGCTTCGTCAACTGGCCGATCGACACGTTCGTCTGCTTCGTGCCTTCGGTGGTTTCCTCGGATATCCGCAGGATGCCTTGCATGCCGCGCGTGACATCGGTGACGGACGCCGACTGGCGCTGCGTCTGCGCGGAAATGCTGCCGATGAGCTCGGCCAGCTCGCGCGAGACGCGCCGGATTTCCGTGAGCGCCTGCCCCGCAGCGTCGGATAGCTTCGCGCCCTCGACGACGCCGACGGTCGATTTTTCCATCGCCGCGACGGCATCCTGCGTGTCGGCCTGAATGGTCTTGACGATCGCTTCGATCTGTTTCGTCGCCTCGCCCGAACGCTCGGCGAGCCGCTGCACTTCCTCGGCGACGACGGTGAAGCCGCGTCCCGCTTCGCCCGCCGACGCGGCCTGGATCGCGGCATTGAGCGCGAGCACGTTCGTCTGCTCGGTGATGTCCGAGATGAGCTCGACGATCTCGCCGATCTCGAGCGAGGATTCGCCGAGCCGCTTGATGCGCTTCGACGTCTCCTGAATCTGCGAGCGGATGTCGTTCATGCCCGAGATCTGGTTCTGCACGGCGCTGCCGCCCTTTTCCGCGGCGGCGAGTTGCGCCTCGGCCACTTTCGCCGATTGCGCCGCGTTGTGCGCAACCTCGTTGATCGAATCCGCCATCGTGAGCACCGACGCCGAAGCCTGCTGGATTTCGCGGTTCTGGCGTTGCGACGCTTCATACAGCCGGTTGGAGATCGCCTGCGTTTCCTGCGTGGCCTTCGTGACCTGATCGGTCGCCGAGTTGATCCCGCGCACCAGCGTGCGCAATTCCTCGATCGTGAAATTGATCGAGTCGGCGATCGCGCCGGTGACGTCCTCGGTGACCGACGCCTGCACGGTGAGATCGCCGTCGGCGAGATTGCCCATTTCGTTCAGGAGCCGAAGGATCGCTTCCTGGTTGCGCTTGTTCTCGTGCTCGCTGTCCTGCGCGCGAAGCCGCGCGTCGTCGAGGAATACCTTGGCGATCAGCGCCAGGCATCCGAGCGCTATCACCCCGAAGAGAATCGCGAGGCCGAGCGTCAGCGCGCGCGATTTCGCCCCCGTCTCGTACTGCGCGGTCAGTTTCGTCGTGTCGGTCAACAGCGGCTCGGCCTCGTTGATGATGCTGCGCGCCGCCTGCTTGGCGACGACGAGGTTCGCCATGTTGGAAAGGATCGAATTGATGCCCGCCTCGTACGCACCGAAGCGCTTGCCGAGCTCGTCGAGCGTCGCCCGCGCGTCGTCGGAGCGAACAGGCGAGAGGCGCAGCGCGTCGCTGCCCTTCGCGAGACCGTTGACGACATCGCGGAAGGCGGCGTCGTCCTTGCCGAGGAGAAAGGCGACTTCCGGATCGATCTCGTCGGCGGATGCGATCGTATTGGCATTCTTCGCGATCCGCTGCGACAGGATCGCCAGCTGATTGGCGTAATCGACTTCGCGCAGGTTGCCGCCGCCCTGGCCGATCTGCTGCGCCGCCTGTTGCGCGAGCTCCAGCAGTCCGCTGTTGCCCTGGTTGATCGCGCCAAGTCCAAGCGCCAGCGACGTCAGGCTCTTTTCGTTGTCGGTGAG